>JBKJLX010000585.1:0-4357 GCA_046596645.1 Polyangiaceae bacterium
CCCGAGCGAGGACGACCCGCCGCCCCCGCCCCCTGATCTGATCGACGTCTTCATCGGCGGCGCGCGCGCCCGGGACACCACGGGGTCGGCGCACCTCATCTCCACCAAGCAGCTCGAGCGCTTCGAGCACGACGACCCGCACAAGGTCCTCCTCTCGGTGCCTGGTGTGTACGTCCGCGGCGAGGATGGCTTCGGGTTGCGCCCGAACATCGGCATGCGCGGCGCCCTCAGCGATCGCAGCAAGAAGCTCACGCTGATGGAGGACGGCGTGCTCTTCGCGCCCGCGCCTTACAGCGCGCCGGCCGCCTACTACTTCCCGCTCATCACCCGCATGGCGGCGGTGAAGGTGATCAAGGGGCCGAGCGCCATCGCTTACGGTCCTCACACCGTCGCCGGCGCCATCGATCTGGTGACGGCGCCGGTGCCCGACGAGCCGAAGGGGCTCGTCGACATCAGCGTCGGCCAGTACCTCTCGCGCAAGGTCCACGTCCGCGCCGGGACCTCCGCCGGGCCCATCGGCGTCCTCATCGAGGGGGTGCACCTCGGTTCGTCCGGCTTCAAGGAGCTCGATGGCGGCGGGGACACCGGGTTTGCCCGCAACGAGTGGATGCTCAAGGGGCGCTACGATCTCGGCCAGGTCGGCAACACCTGGAACGAGCTCGAGCTCAAGGCGGGCTTCTCGAACGAGGACTCGGACGAGACGTACCTCGGCCTCACCGAGGCCGATTTCGCGAGGTCGCCCTACCGTCGCTACGCCGCTAGCGCCCTCGACCACATGGAGTGGACGCGGACGAGCTTCACGCTGACCCACCGCATGCGCCGCGGCACCGACCTCGATCTCACGACCGCCGCCTATCGGCACGACCTGCACCGGGTGTGGAACCGGGTGCAGGGCCTCGGCGGCGCCAGCCTCTCCGACGTGCTGGCCAACCCCGACGACCCGCAGAATCAGGTGTTCCTCGGCATCCTGCGGGGGGAGATCCCGGCGAGCTCCGACGCCGAGTCGATCTTCATCGGGCCCAACGACCGCGAGTTCGTGTCGCAGGGTCTGCAGACCGTCCTCCGCTGGCGGCCGACGACCGGCCCGCTCACCCACCGCGTCGAGCTCGGGGTCCGCGGCCACATGGACGGCATCTCGCGCACCGCCACCCAGCGCGCCTACGTCATCGAGGAGGGGAAGCTGATCGCAGACGACGTCGTGGAGACGACGACGGTGAACGAGGCGCAGTCGCTGGCGCTCGCCATCCACGCCATCGACGCCGTCACCTGGAAGTTTCTCACCGTCAGCGGCGGCGCGCGACTGGAGTCGATCCACAACGAGCTCGACGACGCGCTCACCGGGGAGAGGCAGCGTGTCGAGCAGCAGGTGGTCCTCCCCGGTGGGGGGCTCTTCGTCGCCTTGCCCGCGGACCTGGGCGTCTTCGCCGGCGTCTACCAGGGGTTCTCACCCATCCCCCCTCCGGCGTCGGCGCAGTCGCTGCCGGAGAAGAGCGTCAACTGGGAGTTCGGCGCTCGCTGGTCGCCCAGGCGCTTCCGCGCCGAGGTGATCGGCTTCGTGAACGACTACGAAAATCTCGCCAACGTCTGCACCGCGTCGAGCGGCTGCGATCCGGCGGACCTCGACCGGCAGTTCGACGGCGGCACCGCCCTGGTCACCGGCGTCGAGGCCTACGTGGAGAGCGAGCTGCCGCTGACCGACGAGATCCGCATTCCGGGCCGCCTCGCCTACACCTTCACCCAGGGCGAGTTCACGAGCGACTTCGACTCCGCCGATCCCATCTTCGGCTCGGTGGAGAGCGGCGACACGGTGCCCTACCTGCCGCCGCACCAGCTGTCGGCGTCGATCGGGCTGGAGACCGATCGCTGGGGGACCCACCTCGCCGCCACCTTCGTCGACGCCATGCGCGAGGTCGCCGGCAGCGGCGAGGCGGAGCCATTCGACGAGACCGACGCCCACGTCGTCTTCGACGTCGCCGGCAACGTGGAGGTGGTGAAGGGACTCACCACCTACCTCACGGCGCGAAACCTTCTCGACGCGACCTACGTCGCCTCCCACCGCCCGTTCGGGGCCCGACCCGGGGCGCCGCTGTGGATCCAGGGCGGCGCCAGGCTCGCGTTCTGATCCTGGACGGTCACGGAACGAGGGGTCGCGGGCACAGGAGGCCGAGACGCGACGCTCGGGCGGGAGATTCCCGACCCCGGCCTCGTAGACGGAGGACCATCCGCATGATCACGCGCTCCCTTGCCACGCTGGGCTTTCCGCTGGCGCTCGTCGCCTGCGGTGGTGCGACCACCTCCGCTGCCGGAGGGCCCGGGGCCCCCGGAGCCCCTGCGAGCCTGGCTGCACCGCAGCAGGTCGCCGCCGTGGCGCCCACCGAGGAGCGGTCCGCGTCCTCGACCTGGGTCGGCGTGGCCGGCGAGAGCGGCTCGCTCCTCCCGGGGACGCACGAGACCTTCCTCGGGGTGTGGGTCGATGTGCCCGAGAAGGGGGGCGACGGGCGGGCGCCGGTCGCCACGGCGGTCGTGGTCGACACCTCGGGATCGATGGCCGGCGACAAGATCGTGAACGCCCGGGCCGGCGCCAAGCGCTTCCTCGACGGTCTGAAGGACGGCGACATCGCCTCCCTGGTCCGCTTCGACGACAACGCGCGAGAGATCGTGCCCCCCACGCGGCTCGATCGCACCTCGCGCATGCGCCTTTCCAGCGCCGTCTCCGAGCTCAGCGCCGACGGCGCCACCAACATCTTCGAGGGTATCCGCCTCGGCGGCACGCACCTGATGGATGCGCCCTCCACCCACGCCGTCCGGCGCATCGTCCTCCTCTCCGACGGCATCGCCACGGCCGGCCCGACCTCGCGCGAGGTCCTGGGTGCGCTTGCCGACCGCGCCGCCGCGCGAGGCGTGCAGGTCACCGCCATCGGCGTCGGCCTCGACTACGACGAGGGCACGCTGAACGAGATCGCGATGCGCTCGGCGGGCCGCCTCTACCACGTCGCCCACAGCGAGCAGCTGGCCAGCCTCCTCGAGCAGGAGCAGAAGCTGCTCCGCTCGACGCGCGCCGCCAACGCCTTCCTCGACGTGATGCCCGCCGCCGGGGTCGAGATCCTCGGCGTCGACTCGACGCGCGTCGAGCGGCGCGAGAACGGCGCCCTCCGCATCCCGGTCGGCGCGCTCTTCGCTGGTCAGCGCCGCGAGTACCTGGTCCGGGCGCGCGTCACCGCGCCGGCCGAGGGCGCCCACGCCATGGCGAGCGTGCGGCTCCACTTCGCGGACCCGGCGGACGGCAACCTGGAGCGCGTCCAGGAGGCGGTCGCGCGCTACGAGGTCACGAGCGACGCGTCGCGGGTGGCGAGCATGCGCGACCAGCGGGTCCAGTCGATCTTCGCGATGGCCGAGGCGAGCCGGGCGACGCAGGCGGCCGCCGAGCGCATCGAGGGCGACCGCTTCGCCGAGGCGGAGGCGGATCTCGCGGTGGTGGAGCAGCGCCTCGCCCAGCAGCAGGCGGTGTCCAAGGACATGAAGCAGAAGGAGCGCCTCGCCGAGAACCAGCGGATGGTCGCCCAGGCGCGCGCCAGTACCGCCGGCGCTGCTCGCGCCCCCGCTGCCGCCAAGCCCGCTGCCAAGCGCGCGGCCAAGCTCGATGCCAACAACGCGTTCATGGATTCCGCCGGCTACTGATCGCAGGCGGCGATCGCGGCCCTCCTCGAGGCGGTGGTACGACTGGGGGCATGTCGCCCTGGTCCAACCGCCTCCTCCCGTCCCTGACGATCCCGGCGCTGCTGCTGACCTCGCTCGTCGGTTGCGGGGACGACAGCGGGGCGGACGGGAGAGGCGCCGGAGGCGGCGATCCGGCCGCCGTCGACTTCGCGGCGATGGGTCCGCTGGCCGCCCCCTCGGGGCGGGATGGCTTCCGCTTCGGCGCCGCCAGCGCCGCGACCCAGATCGAGGAGGGGAACGACCGCACCGACTGGTGGGTCTGGTCGAGCCCCGAGAGCGAGGGCGGCCTGGGGCGCGGCAACGCGCCGGTCGGCGACGCCTCCCGCGGGTACGCGATGGCCGTGGAGGACGTGGCACTCCTCTCCGCGATGCACCTCGACAGCTACCGCTTCAGCATCGAGTGGGCGCGCGTCGAGCCCGAGCGCGACGTGATCGACGAGGAGGCGCTCGCCCACTACGACGCGCTGATAGACGCCCTCGTGGCCGCCGGCGTCCGCCCGATGATCACGGTGCACCACTTCTCCAACCCGGTGTGGGTCATGGACCCGCGAGATCCGGCCTGCGGAGACGGGCCGAACGACACCAACCTGTGCGGCTTCGGTCACCCCGAGGGCGGGCCCCAGATCGTGGAGGAGGCGGC
>JBKJLX010000623.1:0-11086 GCA_046596645.1 Polyangiaceae bacterium
GGCGACCGCGTTCGCATGGGCGTCCTGCGCGTCCGCTGACCGAATCGTCCTCGACGCGGGCATGCCTCGGCGCTACGCGCCCCCCCATGGGTGGCCTCTGGAGCCTCGTCCCCGCTGCGCTGCGGTGCCGACCTGACCGGCGGACGTGGCGCCGGGCGCAAAGCGGAGCTGGACCGCGGTCCCCGGCTCGAGGGGCAACTCGGTGCGGACGAAGATCCCCATCGCGGAGATGTTCGCGATCGAAGCGTAGAGGAACGTGTCCTCGGCCTCACAGTCGACCGACCAGGTGACGTCGACGCGGTCCGCACGACGGCGATCGGCGTCCTCCGCCTCGGCGTCGCGGCTCGACACGTCTGGAGCCTCGTCGCCGCTGCCCTGCGTCGATCGAGGAGGTCCACCCATGGGGGTCGCGTAGCGCCGAGGCATGCCCGCGTCGAGGACGATTCGGTCAGCGGACGCGCAGGACGCCCATGCGAACGCGGTCGCCACTCGCGGGTCCATCGACGACCTCGAGCCGCGCGCCGCCCGCGAAGAAGCCGAACCACACGTCGTACTCGCCAGGGCCGAAATTTGGATCGAGCGTGAAGTCGCACACGAGCGCGACGACGTCGCCCGCTCGCCACAGCGACGACGGGTAGCCGCGGTCCACGAACGCGTCGTCGCCGTTCCAGCGCTGCTGGCCTCGCTCCACGTGGAGGAAGGGGCGGTAGGAAGGCGCGACCGGCGCCAGGGAGCGGACCAGGAATCGGGCGCGGTAGGTGGTCCCGGCCGACACCTCGTCGACGACCGCGCCGTCGACGGTCTGGACCTCCCAGCCGAGCAGCTCGACCGTGTCGTCGAGGTTCGCAGCGACCACGCGCGCCGGTGACGCCGCCGCGTCGAGGACGACGTCGGCGAGCGGGCTGCGCTCCGGCGCGCCGCGGAGATCGGACACCGCGAGCAGCGACTCCCCCGACGCGTCGGCGATGGGGACGTTGCGGCCGAGCACGCCGCGGTGCAGCGCGTTCAGCTTCCCGAGATCGCGGCCAGGCACCACCAGCCAGCGGCGCGGGCCGGCGCCGGCCTCGACCAGCCATCTGGCCGCGTCCACCGGGGCGTTGAACGAGCGGACGTCGGCGCCGCCGTGGAACAGCGCCAGCCGTGGGCTCAGCCCGAGGAGGCCCAGCGGCTCGCCGGGGTCCCGCCGCGCCTCGTAGGCGACGAGGGCCTCCTTGGGAGACATCGCCGCGGCCAGGGCGCCGTGGAACTCCACCGAGTACGCCAGCGCCGCGGCGGCGGAGAGGCCGAGGGCGATCGTCGCCGGCTCGGCGCGGAGTCGAGCCGCGACCCGCGCGAGCGCGAGTCGCGCCGCGCCGAGGCCAAGCGGGAGGGCGAGCAGCCCTACCGGCGCGACCCACCACGCATGGAGGAAGGCGCGCGTCGTCGGTCGTGCGAGGCGCACCACGGTGTCCCACTCCAGCCAGCGCCCGACGAACACCATCGCCGCCGTCCCCACCAGCGCCGCCTCGATGACGACCAGGATGAACGCGAGCCAACCGTCCCACGCTGCGAGCGCCTCCCTCGCCGCGGCCCTCACCGCGGCGCGGTGCGCGCCGAGCGAGCGGTCGCGGGGCGGCCCGGTCCAGGCGACGCCGATCGGCAGCACGACGCCCAGCGCCGTGGCGGCGACCCAGACCCGCGTCGTCTCCACCAGCGGGGGGGGAAAGGAGAGCTCCGGCACCGAGAGGGCGGCGAGGACGCGCTCGGGATCGCGGACCAGGTCGAGGGTGAACACGCCAGCGAGGAGCATCGCCACCACGCCAGCGACCGCATCCGGCGACGCATCCCTGGCGACGTCGTCCACGGCGAGGGCGACGGCGAGCGCCAGCGGCGCGGCCCCGATCCACGGCAGATCTCCCGCCCAGGGGACGAGCGCGCTGACGGCGAGGAAGGAGACCGCCAGCACGCTGAGAACGTGCACGCGGAGCGCGGAGGCGGTCGCGGCGGAGCGCCGCGCCTGCGCGCCGACATCATCGAGGCCAGCGATCGCAGCGGGGGGAGGCGACAGGAGGCAGCCGACCGCGATCGGGGCGAGCGCGCTCCACGGGAACGCCGCGTGGCCGATCTGGCGCGCGATGCGATCGAACGTGCCCTCGCCATCGGCAGCCCCTCCGAGCGTCATCCCCACCTGGCGAAGTACCTCGGCCCCCCGCGCCGCGGCGACGGGAGCCGCGGCGAGGACGAAGGCGACCGCGAAGCCGGCGCTGACGACGAGGGCGACGGCCGCCCCGACGGCGCGGCGTCGTCGCCCCTCTCGCGGCAGGACGGGGAGCGCCGCGATCGTCCCCAGCCCCACGGCCGCCAGCGGCGTCGCGACGCCGAGGAGGGCGCCCCGGCACAGGTAGCCCCCGGCGAGCCCCAGCGACGCCAATGCCGCCCAGCCGAGCGCGGCGCCCGACCGACGCTCGAGGCTTGCCCCCACCAGCCCCGCCCAGGCGAGCGTGAAGCAAGCGATGGTGGCGCCGTCGCCGAGCATCGTGCGGGCATGCAGCGCGAACAACGGGCACGTGACCAGCACCGCGACCGCGAACGCCGCGACGCGGCCGCGCGTGAAGCGCGCCGCGATCGCCCAGGTCGCCGTCACGGCGACCAGGCCGAACAGCGCGAACGGAAGGCGGCCCACCCACGCGCGCAGGCCGAGGAGGCGGAACGCGGCGGCCATCGACGAGAACGGAAGCTCGCCCATGCCGAGGTCACCCAGCGTTGGGGCGGCGGCCGGGTCCCCGGCGGCCGCCAGCCACGGGGCGGCCAGGTGGTGGACCGCGACGCGGCGGCCGAGATCGGCGGCGTCGAGCTCGAAGGGGGTGAGGATCCCGGCGCGGGCCAGGGGGGCGAGGAGCGCGACCACCGCGGCGACGAGGACGACGACGGAGGCGAGGCGCGCGCGCCGCTCCCCGGGCGCGGCGATCGGGCGCGCGGCCTCCGCGACGGCGCGCGTGCAGGTGCGGGCCACGGGGCCCCGACGCTAGCATGTGGTAAAGCGGCGCCGCATGCGGAAGACGGCGGGACCCCGGCGAAGCGGTGGCAAGGCGGGCGCGCCGGAGCGGAAGCGCCCCGGCGCGGTGCGTGGGCCGCGCAAGCCTGCGAAGACGCCGCGCGCCGAGGCGGTGGCCGAGGCGCCGCGCCCGGACGCGAAGCGAGGGCCCCGGGACGCCAAGCGCGGCCGTGTGGACGCCAAGCGAGGATCCACGGACGCGAAGCCGGGGGAGGCCAAGCGCGGACCCCGGGACGTGAAGCCCGCCGGTGACCCCCGGCCGGCGCTCCGCAATGCGCCTCGGCCGGCGCCTCCCCCGCCGCCGAAGCGCGAGCAGGAGCGCGCGCCGCTGCCCGACGGCCCGTCGCGCACCGGCACCGTCGCCATCATCGGCCGGCCCAACGTGGGCAAGAGCACGCTGCTGAACGCCGCGCTGGAGATGCCGCTGGCGATTGTCTCGCCCACCCCGCAGACCACGCGCGACGCGCTGCTGGGCGTCGTGCAGCACGGAACGGCGGAGATCGGCCTGCTCGACACGCCCGGGATGTTCGCGGGGCAGACCGCGCTTGACCGCGTGATGATCACCGCCGCCGAGGACGCCGCCGAGAACGCCGACGTGGTGGTGTTCGTGACCGCGGTGTCGCGGCTGGGCGCACAGGGAGAAGACGCGCTCCGACCGCACCACGCCGACCTCGACATCCTCCGGAAGCTCCCGGCGGACGTGAAGGTCATCGTCGTGCTCAACAAGATCGATCTGGTGCGCGACAAGCGGCGCCTCCTGTCGCTGCTCGCCGAACTCGCCGCGGTGCGCCCGGTGGAGGCCGTCGTCCCGGTGAGTGCCCTGCGCGAGGACGGCGTACGCCGGGTGCTGGACGAGGTGGCCAAGGTGCTGCCCGAGGGCGAGCGCCGCTTCGGCGACGACGACATCACCGATCGACCCGCGCGCTTCTTCGCCCGCGAGTACGTCCGCGAGCAGATCCTCCTCGCCACCCGCGAGGAGGTCCCGCACGCCGTCGCCATCAGCATCGACGGCTGGGAAGAGGGCTCCGACAAGCGCGCGTCCCGCGTGTCGGCGACCATCCACGTCGAGCGCCTGGGCCAGAAGAAGATCCTGGTGGGGGCGGGTGGCGACATGCTGACGCGGATCGGGAGCCAGGCACGCGCGCGGCTGGCCGAGCTGGTCGGGGGCCCGGTGCACCTCGAGCTCTTCGTGCGCGTGACCGAGGACTGGCGCAGCAAGCCCGGCGTCCTCCGCGACCTCGGCTACGGCGGCGACGCCGTGGGCGAGGGCGGCGCGACCGGCACCACGATGGCAGAGGTGGAGTGATGAGACCCCAGCGTTCGTCGGGGCATGCGCGTCCCGGTAGCGGCATCCCGGTGGTGGCCCTGGTGGGCCGCCCCAACGTCGGCAAGAGCACGATCTTCAACCGGCTGGTCGGCGGCAAGTCGGCCATCGTCCACGATCGGCCGGGCGTCACCCGCGACCGACATTACGGGGACGTCACGGCCAACGGGCGCCGGTTCATCCTGATCGACACCGGCGGCTTCGACCCCGGCAGCGACGATCCCATGCGGCAGGGGATTAAGCGGCAGATCGACCTCGCGATCAACGAGGCCGACGTCATCATCTGCGTGCTCGACGCGGCGGAGCCGCCCACCGCCACCGACCACGCCGAGCTGCGCCTGCTGCGCGAGTCGGGCAAGTCGGTCATCTACGTCGCCAACAAGGCGGACGGGCCGGGCCGCGAGCTGGAGGCGGCCGAGCTCTACAGCCTGGGCATGGATCAGCTCCTGCCGGTGAGCGCGCTGCACGGGCGCAACTTCGAGGACCTCCTCGACTCGGTGGTCGAGGCCCTGCCGCCCGAGGAGATCGCCCCGGAAGGCGAGGACGCGCCGCTGGAGGACGAGAGGGCCCCGCTGCGCATCGCGATCGTCGACAAGCCCAACGCCGGGAAGTCGTCGCTGGTCAACAAGCTGCTCGGCGAGGAGCGCATGCTGGTCGACGACCGCCCGGGGACGACGCGCGATCCCATCGACTCGCTCGTCGAGCGCGACGGGCGCAAGTACCTCTTCATCGACACCGCCGGGATCCGTCGTCGCGCCAAGGTGCGCAAGGAGCACGACTACGTCGAGGCGGTCAGCGTCATCCAGGCGATGCGCGCGATGGAGCGCTGCGAGCTGGTGCTGCTCATGTGCGACGCCGCCGAAGGCGTCGCCGAGCAGGACGCGAAGATCCTCGGCCTCGCCGTCGATCGCGGTCGCGCCATCGTGGTCGGCCTGAACAAGACCGATCTGATGGAGAAAAAGGAGCTGGCCAAGGCGGAAGAGGACGCGCGCGACAAGCTGTCGTTCGTCCCCTGGGCGCCGGTGGTGAAGCTCTCGGCGAAGAGCGGCCGCGGCGTCGGCCAGGTCCTGGAGACGGTGACGCGCGTCGCCGACGGCTACCGGAAGCGCGTCGGCACCGGCGAGCTCAACCGCTTCTTCGAGCAGGTCCTCGCGAACCGGCCGCCACCCACCAGCGGCGGTCGGGCGCCGCGCATCTTCTATGTCACCCAGGCGGAGAGCGCGCCGCCGCTCTTCGTCGTGCAGTCGAGCGCCCCCGAGGCGATTCACTTCAGCTACCAGCGCTACGTCATCAACCAGATCCGGAAGTCCTTCGGCTTCGAGGGCGTGCCGGTGAAGGTGGCCTACAAGAAGCGGCGGCGGCGCGGCGACGACGAGACGAAGACCGACGGCCGGCAGAAGCGCGATCTCGAGAAGCCGCGCGGTCCCAAGGCAAAGTCGGCGGAGGCGCGCGAGACGAAGCGCGCCAAGCCGCGGGCGGGTGCCGACGCCGAGCGTGGGGCCAAGCGCACGGCCCGCGCGGCCCCCGCCGCCAAGGGCGCGGCGCAGAGCGCGGCGAAGCGCCCCGCCAAGAGCGCGGCGAAGCGCCCCGCCAAGCGCCCGGCCCGCCCTCGCGGCTGAGGCGCCGCGCGGGCGACCTCGGTTGCGCGTCTGGAACGGCGGGGAGGGCGGCTGCCACGGCGGCCGCGCCCTGCGGCGGAAGCGACCCGCCACCGCGCCCATACCGCGGGAGGACGACGGCGGTCCGGCGGCGAGCGACCGGAGGAAGAGCTGACCGATCAGCTCGGCGCGAGGATGCCGGCGAGCTTCGCAAGCGCCTCGAGATCGTGCAGGTCGCCCGGCCAGGCCGGGACCTCCACGCGGACGATCGCAGGGTCGTCCTCGAACATGTCGTCGAGCGCCATGAGGTGGATGCGATCGAGGCGGCCCTCCTTCGCGGCGTCGCTCATCGCGTGGCGGATGCTGGCGCCCGCCTCGCCGCCCACCGCGAGGCCGCGGCGCGCGAGCTCGGCCTCGATCGCGGGGGGCGCCGGGTCCCCCGTGAACGAAGGGTGAACGCGGTTGATGACGAACGCGCTCGGTCGCATGCCGTCCTGGCGCAGCCGGTCGGCGAAGAAGCGCACCTCGCGAATGGCCAGCGGATCGGGCGTCGTCACCAGGACGTAGCCGACGTCGGGGCCGCGCAGGGCGGTGGAGATCGTCTCGGCCCGCTTCTTCCAGCCGCCGAAGAGCGCGTTGATCTCGCCGACGAACTCCGCCACCTGCTGCAGGAAGCCACTGCCGGTGATCTTCGACATTCCCTTCAGCGTGATGGCGGCCGCACGCGCCAGGACGTTGAAGCTGAACTTGCCGCCGCCCTGGATCGCCTCGACCAGCCAGCGCATCGCCGGGCTGTCGATGGCGCCGACCAGCCGCTCCGGCGCGTCGAGGAAGTCGAGCGCGTTGGTGGTGGGGGGCGTATCGAGGAGGACGATGTCGTACGCCGGGTCGTCCTTCAGCTCGTAGAGCTTCTCCATCGCCATGTACTCCTGCGTGCCGGCGAGCGACGTGGAGACGTAGCGGTAGACCACGTTGCCGAGGATGCGGTCGCGCCGCTCCCGCGTCGGGGCCAGCTGCTCGACCAGGCCGTCGAAGGTCGCCTTGGTGTCGAGTCGCATCACGGTGAGCGAGCCGGGGGCGCGCACGCCGACCTGGGCCAGGAGCTCGGGTGCGATGGTCTGCGCGCTGGTCTTCATCTCGGTCAGGCCCAGGCTCTGCGAGAGCCGGCGGGCCGGATCGATGGTCATGCAGAGGACCCGCTTGCCGCGGAGCGCCGCCGCAACCGCCAGGGCGGCGGTGGTCGTGGTCTTTCCGACGCCGCCACAGCCGACGGAGAGCACGACTCTCTTCCGACGGATCAGGTCGTCGAGGCTGGTGGGAGGGCTCACGGGGCGCGGCGGGCGTTTAGCACAACGCCGCGGCCCGGGCGCGGGTGGCGCATCTCACGCGGCGAGGATGCGCAGGCAGCCCGCGGCGGCGCGCACCATCGCCTGACGCCCGGCGCCCCGTCCGCGGCCACACAGGAGGATGGGGGCGTGCTCGTCGCCGATGGCGAGGCTCGTGGCGTCCTCGGCCAGCGCGGCGAGGCGTCCCGCCACGGCCGAGCGCGCGACCTCCTCCGGCCGGGCGAGGAGCGGCGCGAACGCGGCGAGCTCCTCGCAGGGCGCCCAGGCCCCCGCCGATGCGATGAGGCTGCCTCGGTCGTCGACGAGCACCAGCGCCTCGAGGCCGGCCTCGGCGCGTGCGGAGGCGAGCTGGTAGTGGAGTGCGGTCACGACGTCGTCGCTGCGGTGCTGGCGGCGCTCGCTCGGCCGGTCTCCGGGATCGTTTGGCTTGCTGGGCTCGGGGTTCACGCGGCGGATCGTGGCGCGCTGCCTCGATCGCGGCCAACAACGCGGTGGTCTGCGAAAGAGCCCGCCCGGGGTGCGCGCGCGCCGCGGTGTGGTAGCGTCCGCGCGGATCGTGCGGGGGCTCGTCGACTTGCATTGCCACTGGGTCGCCGCCATCGACGACGGCGCTAAGTCGTCGGCGGAGAGCCTGGCGATGCTGAGGGGCCTCGCCGAGGTGGGCTTCGAGCACGTGGTGGCCACGCCTCACATGCGGCCGGGCATGTTCGACAACCAGCGTTCCGACCTCGAGGCCGCCTACCAGCGCACGCTCGACGCGCTCGCCAGCGAGCCGGGCCTCCCTGCGACGTCGCTCGCGTCGGAGCATTTCTTCGATGACGTGGTGTTCACGCGGCTGCTCGAAGGGGCGGAGGTCTCTCTTCCCTATCTCGGTGGCAAGTCGGCGCTGGTGGAGATTCCCACCACGTCGTTCCCCCTCCGGCTCGCCCACCGCTTCGCCGACCTGTCGCGCCGCGGGATCCGCCCGGTGCTGGCCCACCCCGAGCGGTACGAGCCTGTGTGGGATGACCCGGCCTGTCTGGAGCCGCTGATCGACGCCGGCGCCGTCCTCCTGCTGGACGTGGCGGCGCTCGCGGGTAAATACGGGCGGCGACCGCGCCGTGCGGCGGAAGCCCTGCTCGAGCAGGGCTACTACCATGCGGCCTGTAGCGACGCGCACCGCGCCTCCGACGTGGAGGAGGTCGCGGCGGGCATCGAGCGACTGGTGAAGCTGGCCGGCGCCGAAGAGGCGCAGTTCCTGCTGGCCGAGGGGCCGCGAAGCATCCTCGACGGCACGCTGGACTGACACGACGACGGATCGACGGACGACGATTTCTGAGAGAGGGACGAAGGTCATGGACGAGCGCTACGCGGTGATCGGGCTGGGGTACGTCGGGCTGCCGGTGGCTCTGGGCTTTGCCCGCAAGCTCGGTGACGTCGTCGGCTTCGACATCCACACCGAGAAGGTCGAGGAGCTGAAGCGCGGCTACGACCGCAACCACGAGGTCCCCAAGGAGGTCCTCGACAAGACGACGCTGAAGATGTCGGCCGACCCGAAGGACCTCGACGGGTGCACCTTCTTCGTCGTCGCCGTCCCCACGCCGGTCGACAAGAACAACGTCCCTGACCTCACTCCGGTGATCAAGGCGAGCGAGTTCGTCGGCAAGCACCTGAAGAAGGGCGCGGTCGTCGTCTACGAGTCGACCGTGTATCCCGGCGTCACCGAGGACATCTGCGGGCCGATCCTGGCGCGCGTCTCCGGCCTCGCGCGGAGCGATTTCAAGCTCGGCTACTCGCCCGAGCGCATCA
The DNA here is from genome assembly GCA_046596645.1 of Polyangiaceae bacterium. Taxonomy (GTDB): domain Bacteria; phylum Myxococcota_A; class Polyangia; order Polyangiales; family Polyangiaceae; genus JBKJLX01. Next base: position 9,091 of record JBKJLX010000623.1, read on the forward strand.
ACCCCGGCGACCACGAGCACACGCTGGAGCGCATCGTGAAGGTCGTCTCCGGGGAGGACGGGCCCACCCTGGAGCGCGTCGCCACGGCCTACGCCGCGGTGGTCGACGCAGGCGTGCACCGGGCGGAGAGCATCAAGGTCGCCGAGGCGGCCAAGGTGATCGAGAACACCCAGCGCGACATCAACATCGCCCTGATGAACGAGCTCGCGCTCATCTTCGAGAAGATGGGGATCCGCACGGCCGACGTGCTGCGCGCCGCGCGCACCAAGTGGAACTTCCTCCCCTTCTCGCCCGGGTTGGTCGGCGGGCACTGCATCGGGGTCGACCCCTACTACCTGACCACCAAGGCCCAGGAGCTCGGCTACCAGCCGGAGGTGATCCTCGCCGGGCGCCGCATCAACAACAACGTCTCGGCGGTCATCGCCCACCGCGTGGTCAAGATGCTGATCATGGGCGACCAGAGCGTGAAGGGCGCCAAGGTGGGCGTGCTCGGCCTCACCTTCAAGGAGAACTGCAACGACCTCCGCAACAGCAAGGTGCCCGACATCCTCACCGAGCTGAAGCAGTTCGGCATCGAGGCGATCATCCACGACCCGGTGGCGAGCGCCCCCGAGGCGGTCCACGAGTACGGTCTGAAGCTGGCCGACCTCGAGGCGTTCAAGGACCTCGACGCGGTGATCGTCGCCGTCTCCCACAAGCAGTACGCGGAGATGGGCGCAAAGAAGCTGGTCGGCATGGTGAAGGACGGCGGCGTCTTCGTGGACGTGAAGAGCGCCTTCGAGCCGAACGTCGTCGAGCGCGGCGTCCGCTACTGGTCGCTCTGAGGACGTGACGGCAGGCGCCTCGCTCGGGCGCCCCTCCCCTCGCCCCGCGGGTCTCCGACTCGCGGGGCGATTCGCGTTGGAGCGGAAGTGGCGGGACCAGGGCGGCGTTCTCAGCAGGAGAATTGGCCCGTCGGGGTGGACGGGAGCAAAGAAGGAACGTGCGGCGCTTCCTCCAGATCTCCCTGGCTCTGTTCGCGGCGTCGATGTTCTGGCTCGCGCTCTCGCGCGCGCCCGATGCGAACGCGAGCAGCAACTACGAGTCCCCGTACACCTACGAGCAGACCTTCGGGACCATGCTCCGCCTGGTGCGCGTCGATCTCGGGCTCAAGATCGTCGAGAAGGACAAGGACCTCGGGTACATCCTCTTCGAGTACACGAGCCCCGAGGCCGGCAACCGCATCACCAACGGGTCGGCGGAGCTGATCGCGGCGAAGGGCGGCGTCCAGGTGGCGGTGCAGCTCCCGCAGATGCCGCGTTACCACGAGCAGATGATCGTGGATCAGCTCGCCAAGAAGCTCGAGGCCGAGCACGGCGCGCCCCCCGCGAAGAAGCCCGAGCCCACCCCGTCCAAGGACAAGAACAAGGGCAAGGACTGGGACAAGGGCGGCAAGGACTGGGACAAGGACCGCCCCAAGGACGAGGACAAGCCGAAGGAGGGCGACAAGCCGAAGGAGGACGAGAAGCCCAGGTCCGAGGGCCCCTCTGCCGACGGCGTCGTGCTCCTCGCCGACTGACCTGCTGACTCGCGGGCGTCGCGCAGGCGACGCCTTGACGCTGTGGGGTCACCGACAGAAAACTCGTCGGTCATGGCTCATCGTGCCCCCCGACTGCGCCCGGCCATCTGGGTCCTGCTCGCGAGCGTCACCTCCGTCTCCGCGTGCGACGGGGACGTCGCGCCCGCGACCCAGGCGCAGGACCACACCGAGGGCGAGTACGTCCAGGCGAACCACCCGCTCTACTGGAACGACTCGGACTTCGCGTCGTTCCGCGCGATCACCGACCGCGACAGCTGGAACCCCAGCCCGCAGCCGGTGGGCAGCGACGACGTCGCCCAGAAGTGGCTGCAGCACTGGGCCGACGCCATCGACGCCATGGTGCGCGCCAAGGTGAAGGCCGACACCGGCGAGGAGCTGGTCGCCCCGAAGCCGATCATGCACCTGCTGCCGGCGTCG
>JBKJLX010000691.1:0-10839 GCA_046596645.1 Polyangiaceae bacterium
CCCGTCCTCCTCGAGGACGGCGCGATCGCGCGCCTCGCCGATCGCGAGCGGCTGCGGCGCGTCGACCACCTCGCCTCGCGCGTCTCGCCACGCCCCTGGCGCGAACCACAGCTCGCCCCGAGCATCGCGGCGGAGCGCCCAGGGGGCTCGACCGACGGCGCCCTGCGGTGGTCGCACCCACTGGCCGTAGGTCCACGACCAGCGGCCGAAGCGGTGGTCCCACTCGCCGCTGACCCAGACCGCCACACCGTCGGGGGCGGGTGGGACAAATTCGACACGCGCCGGCGGGGGCGGGAAGGGGACCGGGATGAACGCGGCGGTCGGCTGCTTCGCCACCGGCGGCGCCGGCCGCGAGGCCGAGGAGCCGCACGCACCGAGCGCCAGCGCGGCGGCGACGGAGAGCCACCGAGACAGCGCTCGACCGGTGGTGACCACGAACGTGCGCTAGCAAGAGCCAGTCCGACGTGCGGTCGCGGACCCAGCCTTGCATCGGCGCGACGCGTCGATGGCTTTTCGTGCCTCCTTCGTCCTTCTTCTCGCCTCGTCGCTCGCCTGCCTCGACGGTTGTGCCTCGATCCCCGAGGGTCGCTACGCGGTCGACGCCGTGCACTTCGAGGGCGTGGACCAGGTGGACGAGGCCGGCTTGGAGGCGGCCATGGCGACACGCCCCAACGCGAGGTTCCTCGGCCTGGGGCCCGAGGGCTTCATCGCCGAGTACGAGATCTTCGATCAGTACGTGCTGCAGGCCGACATGGCCCGGGTGCAGCGGTACTACCTGAGCAAGGGCTTCTATGACGCCCAGGTGCGCGCCGCCGAGATCACCATCGAGTCCGACGACGAGGTGGAGGTCACCGTCCGCGTGGAGGAGAACCAGCCCGTCGCGACGGCGTCGGTCCGCCTGCGGGGCACGGAGCGCGTTGCCCGCGACCTGCAGGAGCAGGCCGAGGAGGCGGTGAAGGACGAGCTGCCGATCGGGGAGCCCTTCGAGGAGGCGGGCTACATCGCCCTCGAGGATCGGATCAGACGCGTCCTCACCGACGCCGGGTACGCGTTCGCGGAAGTGAAGCGCGACGTCACCGTCGACATCGCGCGGCGCCGCGCGGACGCCGTATTCTCCGTGACCCCGGGGCGGACCGCCGTGTTCGGTCCGGTGACGATCGACGGCGAGGGCGAGCTGCCGGAGCCGAAGGTCCGCGAGGCGCTCGGCCTGGTCGAGGGCTTGCCCTTCTCCACGCGGACGCTGGAGGAGGCGCAGGCCGACGCCTTCGAGCTCGGCGTCTTCGCCGCCGTCACCATCACGCCCGATCTGTCGAAGCCCGACTCGGGCGTCGTGCCCCTCCGGGTCGAGGTCACCCCGGCCAAGCTGCAGACGGTGCGGCTGGGCGGCGGCGTCACCCTCGATACCCTCAAGGCCGACGTCCACGGGATCGTCGGCTGGGAGAGCCGCAACTTCCTCGGGGGGATGCGGCGCTTCTCCGTCGATTTCCAGCCGGCACTGGTCTTCGTCCCCCTGCGCATCAACAACTTCGTCCCGCCGCAGCACTTCCTCCCCGCGATGAAGCTCCGCAGCGAGCTGCGCCAGCCGGGGTTCATCGAGGGCAAGACGGTCGGGTTCATCCGCCCGCGCCTGTCCGCGACCCCCATCCTCCTCAAGACCGACACCGGCGAGGACGACCCCATCATCGGGTACGGCGAGGCCTTCGCCGCGGTGGGCGTGCGTCGGCCCTTCGGCCGCCGGCTGATGGTTGAGCTGTCGCAGAACATCCAGTACGCGAAGCCGTTTCCGTACTCCGGGGAGATGGACCCGGCTCTGGCCGACGTCTTGCTGCTCTACCCGGAGCTCGTGACCACGCTCGATTTTCGCGACGACAAGATCGCCCCGCACCGGGGCTTTCTCCTGGCTCATACGTTCCAGACGGCGCTCGGGATCGACGGCCGCGACGTGAAGACCCAGCCCGAGGCGCGCGGCTATTTCCCCCTCGGCGATCGGGTCACGCTGGCCGGCCGGGCCACGGTCGGGCTGCTCTTTCCCCAGAACTATGGGCAGGACATCGCCGACAGCATCCAGCGGGACTTCGACGGTGCCGACCGCGAGGAGCGCATCCACGAGCTGCAGGTCCTCTACTTCCGGGGCTTCTTCTCGGGCGGCAGCAACTCGAACCGCGGCTACGCCTTTGCCGGCATCGGGCCCCACGCCGTGGTGCCCTACCTGAACCCGACCAACGGCACCTGTGACGCCGACGACCCCGATTTCGACCTCGATCGCTGCCTCAGCCCGACCGGCGGCCTCACGCTGTGGGAGGCGTCGCTCGAGATGCGCATCGACGTCGTCGACCCGTTCTCGGTCGCCGTGTTCTGCGATGCCAGTGACGTCTCGCCCGACCAGGTCGACATCCGCCTGACGCGGCTGCACCTCTCGTGCGGGCCCGGCGCCCGCATCGACACGCCGGTGGGCCCGATCCGCCTCGACATCGGCTACCGCATTCCCGGCCTCCAGAACCTGGACGACCAGGAAGACCCACTGGAGAAGGAACCGGGGGACATCCTCGGCGCGCCCATCGCCATCGCCTTTGGCATCGGGGAGGCGTTCTGATGCCCGCCGCGCCCCGGTCGCCGGTGCAGAAGGTCGGCCGGGTATTGCGGGGCATCGCGCTGGGTCTCGCCGCGGTCCTGATCTTCGCCGTGGCGCTGGTCGTGGGAGTGATCGCGCACCTGGGGACCGCCCCGGCCCGGCGCCTGGTGGCGACGCAGCTCCCCGCGCTGCTCGAGGGCACGATCCCCGGCCGCGTCGCGGTGCAGGCCATCGGCGCACTGTCGATCGGAGGCGTGGGCCGGGTGGATGCCGAACTCTTCCACCGTGACGGCGGCCGCGTCGCGATCCTCCGCGGCGTCACCGTCGAGCTCGACACCGTCGAGCTCGTGAAGTCGCTGATCGGCGACGGACCGGTGGTGGTGCCGATCGAGGAGGTCTCGATCGACGCGGTCGACGTCGACGTCAGCGCACACGCGGGGTCATTTCGCGTGGTGGAGGCGTTCGTCGACCCCGACGCCCCCACGCCCCCGGAGGACCCGCAGGCGAAGGGCCTCGTTCTGCGCGTGGAGGAGCTCGCCATCCGCCACGTGTGGGCCCACGGCATCGTCGAACCCGGCGGTGGCGCAGCGCCGATCTTCGCCGACGCGGACATCGACGACCTCCTCGTCCGGCTGTCGGTGACGCCGGAGCGGATCACGGCCGCGATCGAGAACCTCGACCTCACGACCCGCAGCGCCCCGCTGGGCGCCGACATCCGCGCGCGCCTCCACGCCGTGCTCACCCTGCGCGGGGAATCGGTGACGGAGACGCCGCCGATGGCTGCCTCGTTCGCGATCAACGGCACCGTCGCGGGGATGCCGCTCTCCGCGCTCGGCTTCCTGTGGGGCGACGACCTGCACGCGTTCGTCGCCGCCCACCAGGTCACGCCGGACCAGATCCGCACCCTGGTGCCGGAAGCGCCGCTCCTCGGGGCGAGCGCGGCGGTGGTCGCCTTTGCCGACGGGACGCTCCAGCACCTCACCGGCAAGGTGCTCCTCCTCGCCGGGGCGAGTCGCATCGACCTCTCCGCCGACGTGGTGCTCGAGCCCGCGATCGTCGTGAAAGCGCACGTCGACGCGACCTCGCTCGACGCCTCGCTGGTGGGTGGCCCGAAGAGCGCTCTGTCGCTCGTCGTCGACGCGGAGATCAAGGCCCCGGCCGACGGAGATCCGTCGGGCGAGATCCAGCTGACCACCGAGCCGGGCGCGGTCGCGGGCTTCATCGTCCCGTCGATCGTGGCCTCGGGGACCTTCCACGGGCAGCACGCGCAGGGCGAAGCCGACATCCACGAGCCCGGGATGCTCACCCACCTCGCGGTCACCGCCGCGCCGGCCGCCGCGGGCGGGCCCCAGGGGATGATCGTCGACGCGAAGCTCGACGCGCCGCGTGTGGAGCTGGCCAAGCTGCAGGGGCGCGGCGTCGACGCCCGCGGTGTGCTCTCCGTCACCGCCGAGGGGCGCGTCGACCTCGCAGCTCAGCGCATGGCCGCCAGGGCCAACGTGCGCGGCCTCGCTCTCTCCTCCCCGATGGCGGTCGACGCCACGATTGGCAGCCTGACCGCCGACCTGCGCGCCACCGGCGCGCTGACCGAGCCCCAGGTCGACGCGCAAGTGGACGCACGGACGGTCCGTGTCGCCGGCAAGCGCATCGACTGGCTCCGGGTCGGCGCGTCGGGTTCCGCGAAGCACCCGGTGATCATCGCCGAGATGATGAGCGTGGATCTGCCGCGGGTGAAGGCGCGCACCCAGCTGCACGTCGAGCCGACCCTGGCGGTCACCAGCACCGTCGTCGACGCCTCCCGCGGCACGACCACTGCGCACGTCGAGGTGGCGCGCGTCGACCTCGGAGCACCCGGTTTCCCGGAGATCCGCGACCTCACCGTCGATGGTCTGGGCGACCGCCTGACCGCCTCGGCCAGCCCCGCCCCGCGCGGCGGCCTGCACGTCGTGGCGCGCTCGACCCGCATCTCTCTCCCCGCCGTGCAGCAGCTGGCGGCGCTCGACGTCGGCGTGTCGCGCGGTGACATCGCCCTCGACGCCGATCTCGCCGTCGACTCTCGCAACATCGACGGCAAGCTGGCCCTCGACGTCGACGACGTGGTCGCTACGAGGGACGGGCTCCACGTCGACGGGCTGGACGCGAGCGTGCGCGCCGCGTTCGACGGCCGTCGCGTGACGTTCGACGTCGCGGCGGGCACCGAGAAGCTGGGTCACCTCGAGGTCACCACGCGACGTCCGCTCGACCTCGCGGGGCCGCCCACCGAGGTCTCGAGCTGGGTGAAGGCCACCGGGCAGGTCGCGATCGACGGAGACTTCGATCTCGGCGCGGCGTCGCGGCTGGTCCCGGACGAAATGCTCCCCGTCGCCGACGTGTCGGGACGGCTGGTGATCACCGGCCACGCCGATCGCAACGGGCAGCGCGCGGTGACCTGCGCGCTCGCCGCCCGCACCGACCGGCTGGCCCTGACGACGAAGCCGCCCCCCCCGCCGGCGAACGGGGGGGCGAGCAAGCCGTTCCGCGTCGACCCCAACCCGGCGAACGCCACGCTCACCGCCGCCAAGGAGCGAACCGAGGGCCGGACCGACCGCGCGGTGGGCCCGGTGAAGCCGACCACGCTGCGATCGGGGTGCGGCGGGGCGACGCTCTCGCAAGGCAGGCCGGACCCGACGCCGGCGGGCGCGCGGACGCTCCGCGGCGTCGACCTCAGCCTTCACTTCGCGTGCGAGAACGAGCCCGAGGAGCACGTGACTGTCACCGCGGCCGCGCGCGACGCGACGGGCCCGTTCGTGACCCTGGATCTCGCGGCCCAGCTCCCCTACGGCCGCCTGCTCGAGCGCGGCGTCGGGGACGGCCAATGGCTGGAGGAGACGCCGTTCACGCTGCACGTGGCGATCCCTTCGCGCACGATCGAGAGCCTCCCCCCGTCACTCGGCATCCCCAGGGCCAAGGGCCGCGTCGTCGCCGAGCTCACCGCGGAGGGGACACCGCGCCGGCCGGTGCTGCAGCTGGACGCCGCGCTGGCGGGCATGTCGATCGAGAAGTCGCCACTCGAGCAGCCTTTCAGCGCCAAGGTCGTCGCGCGCTACGACGGCGCGACCGCGGTGGCGCACGTCGCCATCGACCAGTCGACCACGCGCCTGCTGAAGGGGATGGCCGAGGCCAAGGTGGCCATCGCCGACCTGCTTCGTCCCCAGGCCGGCAACCCCCTCCCGTGGACGGCGTCAGCCGACGTGGAGATGGGCCCGATGCCGCTCGACATCCTGCAGGCGGTGCTTCCGGCGAAGATCGAGGGCCTGGCCCATGGCCGCATCAAGCTGGAGCGTCTCCACGAGAACGCCTCGCTGGCGGCCTTCGTGAATGTCGACAAGCTGGTGGTCGGCGGTATCCCCCACGAGATGGCGCGGCTGGAGGTGACCGTGAAGGACGGCCTCCTCGACGGCGCGCTGCGCCTGGTGCAGGCGAGGGGCTCGCTGGAGGCCGACGCCAAGGTCGGAGTCGACTGGGGCGCCCGCATCGCGCCCGAGATGAAGGCCGATCGGAAGTTCGACGTCGGCCTGCGCGCGAAGAGCTTCCGCTTGCGCGCGGTGGAGCCCTTCGTCACCTCCTCCCTCCACCAGCTCGACGGTCGGCTCGACGGCGAGGTGCGCCTGTCCCAGGCCGCGATCCAGGAGGCGCTGCAGAGCGGCGGCGCGAAGGGAAAGCTCGTCCTCTCCAGCGGCAAGGTCGAGCTCGCGGCGGCCGGCGGCCAGCTGGAGGACGTGCGCGCGACGCTGCGGATCGACGAGCGCGGCATCCTCCGCATCGAGGACGTGTTCGCGCGCGGCCAGACCGGGCAGCTCCACGCCGCCGGGCTCGTCACCTTCGGCGGCGAGGGCTTCTTCCAGGCGGCGCGCCTGAACGTGGTCATCCCGGCGCGGAAGCCGATGCCGCTGCTGGTCGCCGGCGAGCACCTGGGCGACGTGTCTGGTGACATCCGCGTCGGGGCGAACTGGCGCGACCAGGGAAAGGAGCTGCGGGTCGACGTCGACGTCCCCAAGCTCGTCGTCACCCTGCCCGACCGCATGCCGGACGGCGTGCAGAAGCTCGACGAGATCGAGCGCGCGTGCATCGGCACCATCCGCAAGGGACGCTTCGTCCCCTTGCCGCTCGACGCGCCCGATCCGGTGGTGGAGGCAACCCCCTCCGCGTTCCGCACGCGCCTCGACATCCACCTGCGCGACACATCGATCGAGATGGGCGACATCTTGCGGACGCGGCTCACCGGCAACCCGACCCTGATGCTGGAGGACGGCCAGACGGTGATGGCAGGATCCATCACCATCCGCGGCGGGCGCGTCGACATCAAGGGGCGGCTCTTCAACATCGATCGCGGCACCATCACCTTCGGCGCCGATCCCGCCAATCCCGACGTCCTCCTCACCGCCAGCTGGGGGGCGCCCGACGGGACCAAGGTCTACGCCGACTTCGCGGGGCCGGTGCAGACGGGCAAGGTCACGCTGCGCTCCAACCCGCCCCGCTCGCGCGACGAGATCATCGCGCTGGTCGTGTTCGGCCGCGTCGAGGGATACCAGCCCGGCGGCGAGCAGGCGGACGCCGCCACCCAGGCGGTCGGCGCCGCCGGCGGCTTCGCGACGCAGGGGCTCAACAAGGCCCTCGACGACGTCACGTCGCTCGAGATTCGCACCCGCGTCGACACCTCGAGCTCGACCAACCCCAAGCCCGAGCTCGAGGTGCAGATCTCCCAGGAGGTCGCGGTGAAGATCGCCTACATCCTCGGCGAGCTGGCGCCCGGTCAGGCGGCCGACAAGACGTTCGCCACCGTCGACTGGAACTTCAAGCCCGACTGGTCGCTGGAGACGACGGTCGGCGACAAGGCGAGCACGACGGTCGACATGATCTGGGAGCACGTCTACTGACGCGTCCCCGCCGAGGGCGGCCTACCGCCGGCCGCGGAGCGTCGACGCTAACAGCGACGCCGCGGATCTTGGTTCTCTCGCCATCATGTGCGGAGTGACGCCCGGTAGGCCTTGACGGTCTGCGTCTGGTTCTGGCCCGGGCCATCGAGTCTCCAGCGTACCACGCGGCTCGCTGACGGCCGTCGGCCCACCGGCTCGCTCACCACGGGCTGCGCGGGGTGCCGCGCCCGAGGGGCGCGAGACCCGCCAGGGCGATCACGCGGGTGACGCGGGCGCCTCCTGCCGGCGAAGGCTGGGGTCGACCAGGTAGGTGCCGAAGGGCACCAGCGACGAGAGGAAGACCACGACCGCGCGCCAGAAGGTGAGGCGCGACGCGATCAGCGCGTGGAGCAGCGCCGCGCAGAACGCGACGAAGAGGAGGCCATGCACGGACCCCATGACCTTCACCGCGATCGGCAAGCCGGCCCAGTACTTGAGCGGCATCGCCACGCCGAGGAGCAGGAGGTACGAGGTCCCTTCGAGGAGGCCGACGAGCCGCAGCCTTCCGATCGGTGTCCGTGTCATCGCGCGTCATCCTGGGGCTGCGCAGAGACGGCGAGAAGGGCCGCGCCCAGCACCCCCGCCGAGTCGCCGCAGGCCGGCCGGAGGATCGGGGTGTCGAAGGCGTCGGTGAAGGTGAGCGACGCCACGCGATCGCGCCCCTCGTCGTAGAGGAGGTCGAGGTGCGACAGCCCACCGCCGAGGACGATGGCGGTGGGGTCGAGCACGTCGATCACGTTGGCGAGACCGCGCGCGAAGGTCGCGAGCAGCTCCTCGACCACCGCCGCGGCGACCTCGTCGTCGGAGCGGCGCGCGACCACCTCGCCCAGCGCCAGGGTGCGTCCGGTGCGCTCGCGGTACTGCGCCTCGAGCGAGGGCCCCGACAGGTGAGCCTCCACGCAGCCCCGCTGCCCGCAGTAGCAGGGGCGAGCGTCGCTGCGCCCGGCCCACACCGCGTGGTGACCCCACTCGCCGGCGATGCCGGTCCGACCGGGCCAGATGGCGCCGTGCACCACGACGCCGCCGCCGACTCCGGTGCCGAGGATCACGCCGAGGACGACGCCGTCGCGATGGTCACGCGCCGACCCCAGGTGGGCCTCGGCGAGGGCGAACAGGTTGGCGTCGTTCCCGAAGGCGATGGGACGACCGAGCTCTCGCTCCAGGTCGGTCCTGAACGGGCGCCCGTTGAGGCAGACGGTGTTGGAGTTCTTCACGAGGCCCGATCGCGTGAACGAGCCGGGCATGCCCACGCCGATGGGGACCTGGCGCGGGTCGATCGCCGCCTCCGTGGCGGCGTCGCGCACGAGCGTCGCGACGGTGGCGACGATGGCCTCATACCCGCGCTCGCGCCGGGTGGCGACGCGGCGACGGACCTGCGCGACCACCTCGTCGGCCGCGAGCTCGTCGCCGCGACGGATGCGCGCGATGACGGCCTCCGTCTTGGTGCCGCCGAGATCGACGCCGATCGCGACGGTCGTCGTCACTCGTAGAGGTCGGGGGCGGGCGCGGCGGGCTTGGGCGGAGCGGGCGGCTTGGGCGGCGGCAACGGCTTCGGCGCGGGCGTCGGCTTGGGCGGGTCGGCGGGCAGCGGCGGCGCGATGGGCTTCGGCGCCGTGGGCGGCGCAACCTGCGCGGGCTTCGCCGGCGCGTCGTCGGCGGGCAGGCGGGGCGCAGCCAGCGCCTGGTCGGCGTCGTCGGCCGGGGCAGGTGCCAGCTCTCGCGGGCTGTCCCCGGGGGCAGCGTTGGCGGAGCCTGCCGCCTTCGCAGGGCGCGAAGGGTCGAAGACGTTGACGGTGTCGCCCGGCTTCACGTCGGTGATCAGCTGGCGCTCCGGCCTGAGCTCGCTCGTCGGCTTGCGATCGTCCGCCAGCCACATGACGAGCACGATGGCGCCGAGGGCGGCGACCACGAGCCCCATGATGCGCATCGCTCGCTTCTTGCTCGCTGCCCGAGGATCGGTCGCGGCGGCGAACGCCTCCTCGCGGGCGGTCTGCTCGTCGGTCCGTCGCGAGACCGGACCTCCGCCTCGTGATGCGCCCCCGCGCACCCCGCCACGCGCGCCGGACGGGGCCGTCCTGGCGCTGTAGGAGGAGGAGGTGCCCCGGTCGGATCCCGAGGTCGCCGCGGCCCCTGCGCGCCGCAGGCTGTCGGGCTGGGGGGTCGCCTTTCGGGGCAGACCTTTGTCTCTCCGCTCTCGCCGGCTCGGTTTCGCCACGGGGAGACGCTACCCTTGTGAGCCCCTTCCTGCCAGGGCCGTCCCGGCACGGGCCTTGACAGAGGCACCACCCCGAGTAAAGTCCGCCTCCCTTTCGGGCTAGCGCGCATTGGCCTCGGTTTTCCGAGGCAACAAGCAACAATGTGCGGCTGGCCCGAGGCCCGCAGACGTAGAGACCCCGACATGCCCACCATCAGCCAGCTCATCCGGAAGGGGCGCATCGCGACGGTCTGGAAGACCGCCTCGCCCGCCCTCAAGTCCTGCCCCCAGCGCCGCGGCGTGTGCGTCCGCGTCTACACGACGACGCCGAAGAAGCCGAACTCCGCGCTGCGGAAGGTCTGCCGCGTCCGGCTGACAAACGGGATGGAGGTCACCAGCTACATCCCCGGTGAGGGTCACAACCTCCAGGAGCACTCGGTCGTCCTCATCCGCGGCGGCCGCGTGAAGGACCTTCCGGGCGTTCGCTACCACGTCGTCCGCGGCACGCTCGACGCGTCCGGCGCCATCGGCCCCAGCTCGACCAACAAGGCGAACCGGAACCGCAAGCGCTCGAAGTACGGCGTCAAGCGGCCCAAGGGCTGAGCGATTTTCTCGGGGCCGCGCCGGCCCGGCCCCCTAGACGGGGGCCCCACCCCGCGGCGCTGCGCGCGGGGCCCCAACCCCGCTTGCTCTAGACACGAAGTCTCTCCGCTAGAAGGATCAGTCCCATGCCCCGCCGCCGCGAAGTCCCGAAGCGCCGCATCACGCCCGACCCGAAGTTCAAGGACAAGCTGGTCGCCAAGTTCACGAACACCCTCATGCAGGGTGGGAAGAAGGCGACGGCCGAGGGCATCCTCTACGGCGCGTTCGACATCGTGCGCGATCGCTTCAAGGAGGAGCCGATCGACGTCTTCCGGAAGGCGCTCGACAACGTGAAGCCCAAGCTCGAGGTGAAGAGCCGGCGCGTCGGCGGCGCGAACTACCAGGTGCCGATCGAAGTGCGTCCCGAGCGCCGGACCGCGCTCGCGATGCGCTGGCTCACCACCTACTCCCGCACCCGCGGCGAGAAGACGATGCGCGAGCGCCTGGCCGGTGAGCTGGTCGACGCGGCGCAGAAC
>JBKJLX010000703.1:0-23321 GCA_046596645.1 Polyangiaceae bacterium
ACGGACGGCGCGCTGAGCGGACGAACAGGGGTCGCGCCAGGACGGACCGAGGTGAGCCCATGCCAGGAAATCGACGACCGGCAGTTTGAGTTGCGTCTAAAGAGGCTGAGAGCGCCGCGGGCACCGAAGGGAGCCAGATCGCTGCGCTGGGACACGCCCGAGCAGGTGGGCCCGGGGCGACGCCGCCCCACCTGCTTACCTGTCGGCGCTGCGTCAGTTCACCTTGGGGGCGGGCTGGCCGGCCCCGGCGGCACGCGAGGGACCGCCACCATTCTTGGGATCGGGCGCCGGCCCCTTGGTCGCAGCACCGGCGGGCGGTCCGGCCTTGGAGGCACCCGCCGCCGCACCGCCTGCAGTGGCGCCGCCTGCAGAAGCTCCTGCAGGAGCTCCTGCAGGAGCAGAGGGCGCCTCCGTACGGACCTCGGGGGGGCGGCCGGTCGCCGTCCTGTGGATGCCGTGCTTCTCGAGGACCAGTGCCTCGATGCGATCGAGCATCTTCGGGTTGCCCTCGAGGTAGGTGCGGGCGTTGTCGCGACCCTGGCCGATGCGCTCGCCCTGGAATGAGAACCAGGCGCCGCTCTTCTCCACGATGCCCGCCTCCGACGCGAGGTCGAGGACGTCACCGCTCCGGCTGATGCCCTGGCCGTAGAGGATGTCGAACTCGACCTCCCGGAACGGGGGTGCCAGCTTGTTCTTCACCACCTTCACCCGGGTGCGGTTGCCGACCACGCTCGGCTCCTTACCGCCGGCGGCCGTCTCCTTGATCGCGCCGATGCGGCGGATGTCGAGGCGGACCGAGGAGTAGAACTTGAGGGCGTTGCCGCCCGTCGTCGTCTCCGGGTTGCCGAACATCACCCCGATCTTCATGCGGATCTGGTTGATGAACATGAGAAGGACCTGTGATCGCGCGACGGTGCCGGTCAGCTTGCGGAGGGCCTGGCTCATCAGCCGGGCCTGGAGGCCGACGTGGCTGTCGCCCATGTCGCCCTCGATCTCGGCCTTGGGGACGAGCGCGGCGACCGAGTCGACGACGATGATGTCGACCGCGTTGGAGCGGACGAGCATGTCGGCGATCTCGAGGGCCTGCTCGCCGTAGTCGGGCTGGGAGATGAGCAGCTCGTCCGTCTTCACGCCGAGCTTCTTGGCGTAGGTGACGTCGAGCGCGTGCTCCGCGTCGATGAAGGCGGCGGTGCCACCCATCTTCTGGATGTTGGCGATGGCGTGCAGGGTCAGCGTCGTCTTGCCGCTCGACTCCGGCCCGTAGACCTCGACGATGCGCCCGCGCGGGAAGCCGCCGATGCCGAGGGCGATGTCGAGGCCGAGTGACCCGGTGGGGACCGAGGCGATGTCCTCGTGGAGGGACTCGCCGTCCTTCAGGCGCATGATGGCGCCCTTTCCGAACTCCTTCTCCACGCTGGCGATCGCCAGCTCCAGGGCTGCGCTCTTCTGCTTTGCGGACCGCTCGTCGCTCATGAGGAGAGTCGTACTGCGCAGTCGTTCAGCTCGCAAGACCCTCCATCAAACAGCGCGACGGACAATGTCCGAAGCAGCCCAAGTGCGCAGAATCAAACGTTCGCTCAGAACAGCCCCACGCTGAAATGCAGCGCCCCGAAGTCCTCGTTCAGAGCTTCGCGGCGCTGCAGGTTCACCCCGTAGTCGAGGGCCAGCGGGCCGATGGGGGTGTTGATGCGGACCCCGCTCCCCGCGCCGAGCCGCATCTTCTGCGGCTCGACCGCGGCGGGGTCGACCCAGAGGTTGCCCGCGTCGACGAAGAGCGCGGTCGCGAAGGTCTCGCCGAGGGGGATGCGCAGCTCGGCGCGCGGGTTGAGCATCAGGTCGCCCCCGCGCACGCCGATGTCGTCCACCGTCAGGCGCTCGTTGGGCGCGAGGGAGGGGTCGGGGTTCTGGATCTGGTCGGCGACGTCCTGCGGGATCATCGAGTCGGTGAGGAACGCGCGGTGGGAGTCGAACCCGCCCAGGTAGAAGAGTCGATCGGGGTAGGTGCGGCTGCCCTCGACGAGCTGCACGTTGCCGCCCGAGGCCATGCTGAAGGCCAGCGACAGCCCCGCCTTGTTGAGGCGGACGTAGCCGGCGATGCGCCCCGAAAGCCGCATGAAGTGGCTGGTGATGGGGTTGGTGTCCTCGGTCGCGTCGTCGGCGGGGAACGCGTTGACGTGCTCGACCTCCGCCGTGACCAGGGTGCCCCTGGTGGCGGCAAAGGCGTTGTCGCGCCGGTCCCAGGCGCCGCCGATGCGCTGGGCGACCGCCACCGTCCGCCCGTCGGGGAAGCGGAGGAGCCGCTCCAGCGAGCGGTTGTTGCGGATGGCGTCCTCCACCGAGTCGGCGTTGAAGATCTTCACGTCGTTCAGCTCGAGGCTGGTCGCGAGCTGGGCCGAGATCTCGCGCGAGGGGCGGAAGAGCAGCGCGGGGACGAAGGCGTCGCGGGTGAGGCCGAAGTCGCGCTGGTTGTCGCGGATGTCGATCCCCTCCAGCGCCAGGCCGAACAGCGGGCCCAGCCCGATCTCGGGAAAGACCATGCGCACCGAGTTCCGCCTCTCGAGCCGCTGCAGCTTGGGCAGCGGAGCGAGGTTCCGACGCACGTCGGGGTCGAGGATCATGAAGTCGAACAGGTAGGCGAACTGGGTGCGGATGGTCAGCGAGATGGCCTCGCCCCACAGCGTGCGGTGCCCGACCTCGAGGCCGCCACGCAGACCCTCGCCGGTGGAGAAGCCGATGCGTGGCTCCACGTAGATGGGGAGGTCCTCGGCGACGGTCACGATGACGTGCTTGTCGCGCTCGGGGATCTCCGCGTTCTCCAGGGCGATGGTGACGCTGCTGAAGGGGCCGAGGACGGCGATGCGCTCCTCGCTGGTGCGGACCGCGCTCTTTCCGTAGACGTCGCCGACCTGGAACACCAGGCGCCGCCGGACCACGTCGGCATCGGTGAAGCGGGCGCCGCGCACCTCGATCGACTTCACCCGCACCAGCTCGCGCGGGCTGATCGAGAACCGAACCCGACCCCGCGTGCGGTCGGGGGAGAGCTCGAGGTCGCTGCGGACCTCGGCGTAGTAGTGGCCGCGCTCGCGGTAGATCTCGATGAGTCGCTGGCGCGCCTCCTCCACCGCCTGGTTGGAGAGCGGCTCGCCCAGCTCGAGGCCGGCCACGAAGGCGAGGAAGGTGTCGGGGAGGCGCTCGGTGCCCCTGGCCTGCCGCTCGCTGACCTCGAACGCGACGTCGTAGAGCAGGGTCTGCGGACCGAGGTTCATCGGCAGCCGGAGAACGACCTCGGGCGCGCACTCGACCCCCCGCGCCGGGTCGGGGCTGCAGGTGGCCGCCTCGGGGAGCGCAGGCTCGGGCAGGGGGAGCCCGGTCTCGTCGGTCGCGCACACCCCCCGCTTCAGATCGGGCAGCGGCTCGGGGATGCAGCGCGCCGAGGTCGACGACGGCGAGCAGCGCGGGCGCACCACGCGCACCGGACCGATCGCGGCGTGGAGGTAGCCGCGGCTGCCGAAGAGGTCCTTCAGGTGCTTCACCGCGCGGCCGTAGGTGTCGGGCGCGTAGCGCGCCGTGACCTCGACGCCCGACGACTCCACCCGGCCGCCGCGGTTGCCGGTGGGGCCGAAGGTGGGCTCGACGGTCGAGGGATCGGGCGGCGCGAAGGTGCCGCTGGGGAGCTCCTCGTCGAGGAAGCTCTCGATCTCCTCGCCGACGTCGTCGGCGTCGAACTCGCCGGGCAGGCAGGGGAACACCCGCCGCGTCACGCGCACCGGGCTGCCCTCGCGCACCGTGAACACCAGGTGCTCGACCGCGCGCCGACCGCGACGCGTCGATGTCTTCACCTGCATGTCGAGAAAGCCTCGGCGGACGTAGAAGGTGCGGAGGCGCTCCGACAGCTCCTCCTCCGTGCCCCAGGCAGCGCCGCCGCTCGCCTCCAGCGCCTCGCGCAGCTGGTCGGCATCGAAGGCGCGGTGGCCCTCGAAGATCGGCTCGACGCGCGGACCGCTCTCGATGCGGACGAAGATCTCCGCCACGTCGCCCACCGCCCGGACCCGGTGGCTCACCTTCGCGCGGAAGAAGCCGCGGCTCCGCAGGAGCTCCGCCAGCTCGCGGTCCGCCTCGTCGAGCGCCTCGACGTCGGCGCGGTCGCCGCTCTCCACCGCGTACTCTCGCTTGAGGTCACCGACCTCGGCGTCCTCCTCCGGTGCGATGACGAACACGCGCAGGTCCACCAGCCGCACCGCGCCCGGCTCCACCTCGAAGCGCAGGACCACCTCTCCCTCGCGGCGGCCGGGGGTGGTGGCGGCGGTGACGCGCGTGCCCCGGAAGCCGCGCTCGGCGTAGAACGCCGCCACGTCCTTCGCTGCGCGCGCGAGCTCGGCCTCGGTGAGGACGGAGTCGTCGCCGATCCCCGCGGCGCGCAGCGTGGCCGCGGCGTCGAGGACGCCCCCCTCCACCGTGGCCCCGCGCACCGCGCGCTGCGGCTCGACGTCGAGGACCACCACCACCTCGTCGCCCTGCTCCTCCACCGCGATGGCGGCGTTGGCCAGGCCGCCGCGCTCGAGCACCTCGCGCAGCGCCACCCGGACCCGAAGGGCGTCGAAGGGCTGGCCGGCGCGCAGCGACAGCGGTGGTGCCACTGGACCCCATCGCCCTCGCACCCGCACCTCGACCCGCGCGATGGTGCGCCCGGCGAAGGCCGACAGAACGGGCGGCGCCGTCACCTCGGGCAGCGCCCCCCCCTCCACCTCGCCCAGGGGCGACAGCGCCGTCGCCGGCCTGCCGGCAGGCGGCACCGCGGGCGGGTCCTGGGCGGCGGCGGGGCGCGAGAGCGCGAGCACGACCAGCGCCATCGACGCGGCGACGGCGCGGCCGATGCTTCTTCGCATCACTCGAACTCGAGCCTCCAGCGGAGATCGGCGCCGATGTTGCCGAGCGACGAGGCCTCGGTGGTGCTGTTGTCGTAGGAGCCGAGCACGCTCATGATCTTCGACAGGCGCCACTCGAGCGTCGTCGTCACGTCGCGCTCGGTGAGCGTCGTGGTCACGCTGGCGCGGACGTCCTCCGACAGGCGCTTGCCGACGGTGACGTTGGGCTCGGTGCGCCCGGTGGTCGACGAGTAGCTCGAGCCGAAGTGGAAGTAGTCGATGATCGGCACCGCGCTCTTCACCGCGCGGTCGGCACCGGTCAGCTGCGATAGCGCCTCCAGCCCCACCGTCTCCCCCAGCGAGGTGGCGAGGCTGCGATCGACCTCGGCCCGCGTCATGCCCACGGTGAGAAGGAGCAGGATGTCGTCCTGCGACAGCGGCGGGTCGCTCGACAGCTCCAGCTTCAGCGCGTCGATCTCGCCCCGCGCGCGCAGCGTGATGTCCCACTGCCCGCTGGTCGCGCCGCCGGAGGTCGAGGTGTCGGTCGCGTCCTCGCTGCCCGCCGCGGCGTAGCGTCGGAACTCGGTCTCCGCGCGCAGATCCACCTGGGGCTCGAGGCGCTCGAGGTCGTCGAAGCGCACCGTGCCCTCGCGCACGTCGAATTGGTGGTTGCGCAGCTGGAGCTTCGACTCGGGCAGGACGCGCAGCGAGCCGCGGGCGCCGAAGCGCTGGTTGGTGCCGGCGACGGTGATGCCCGGCTCCACCACCTCGACCCGCATGTCGATCAGGTTGTTCTGGAAGGCCAGGGGCCGCGGCGAGACCACATCGATCTCGAAGCGCACCGCGTCGCCCGAGGGGTCGTAGGCCTCCACCTCGGTGCGCTTCGCCTTGCCGGTGAGGTTCGAGAGGTCGAGGCTCATCGTGATCGGACGCGTGTAGCGGAAGGAGACGATCGACACCGTCCCCCGCACCTCGGGGAGAGAGGGCGGGCCCGAGCCCATGGCCGGGGGACGGTACGTGGCTTCGAGGTCGGCGTCCGCCGTCACGTCGATGCCGTCGGCCAGGGGGAGCCGGACCTGCTTGGCGGTGATCGAGGCGGTGGCCGTCCCGAATCCAAGCCCCTCCAGGGGCATGCGCCCGGTGACGGCCACGGTGCCGCCGCCGATCTGGCCGGTGCCGCGCACGATTCTCACCTCGCCACCGTCGACCACCACGTCGACCGCGACCTGGTCGAGGCCCAGCGTGGTGCCAGTGAAGCGCACCGAGCCGTCTCGCAGGCTGGCGGCGCCGGAGTAGCGCGGCTTGGCGATGGGCCCCCGCACGCTGAGGCGCGCGCCGAGCTCCCCGCCCACGCGGTCGATGCCCTCGACCTCCGCCGCCAGCCGCTCCAGCCGCACCGGATCGATGCGCAGGTCGACCCCCAGCACCGGGGCGGTGGTGAGCCGCTCGATCTCGCCGCCCACCGTGACGTCGACCCGGGCGCCGCTCGAGCCGCGCACCGAGAAGCGGACGTCGGGCACGGTGAGCTCGTCGTCGACCAGCCACAGCCGGTTCGTCTCCTGCTCCAGGACCAGCCGGGTGTCGTTCCACTCCATGTCGATCTTGCGCAGGACCAGCGACGCGTCGGCGAGCTGCGGGGCGCGCAGCGGCAGCCGGCGCACCTCGATCAACGCCGACGCCCTGCCCTTCGGGGGGGCGGTCGCGAAGGCCAGCTGCGGGACCAGGCCGAGCAGCGCGCCGACGTCGAGGTCGGTGGCCACCACGATGCCGCGCACCACCGGGGAACGCTGCTGGGTGACGGCCAGGTCGTCGAACCGGATCTGCCCGCCGAAGAGCTGGCCTGCGACGCGGAAGATCCCCGCCGATCGGTCGGCCTCGTAGGTCGTCCAGTCGAAGGCCCTCCCGCGGGGGTTCTTGCATCGGGTGAGCTCGGTGGGCGGCGCCGCTGCCGGCTCCATGACGAGCTCCAGCCGCGACGGGGGCAGGGTGGCGCGGCCGACGCGCAAGGGGGACAGGCTGACGTCGAAGCGGCCCGCGGGCGCGGCGACGTTGCCGCCGAGCTCGCCGACGATCGACAGGTTGCCGTCGAGCCGATCGGCGCCCGCGCCCAGCGCCTCGATGGCGCCGAGGGGCATGCCGGAGACCACGACGTTGCCGCGGAGGGCCCCGCCGCGGCGCACCCCGGCCTCGATCAGCACCGAGCCCGCGGCGTCACGGAGCGAGGCGCTGTTCACCTGGACGTCCATGCCGGCGGCGCCGGCGTCGGTGTCGTCCCACGCGAAATCGACGTCGACGTCGCCCGACTCGAAGGCCTCGCCCATCAGGCGCGGTCCGTCGACGTGCATCGTCGTGCGGACCTTCAGCGATCCGGTGCCGCAGCGATCCTCGCGCCCGCCCAGCGCGTAGCGGACGTGCGCCACGCCCTTGGCCCAGCCGTCGATGCCCTCGAAGAGGGGGTCGCTCGCGCGCTTGGTCCCCTCCGGCAGGTCCTCCACGAACTTGAAGACGCGGAGGAAGTCCTTGAGACGCACCCCGGCCTCGCGGCGGGTGTCGAGATCGGCGTCGACCAGGATGTCGGCGCCCGACTCGAAGTCGAGCAGCATCCGCGGCGAGGTGACCAGGCTCGTCGGCGGCGCCGGCGGCGGCGCCGAGGACGCGAGGGCGGCGGGCGCCAGCGGTGCGGGCGTCGGCGGCGGCCGGATCACCACCTCCGACAGCTCGACCTTCAGCGGCACGAAGTGCGCCTTGGCGTGCTCCACCCGTCCGGCGCGGAAGCCGCCCAGGACCAGGCGGTCGATCGACAGCTCGCCGTCGATGATCGGGGCGCTGAAGTCGCCGCGGCCGGTCGCCGTGACCTCCATGGTGCCCTCGATGGGCACCGTGACCAGCGGCGAGATCTCGGAGAGATCGATGCTCGTCCCCTTCTTCACGTCGAGCGCGAAGTCGTTGGCGAAGCCGATGAGCACGCTGGCGAGGACCTTCGACTTTCCGAGGTCCACATGCATGTCGCGCAAGTGGACGCCGCGCTTCTCAACGGTGAAGTTGCCTCGGATGTCGCCGCGGGCGACGCCGAACATCCTCCGCTTCACCTCGGACCGCCAGGGCCGGTCGTAGATGCCGAAGTCGTGCGAGCGCGCGGTGACGAGGCCCTGGAGGTCGATGGGGCTCAGCGTGCCGCCGAAGCGATCGAAGGAGGCGCGATCGATGGTCCAGCCGACGTGGGCGCTGGGGTGGACCCCCATGTCGCGGAGGATGCCGGTCATCTCCACCCCGGCGACGCGGATGCGCTTCACCTGCAAGGTGACTCCAGGGGCGAAGGGCTCGAGGGCGATCTCGTCGAGCTCGAAGTCGCCGTCGGCCCAGCGCGCGCGCACCTTGCGCAGGTCGACGCGCCCGCCGAGCGTGCTGACCTCGCCCTCGATGCGCTCGCCGAACACCTTGCCGTCGATGCCGGCGCCTACGGCCCGGAAGGTGCCGGTCGTCGAGGGCAGCCGCGGCGTCGCCCCCAGCGGGTCGCCGAGGTCCTCGATGTCGAGATCGATCTCGGCGAAGCCGGTGGTGTGGGCGAGCGACAGCGCGCGGTGAACGAGGCCCACCGGGATGCGCGCCGTCACGCGGCCGGAGAGGGCGGGGAGCAGCACGTCCTTGGCCGGCGGCGTGACGCGGACGCCGCCGAGCCGCACCGAGAACAGGCGCGAGTCGTCCTCCGGCTGCTCGCACTCGGGGCGGGTGCCGGGGTCGGGGTCGACGTCGGTGACGCCCGCCAGGTGGAGGCGGCGGACCAGGACGCCGCGCTCGTCCTTGCGCACGCGCGCCTCGATCCGGCAGACCACGTCCTCGTCGAGCGCGTCCTCCCAGGCGCGGCCGGGCACCGCGCGGCGCCTGGTGACCGTCCCGCCCGAGGCGCGCAGGGCCACCTCGAGGACGCCGCCCCCCTCGTTGGTCAGGTCGACGTCGATGGCGTGGGCGGTGGCGCGGAGATCGTCGATCACCACGTCCACGCGCCCGTCGGTGATGGCCAGCGCCTCGAAGGGCAGCTCGGCCTCTCCGGAGTCGCCCTCGCTCTCGGTCTCCCGTTCCGGCACGTGCGGGCGGAAGTTGACGAGCTCGCCGTTCTTCACGATGGCGCGGACCACCGGGCCGATCAGCTCGACCCGACCGACGTCGAGCTTGCCGGCGAGGAGGGAGAAGATGCGCGGCCGCACCGTGGCCTGCTCCACGCGCAGGAGAGGGGCGCCTCCATCGTCGGAGTCGACGACGACCCCCTCCAGGGCGACCGCCAGGGGCCACGGCTGGACGTCGACCGCGTAGCGCGCCTCGACCTTGAGCTCCTCGCGGAGGATGCGCGCCGTCTCCCGGGCCGCCCACTGCTCGACCGCAGGGGTCCGCGCGACGAAGCCCACCGCCACCGGGAGGAGGCCGACCAGCGCGAACAGGGCGCACAGCACGGTCGCCGCGATCCCCACGAGATCGCGTCGTTTTCTCCGCCGCCGCCGGGCGGCGGCGGGAGCTGGCTCCGCCTCGCGCGGCATCTTCGCCATCTTAGACGGCGGAGGGGCGTCGTGCGATTCAGGTACCGAAACTACTGGACGTTGTAGACGGCCCGCACCGGCGAGTGATCGCTGGCGGAGGTGATCTCGGCGCCGTGGGGGATGGTGACCGAGGCCGGGTCGAGCCACGCCGCCATGATCGGGTTCGACATCTGGTGGTCGATCAGCTCGAGCGTGCCCTGGAAGTCGAAGGTCCACCGGTCCGCCTCGGGGACGGAGTCGACGGCGTCGAGGAAGGCCGGCGGTCCGGTGCGGATGACCTCGACGGGGTTGGAGCCGGGGAGATCGTTGTAGTCGCCGAGGATCACGATGCCCGCGGCGGGGTCGGCGGCGGCGAGCCCGTCGGCGATCTCGCGGGAATGGATCGCCTCGGCCAGCCGGCGATCGGGGTCGTCGTCCCCGCCCTTGGAGCGGAAGTGGACGCCGAGGAAGATGATCTTCTTGCCGGCGTGGGTGATGTGGAACTCCGGGCAATCGCGGGTGAATGTCTCCGGGGCGCCGCCGGGAATGCTGAAGCTGTCGTCCTTGTGGGAGACCACCGCGTCGAACGGGATCTTGGAGAAGGCCCCGATGTCGATGCCGCGGAAGTCGTTGCCCTCGACGAGGGTGACCGCGGAGTAGCCTTCGCCGACGCGGCCGGCGAGGTCGCGGAGCACGGTCTCGTTCTCCACCTCCTGCAGGACGGCGACGTCCGGGTTCAGGGTGCGCAGCACGGCGGCGATGGCGCCGATCTTCTGCTCGTACTCCGACGAGCTCGGCACGACGTCCTGATCGGTGGCCGGGTCGTCGATGGTGTCGAAGAAGTTCCGGACGTTCCAGTTGACGACGACCAGCGGGGTGCCCGACCCGGTGGAGCCGGTCGAGGTCGAGCTGGGGCCGGCCCCTCCGTCACCGGACGACGAGCCGCCGTCGCCCCCGCCGTCCCCCCCCGACGAGCTGGTGGTCGTCGGGTCGGTCTCGGTGTCGCGCCCGCAGCCGGGTGCGAGGGCGGCGAGCGTGGCGATGCAGGTGGCGAAAAAGGCGAAGGTGGGGGCGCGAAGCATGGCCCCCCGAGGCTAGCTTCAGCCAGACAGCTTGCGGTAGCGGAAGCGCCGGGCCTCATCGACGTCCTTGCCGAGGCGGCGCTTCAGATCGGCTTCGTACGCCTGGTAGTTCCCCTCGAACCAGACGGCCTTGGCGTCGCCCTCGAAGGCGAGGATGTGGGTGGCCACGCGATCGAGGAACCAGCGATCGTGGCTGATGACCACCACGCAGCCGGCAAAATCGAGGATCGCCTCCTCCAGCGCGCGCAGCGTGTCGACGTCGAGATCGTTGGAGGGCTCGTCGAGCAGCAGCACGTTTCCGCCGGCCTTCACCAGCTTCGCCAGGTGCACCCGGTTGCGCTCGCCGCCCGACAGGTCGCCGACCTTCTTCTGCTGATCGCTGCCGGCGAAGTTGAACCACGAGGTGTAGGCGCGGCTCGCGACCTCCCGCTTGCCGAGCTGGATCTTGTCGTGCCCCCCGCTGATCTCCTGCCAGACGGTGTTCTTGCCGCCCAGCGAGTCGCGCGACTGATCGACGTAGGCCAGCTCCACCGTCTCGCCGACGCGGAGCTCGCCGCCATCCGGCTTCTCCTGGCCGATCATCATCCGGAACAGCGTGGTCTTGCCGGCGCCGTTGGGGCCGATGATTCCGACGATGCCGCCGCGGGGGAGGCTGAAGCTGAGGTCCTCGATGAGGAGACGATCGCCGAAGGCCTTCTTGAGGTTCTTCGCCTCCACCACCAGGTCGCCCAGACGCGGTCCGGGGGGGATGAAGATCTCCGTCGGGTCCTGGGACTTGTCCTTGTCCTCGGCGAGGAGCTTCTCGTAGGTGGCGAGGCGGGCCTTGCTCTTCGCCTGTCGGGCCTTGGGGCTCTGCCGCACCCACTCCAGCTCGCGGTCGAGGAACTTGCGCCGGCTGGACTCCTGCTTCTGCTCGTCGTGCAGGCGCTTGGCCTTGTACTCGAGCCAGCCGGAGTAGTTGCCCTCGAACGGGTAGCCGTGGCCGCGATCGAGCTCGAGGATCCACCCGGCGACGTTGTCGAGGAAGTAGCGGTCGTGGGTGACCGCGACGACGGTGCCCGGGTAGTCGTGGAGAAAGCGCTCCAGCCAGGCCACGCTCTCGGCGTCGAGATGGTTGGTCGGCTCGTCGAGCAGCAGCATGTCCGGCGACTCGAGCAGCAGCCGACACAGCGCCACGCGCCGCTTCTCGCCGCCCGAGAGCACGTCGACCTTGGCGTCTCCCGGGGGGAGGCCCAGCGCGCCCATCGCGCGCTCCACGCGCTGGTCGAGGTTCCAGCCATCGGCGGCCTCGATCTGGTCCTGGACCTTGCTCATCTCGTCCATGAGCTTGTCCATGTCATCGGGGTTCTCCCCCATGAGCATGCCGAGCTCCTCGGTCCGCGCGAGCAGCTTGCGCATGGGGGCGACGGCGAGCTCCACCTCCTCGCGGACGGTGTGACCCTGGGTGAGCTGCGGCTCCTGCGGCAGATAGCCGATCTTGGTGCCCTCGGCGGCCTTGGCCTCGCCCTGGAACTCCTTGTCGACCCCCGCCATGATGCGGAGGAGCGAGCTCTTGCCGGAGCCGTTGCCGCCGAGGACGCCGATCTTCGCCCCCGGGAGGAAGGAGAGCCACATGCCCTTCAGCACCTCCTTGTTGGGAGGGTGGACCTTGCGGACCTCCTGCATCGTGAAGACGAACTGGTGCGCCATGGGGGCCGCGAGCCTAGCAGAGGCGCTCGCCGGAGTGAGGCGAGGGACGAGCGATGATCAGGCGGCCTTGCGGCGGCCGAACGCGGTCTTCAGCGTCGCCAGATCGGCACGCCCCAGCTCGCCGGTGACGACGAGGAGGACGACGTAGATCCCCATCATCGCCACGGCGAGCAGCGGGATGAGCAGCTTGCCGGTGGTGGGCGCGAAGCGACCGAGGAACATGATGACGCCCATCGCTGCGCCGACGCGCACCAGGGTCAGCGGTCGCACGAAGGCGCCGGCGACGCGATGGAGCGTGAGAGACGCGACGAAGGCGCACACGATCATGGCGGCCATGGTGCCGTTGGCGGCGGCGTCGACCATGCCCTTGCCGAAGACGGCGCCGCTGAGCGTGGTGCGCACCGCACCGAGGACGGCGATGACGGTGCCCACGGTGATGATGGCGGAGATGCGCTCGCGGCCCAGGCTGGTGAGGGCGGCGCAGCAGATGCCGAGGATGGCAAAGGCGCCCATGCCGGGCGCGAGCATGCGCAGGGCGTCGCCGCCGTCGCGCGCGATGAGATCGGGAAAGGCGAAGCGGAGGACGTGAGGCGCCAGCGCGGCGATGGTGCCGGCGACCAGACCCACCACCAGCATCGCCAGCCGGACGCCGGTGCGCACGTAGCGCTTGACCGCCTCGTCGTCGCCCTCGGCGTGGGCCCGGGCGAGCATGGGAAAGAGGACGAACTGCACCGCCATGAGCAGCTGGTAGGGGAGGAACGCGAACAGCTGCACGCCTCGGTAGACGCCCATCAGCTGATCGCCGGCGGCGGGGCCGAGGCCCAGATCGTGTGCGGCGTGACCGGCGGTGCGGCTCAGCACCATGAAATCGGTCTGCAGGAGGAGGTTCAGCGAGATCTGCCCGAAGACCAGTGGAAGGAGGAAGGTGACGTAGGAGGCGTTGGTGGTGCTGCCGACGCCGGGCTGGCCGATGCCCGTGCGCCACGCGGCGAGGGGGAGGATGAGGAGCGCGGCGGAGACGAACCCGAGCGCGGCGCCGATCACGCCGCCGCCCGGGATCACGCGGGCGCCGATGAACGCGCCGCCAGCGAGCAGCACCATGCGGCTGACGCCGTAGAAGATGTCGAGGCCGGCCTGATCGACGAAGCGCCGCTTGCCGTTGAGGGCGCCGACCAGCGGCGCGTACACGCCGTAGAGGAGGACGATCGCCGCGACGATGCGGAGGGGGGTCGTCACGTGCGATGCGCCCACGAAGTCGGCGAGGTGACCGGCGCCCAGCGCGAAGAGGACGGAGAGCCCGAAGGCGAGGGCGGTGTGGAGCTGCAGCACCCGGCGGAAGTCGGCCTCCACCACCTCGGGCCGTGCGGCGGACACCGTCCTCGACACGCCCTGGATGCTGGTGGCGACGATGACGTTGTTGATGATGCTGACCAGCGCCAGCACGCGGGAGACGGCGCCGAAGCCGTCGACGCCGAGGATCTTCGGGAGGAGGAGCTGCTGCGCGAAGCCGGTCACCAGGAAGGTCAGCTTGGCGACGGCGATGGCGAGGCCGCCGCGGCCCGCGGTACGTGTCGCGTCCGGCGCGGCCGCGTCGGCCACGGCGGGTCTCGGATCCTCGTCGCGCGCGCTCGTCACGGGCGCCTCATCGCACGGCGTGGACGGCGCCGGCAATCACCTCCACCTGGAGGCGATCAGCGGGCGGCATGTCGCTGGCGCAGCGTGCGGCGGCGGCCTCGAAGCAGGCGGTGTAGACGGGTGGGGCGGTCCTGCGTCGATGACCGGTTTCGCTCGCTCCACCGCTGCCGCGATCGCTCCAAGAGGTCGTGCGATCGCGCTGTTGGCTGCACTCTCGATCGTGGGCCAGATCGTGCATGGCGGCGGCGATGTCCTTCGGAATCTACCTCGCCGGCATCCTCCTCGTCCTCGGAGGGCTCGCGTACGGCGCGGCGATGCTGCACGTGCCCACGGCATGGATCGTGGTCGGAGGCCTCGTCGCGCTCGGCTTCGGCGTGCTCACGGCCGTGAAGGTCACGCGTCAGCGAGACGTCTGAGCGACGTGCGCGCCGAGGCCGGGCTGCCCCTTCTCGACGCTACTTGCCTACCCGAAGCCGCTCCGCCGCCTTCTGGCGCTCGGCCCCCTGAGAGTCGTCGAGCCGGAGCATCGGTACGTCGGGTCGCAGCGCCTGCAGCTGCCGGATGAGCTCCGCGGCATCGAACGTCGGCATCACCACGTACGCATCGGCACCGATCACCATGGCGGCGTTGCGCGTGCTGCGGTCCAGGCGGGCCGCGGTCACCGTCGGGTCGAGCGACAGGATGGCGATCGCGACCTCGCCGCGGTTGCTGCACCGGATCCGGTGGACGAAGTCCAGCATGGACTCGTTCTGGAGGTAGGCGGCGCACACGATCACGTCGACGTGGTCGAGCCCCTGCAGGAACGACCAGGCCTCGGCGACGTCGGTTGCGCCGATGACGACGTATCCAGCGTCCAGCGAGACGTTCTTGAGCTTCTCGAGGTTCTCCTCTCGGTCGATGAAGAGGATGCGCCATGTCAGCGAGGGCGAACGCGCGTTCTTCGCATCTGGATGTTCGAGGGGCGGTTCGGTTGCCATCGTGATCCAGGACTCACAACGTACCGCACCAGGCCCCCATCCGTACCCCGCGCACCAAAAAAAGCCTGGTGTGTCATCGAGGGTGGCGTTCGAGCACGGGCACACCGGGTTCGCCGCGGGGGGCGCGAGGCAGTACTTCCGGTCCGCTATGCTGGCGCCCATGGAGAAGGGGACCGAGGTCGCGATCGTGGTCGGCGTGGGACCTGGCCTCGGGTGGTCGCTGGCGCGCAAGCTCGCCGCTGGCGGCTTCAAGGTGGCGGTCGCTGCCCGGGGGGAGACCCATCTGAAGGAGCTGACCGACGCCGAGCCGGGGGTCGCGGCGCTGTCGGTGGTGTGCGACGTCAGCGACCCGACGTCGGTGGCGTCGCTGTTCGAGCGCGTCGACCAGGAGCTCGGCCCGCCGCGTGTCGTGGTCTACAACGCCAGCGGCTTTGCACGGGCCAGCATCCTCGACCTCGACGCGGCGGCGTTCGAGGCCGCGTGGCGCACCGGGTGCTTCGGCGGCTTCCTGGTCGGGCAGGCCGCGGCGCGCCACATGATCCACGGCGCGGGCGGCACCATCCTCTTCACCGGTGCGACCGCATCCCTGCGCGGGGGCACCGGCTTCGCGGCGTTCGCCGTGGCGAAGTTCGGCCTGCGAGCGCTGGCGCAGAGCATGGCGCGCGAGCTCGGGCCTCGAGGCATCCACGTCGCGCACGTGATCATCGACGGTGTGATCGCGGCTGGCCGCAGCCTCGGTCAGGTGCCCGGCGAGGTGCCCGACGCGGGCCTCGCGGCGGACGCGATCGCGGAGACGTACCTGCAGATCCACCGGCAGCCGCGCTCGGCGTGGACGCACGAGCTCGACCTTCGACCCTACGTCGAGCGCTTCTAGACCCGGGGGCGGGCGCGGAGACGAAGAGGGCGTCGCTGACGGCGAGCGACGCCCGATCGAGGGCGCCCGCGCCGTCAGTAGAACTTCAGCTTCTCCACCTTGACGCCGGAGCCGGCCAGCTTGGTGTCGATGACGCCCAGGTCGGAGCCGCGCGAGTGGTAGGGCACGACGACCTTCGGCTTGAACGCCGCGATGCACTCGGCCGCCTCCTCCGGCGGCATGGTGTACGGCAGGTTCATGCACACCAGCGCGAGGTCGATGTCCTTCAACGCCTTCATCTCGTCGGTGCACTCGGTGTCGCCCGAGAGGTAGACGCGCTTGCCGCCGAAGCTGAGGACGTAGCCGTTGCCCCGGCCCTTGTCGTGAAAGAGTTTCCCCGCCTCGGGGCCGCGCTTCAGGTTGTACATGGGCACCGCCTCGACCTCGATCGGCCCCCTGTCGGTCTTCCCCAGCGTCTTCTTCTCGCCGTTGGCGATGACCGTCGTGCCGGGGAGCTCGTCGGCGACGGCCTTCGGCCCCCACACCACCGCGCCCTCCTTCTTCACCTTGGTGACCGCCGCCGCGTCGAGGTGGTCCTTGTGAATGTCGGTGATGAGGACGAAGTCGCCCTTCGGTGCGTCGTCGAGCTTGCCCTCGCCCCAGGGGTCCACCCACACCACCTTCCCCCCGGCCTCGATCCAGACCGTGCCGTGGTGGACGGCGTGCACCACCAGCGGCCCCGCCGAGGTCTCGACCGTGGTCGTTGTGGCGGTGATCGAGGGATCGATCGGCGCACCGGTCGCCGAGGCGGCGGGCGATGCGCTGCCCGGAGTGGCGGCGGTGGCCGACCCGGCTGCGGTCGCGGTGGTCGCGGGCGCGGTGCTCCGCGGGGCGGCGGCGGTCGTGCGCGGCGACGTGCTCGAGGGCGCCGGCGGCGGCGGTGACGGCTCGCAGGCGACGGAGGTCGCCATCGCGAGGAGGATGAGGAGTTGGGCCGCGGCGCGACGGGGGCGCTCATCGACCGGCTGCAGCATCTTTCCGTGGCTTCGCATGCCGCGAAGGTTGACACGAGATGTGCTGCGAGTAAGCTTCCGCGCTCGCATTCCAGCTTAGCTCAGTTGGTAGAGCAGGCGACTGTTAATCGCCGGGTCGCTGGTTCGAGTCCAGCAGCTGGAGCCCCTTCCATGCCACCACCAAACCGACGGTGGCGGCGCAGCCATCAGGCCCCGCGAGGCGACTCGCGGGGCTTCGTCTCGAGAGCCAGTCGGCAGCCGAAGGCGGCGCTCTGCGGCGTGACGCCGGACCTCACGCCGCGTCGATGCGGCGGTCCTTGGTCTCGCGGATGAAGAGCCCACCCACCGCCACCGTGATCACGCACACCGCGATCGGGTAGGCGAGACCGCCGTAGATCGCGTTCGGCCCCAGCGTCTCCTTCGCCCAGGTGGAGGTGGTGACCGCGGTCGCGATGAGGGGCAGAAATCCGCCAAACCATCCGTTGCCCAGGTGGTAGGGCAAGGACATCGACGTGTAGCGGATGCGGGTCGGGAACAGCTCGACCAGGAACGCCGCGATCGGCCCGTAGACCATGCAGACGTAGATCATCTGCACGACGAGGAGCCCGACGATCGCCGCCTGCGCGCCCAGCCCCGGCTGCTGCGAGAAGTGGCGCAAGCCCATGAAGATGGGCACGTAGGTGAGGGCGCCCAGGGCGCAGCCGCCGAGGAGGATCCTCTTGCGGCCGATGCGATCGGAGAGCGCGCCGAACACCAGGAAGAGCGGCGTCGTCACCGCCAGCGCGATCGACATCATCACGTAGGCGCTCTTCCAGTCGATCTTGAGCTGCGCCTGCATGAAGGTCAGCGCGTAGAACTGACCCGTGTACCAGACGACGCCCTGCCCGGCGGTCGCACCGAAGAGGGCGATGAGCACGTAGCGGAGGTTCTTCGGGTTGGTGAAGCTCTCGCGTAGCGGGTTCTTCGAGGCCTCGCCGCGCTTCTTCATGCGCGCGAACAGCGGGGACTCGCTCATCTTCACGCGGACGTAGAGAGAGAGGGCGAGCAGCACGAACGAGAGGAGGAAGGGAACGCGCCAGCCCCAGGCGCGGAACGCCGCCTCGCCGAGGCCGACGCGGGTGAGGCCGATGACGCCCATGCTGAGGAAGAAGCCGAGGGTGGCCGTGGTCTGGATGAAGCTCGTGTAGAAGCCGCGCCGCGCGTCGGGCACGTGCTCCGCCACGTAGGTCGCCGCCCCGCCGTACTCGCCGCCCAGGGCCAGGCCCTGCAGCAGGCGGAGCAGCACCAGGAGCATCGTCGCGAGCAGCCCCCAGCTCTCGTAGGTCGGCAAGAGCCCGATGAGCGCGGTGCCGAGGCCCATCGCCGCCATCGTCACCAGGAAGGTGTATTTGCGACCGACGCGGTCCCCGATGTGACCGAAGACCAGCGCACCCAGCGGGCGCACGCCGAAGCCGGCGCCGAAGGTCGCCAGGCTGGCCAGGAGCTGGGCGGTCTCGTTGCCCGGCGGAAAGAAGAGGCTGCCGAAGAACACGGCCAGGCTGCCGTAGAGGTAGAAGTCGTACCACTCGAACAGCGTCCCCAGCGACGAGGCGACGATGACGCGCCGGATGGTGGCCGCGTCGGGTGCAGCGTCCGCTTCGGGCGGCGTCCCGCCGGCCGGGGTCGCGGGATCGCCGATCACCATCGCCGCAGCTTCGCACCGGCCACGGCGCGCCGACCAGGGGCTGTCGCCGTCGCAGCGCCGGCGAACGGCGCTAGGCTGCGCCGCACGTGGAGCTGGACGCGATCGAGGCCGCCTTTGCCGGGCTCCGCAAGCTCGTCGACCTCGGCCGCTTCATGGACCGCCTGCGCCCCGCGGGCGGCGCCGTGGACGCAGAGGCGGCGCGCGAGCTGATGGACGCCGGCCGCGAGAAGGCGCGCAGGCTGGTGGAGCGGCTCCAGGCGGCGCCCGAGCCCTACGCGACCTGGGCCAGCGAGCTGGGCGAGGAGGTGGAGCTGGCGGTCTCCTCCGCGCGGGAGGACGACCCGCTCGAGGCCTGCGAGCGCGCGGAGGCGATCCTCGCCGAGGTCAGCGCGCGACTGAAGCAGGCGCGCCCGTCGGCGACTCGATAGCGACTGCGCCTCAACCTGGCGCGGCGGAAGATCGTGGACCAGGCCGGACCAGGCGCCAGTGCCAAAGTGCTCCCTCCTCGGGGTCGGCCACGTCGCCGATCCTCTTCAGACCCAGCCCGCGGAGGATGCGCGTGGAGTGGCTCTCCCCCCCCAGGGTGTGGGCGTCGACGGCGAGCACCGCAGGATCGGCGAGGGCGCGCTCGACCATCCACCGCGCCGCCTCCGATGCGAGCCGCTGCCCGCGGAACGCCGGCGCGATGGCGTAGCCCATCTCCACCACGCCCTCCGGCGAGGGGTCGCCCTTGTAGCCGCCCATCCCGACCAGCGTCCGCGGCTCGCGCAGGACGAAGAGCAGCGTGCCCCAGGCGTGACCCTCCGGCTGCTCCATGATCATCTCGCGGAGCGCCGGCAGCGCGTCGGGGAACACGGTCCAGTCGTCGGCGATATCGGCTTTCAGCAGGGCGCCGAGCCGGGGCGAGCCGTCGAGGGCCGCCTCGATCAGGGCCAGCGTGGCTTCGACGTAGGTGAGGCGCGGCGCCCGCATCGTCACCCTCTGGCGATGAAGCGGCGCACGGCGGCCGCCGTCTGCTCCGGCCGCTCGATGGTGATGTCGTGCCCGGCGCCGTCGACGAAGCGCTGCACCGCGCCCGGGATGAGGTCGACCAGCTCGCCCTGCACTGGCGGCGAGAAGAGCCGGTCCTCGCGGCCAGTGAGGATCATCGTGGGGCATCGGAGATCGACGAGCTGCTTGCGGGTGTCGTGGCGCGCGCCGGCGGCGGCGAGCCACACCAGCTCCGCGCGACCGTGGGGGTGGGCGCGGACCGCGCGCTCGATGCGCTGGTGCTCGGCGTCGTTCGCCAGGACGTCGTTGGAGATCAGGTGCTCGGCCATGCGCAGCGCCGGCTCCGCCTCCAGCATGGCGCGCGCGAAGCCGACGTTCTCCGCGGTCAGCATCTCGCCGGGCGTCATCCTCCTCGCCGTGGTCGAGGCCAGGATCAGGCGCTGGACGCGCTCGGGGGCGTCGATCGCGAGCCATTGCGCGACCATGCTCCCCAGCGAGATCCCGAAGACGTGCGCGGGTGGCGCCTCGAGGAAGGCGAGCACCGAGGCGACGTCGCGCGCCAGCGATCGGGTGCTGGGGACCCCGTGGGGCGCGCTGGAGTCGCCGCTGCCAGGGGGCTCGCAGGTGAGGACGCGATGGTCGCGCGCCAGGTCGGCGCGGAAGGGCTCCATGAGATCGCCGGAGCCACCGAGGGGGGGCAGGAGCAGGAGGAGCGGGGCCCCGATCGGCCCGCGGAGATCGTAGTGGACCCACGCATCGGGGCCGACGGGAATGGCTGCGTCCTCGCGCACCGAGGGGCCGCGCGGGCTCACACGCGCGTGCTGCGGGCGGCCGGGGTGCACGCCATGTCGTCCATCGCGGCCTGCATGCGACGGACGACCTCGTCGCGGATGTCGCTCGGCTCGACGTCCGGCGGCACCTCGAGCGGCGGCAGGACGCGCAGGCGCACCGGGAGCGGCAGCGGGAGGTACGGCACCCACGGCCCCGCGGAGAAACCCCACGGAAACGCGAGCGCCAGCGGAAAGCGCTGCAAGCGGCTCCACCGGGTGAGGCCCAGGGTGCGGGCCAGCCACTCGCCCTCGTGGAGGATGACCGCGCTCGAGTGCGCCCCCTGCGCGACCACCGGGACGATGGGGACGTGGGCTCGCTGGGCCAGCCGCACGAACCCGGTCCGCGGGCCGAAGACGATGCGGTTGCGATCGCGGAAGTGGCGGAACGCGTCGAGGTCGCCCCCCGGGTAGGCGAGGACCGGGTGCCCCGCCTCCAGCACGCGCTCGGCGTTGGCGGGGTCGGCGCGCATCGCCCCCACCGACTGGAGAAAGCGCCCCAGCGGTCTCACGTGTCGCATCGCGAAGTCGTGGGCCATCGCGTAGAGCGGCGTCGCGGGGCCGAGCGCGCGCCACATCGTCGCCAGGGTGCAGCTCAGATCGGGGCCCATGACGCCGCCGTTGTGGTTTCCGACGTAGAGGACGGGCGCCGCGCGCAGGTGCTCGGTGCCCTCGACGCGCAGGTGCAGCCAGTGGCGGTTGATGAGCTCCATCGCCGGGAGGATCGCCTCGATCACGGCGGGGTCGCGGCGGTCGAGGCGGCGCGCGTCAAAGGCGTCGCGTTCGTCGAACGCGACGCGCCGGGCCACGGTCAGCGCCCGGGCGAAGGTGGCAGCGTGACGTGCGGCGACGCCGCGCATCGTCCCCTCCTGCGCTGTCGCCTGGGCCATCGCGTCGGCAGCGTAGCAGCGGTCTTCAGCCGGCGCGGGAGCGGCGGTTCTTGTCGAGGATGCCGAAGATGAGCGCGACGAAGGCGAGCAGGCGAACGACGAAGAGATAGTGCCGCGTCTCCGCCGCGGGGTTGACGACCGCCAGCCCGACCCAGTGGGCCGCCAGCAGCCAGAACGCCGTCACGAAGAACAAGAAGATGCGGTCGCGCGACTGCCGGTAGAAGCGGAGGAAGAACAGCCCGGCGACGAAGCAACCCATGGCCAGGGCGCCGCGGAGGAACTGCTGCAAGAGGTCGGAGCTCACCGCGCCTCCGCGATCAGGCCGTGGAGCAGGACGCCCACCGACCCCAGCGCCGTCAGGTTCCGCAGGAGGCGCAGGTCGACGGTGTCGGCGAAGACCACCAGATCGACGAACAGCAGGACGTTGTTGACGGCCAGGCCCGCGAAGCACAGCCCGCTCCAGAAGAGCAGGCTCGATTGCGACGCGCGCCAGGCCCGGAAGAGCAGCACGGCGCAGGCCAGGCTGGTGAGCGCACAGAGGATGTAGACCGCTTGCGCCATGTCACTTCTTCGCCTTCGGCTCGATGAGGAACGCGTCCGCGAAGGTCCTCGCAGCAGCGGAGCGGACGCGGCCCAGAGCGTTGGAGTTCATCAGGTGGATGATGTCGAGCGGGTTGTCGTCGTAGCTGCGCAGCAGCAGCTCGACGGTGGACGCCGTCCTCGTCGAGGCCGGGCGGAAGGTGTAGGACGCCCCGCGTCCCACCTCGAGGCGGTCGACCAGCCTGCCGCGGCACAGATCGTCGAGCGCCTTGGCGGCGACCAGGGTGGAGATGCGGAGCGACTCGCCCACGGTCTGCGGCGTCCACCCGGCGTCGCGCTTGCGGCACAGGAGCAGCAGCACCTCGAGCTGCTCGTAGCTCTCGACGTGCTGCAGCAGGAAGTCACGCACGTCCGCGGTGAGCTCGGCGGCCATCCTTCAGATCTGCGCGAGCCGCGTGTCCATGGACTCCCATGCTTGCCAGACAGAAGGGCGGTTGTCCACCCAGACGTCATCGACTGCGGAGCCCGCGAGGCACGGTCGCGCGCTCGAGCAGCTCGAACAGCCCGAGGACCACCACCGCCAGGGCCGCCGCGGGGATGGCGCCCTCGAGGATGAGATCCATGCGGTCGAGGCGGATGCCGGTGAGGATCGCCTGGCCGTAGCCGCCGGCGCCGACCAGGGCGCCGAGAGTCGCGGTCCCCACCGTCGTCACCGCCGCGATCTGGAGCCCGGCGAGGACCGACGGCATGGCGAGGGCGAGCTCGATGCGCACCAGCCGGAAGATGGGGGGTAGTCCCAGCACCTCCGCCGACTCCACCAGACCCACCGGGATCCCGGTCACGCCGGCGTGCGTGCTGCGCACGATGGGGAGAAGCGCGTAGAGGGCCAGGGCGGCGATGGCCGGCGCCTCGCCGAGGCCGAGCCAGGGGAGCAGGAACACCAGGAGGGCGAGCGAGGGGATGGTCTGCACGATGCCAGTCATGCCCAGCACCAGGCGACCGAAGCGCGGCCGCCGCGCCGCGACCACGCCGAGGGGGATGGCGACCGGCAGGGCGATGCCCAGCGCCGCCAGGCACAGGAGCAGGTGCTCGACCGTCGCGCGACGGAGGCGCGTCCACCGGTCGTCGACGCGCGCGGTGCTGGGGCCGGACACCCGGGTGGCCACGAAGTCGGCAGCCACCAGCGCCTCGGCGCGGTGATCGATCTTGGCCGCGGCGTTCATCGCGATCATCGCCGGCGCGTCGATGCGACCGGCGACGCCGCGCAGGGCGGCCACGACCGCGGGCGCCCGCGCCTCGAGGTCGCGGCGGAACACGTACGTCGCGCGGTATGCCGGGAAGTGGTGGAGGTCGTCCACGAGGACGCGCAGGCCGTGGTGGCGGATCTCGGCGTCGGTCGAGTAGAGGTCGACCACGTCGGTGTCGCCGCTCTCCAGCGCGCGGTACGCGAGGTCGTGGTCCATCGCGCGCATCGACTCCTGGGGCAGCTGGTAGCGCTCGCGCAGGGCGGGCCAGCCGTCGGCGCGGCTCGCGAACTCCGCGCTGAGCGCCAGGCGGAGCGCCGGGTGCCGGGAGAGGTCGCTGATCGTACGCAGGCCGAGCGACTCCGCCTTCGCCTCCTTCAGGCCGATGGCGTAGGTGTTGTCGAAGCCGAGCGCGTCGGTCATCCCCAGGCCCTCGCGGGCGAGGCGCGCGCGGAGGGCCTCGTCGTCGGTCAGCGTCTCGCCGGCGAACACCTCCTGCCGCAGGGTGCCGGTGTACTCGG
>JBKJLX010000786.1:0-3288 GCA_046596645.1 Polyangiaceae bacterium
CACTTCGCCGCGAGCACTTCCTCCACCTCCGGGTGGGGACGCGCGCGGACCCGATCGACGAAGGTGGGGGGCTCACCGCGGCGCCGTGGGAACGGCGTCGCATCCAGTGAGATCCCGGGGTTGCGAACGGTCGGGTCGAGCACCCGACGCGAGCGGCCCCCGCAGGTGGTCGAGAGCGCGCAGCAGACGCGTTAACGATGACCGGGCCCACCCGACGCGCTCGCACGACGTGCGAGCCCGTCACGGCGCGCGCCGCTCCAACGGCGCGCGTCGCCCCTGCCCCCCCTGCGAGCCGCAAGGAACGTGAGAGGAAGCAGGGGCGCTTCGACTCCCCGCAGGTTCACGTACGAATCGTCGTTCGCAGGTCTCTCGTTCTCGGCACCACGCCGGGCACCTCGTTTGCGGGGGTGCACGGCTCGGAGGGTGGACACCCCGCTCGGCGCGACGCGCGCTGGCCCGGTGATCCCTTCCTCGACGAGGTGTCCACGGTGTCAGGCAGAAGACAGACCGTCCGAAGCCGTCACCGTAGGTCTTTCCTCCTGGGGAGCAGTTCCTCGGGAGTACGAGGCTCGAGAGCGAAGGCCAGGCACGCGAGGCTCCGCCTCACGTCCTCTAACCGGGGCGTGTGACCGGGGTCTCACCACCGCGCCCGTCGGGGCTGCGCGCCGGAAGAGCGCGCGGAGCCGCGAGGTGTCGGGGGCCGAGCGTGTCAGAGGATCGAAGGTATCGCGCAGGGTCTCCCAGCCTCGACGAGGCGCAGAGGTCTCGCGCGGCCCCTGACGGCGCGCCGATGCCGTCACGCCGCACGCGAATCCGTTCGTTCCGAAGTCACCCGCGTGAAGAACGCGGGTGTCTGCGAGGTTCCGAGCGCGCCAACGCGAGGATTCTCACAGGGTGCGACGAGACGACGTCGATGCCGCCCGAGGCGCTCGGGCGGACAGGCTCATCGGGATCGAGGGATCGATCCGCGCGGCAACCGGGCCGCTGATGAGACCGAGCGACAGCACCGGGACGGGGAGCGACCTTCGGGGCGCTCCCCGTTTTTTTTTGCGCCCGCTCCCCTCTCACTCGACCACGAGGCGCGCGTGACCGATGGAGACGTCGGACGTGGCGTCCTCGGGGCGGACGAGCACCTTCACGATGTACGTGCCGGGGGCGGCCGGTCGCTGGAGCGAAACGACGCCGACGCCGGCCAAGAGCGGAACGACCGCGCGCGCCAGCACCTTGTCGACGGCCAGGGCATGGTTTCGCTGCATGGCCTCGAACGCCTCCTCCAGCGGCATCGCCTCCAGCTGGGCGGGCGACGCGCGACCAGCGCGCAGCACGTGGCGCTGCGTCTCCAGGGACACGTGCGCGGTCGCCGGTGCCGGGCCCTCCGCGGTGACGACCGCCCGCACCACCCCGCCCACGCCGACGGTGGCGGTGATGCGCGCCGCCCCCGGGTGGCGGAGCCGCGTCGCCGGATCGCCGAACAGGTTGTAGAGGCGGAGGTGCAGCTCCTTCAGCGGCTTCTGGGGCAGCACCTCGAGCGCGGCATAGAGGGGGTACGACGCGGCGAGCATGGCCCGCTTGGCCGCCACGATGCCCTCACCCAGCGTCGGGTGGCGCTGCTCGGTGAACGCAGCGAGCAGGGCCTCCGCGTAGAGGAAGTTCGGGTACGGGAAGCTGATGTGCGCCGAGGCGAACACCCCCACCGGACCGTTCTCGTGGAGCACCAGGTGCTCGGCCCACGAGCGCGACGCCTCCTGACCGAACGCGCCGGTCGAGCAGGTGAGCGCGAAGAACAGCGGCTGCCCCGGCGCTGGGCCGAGCGCGTCGAGGTCCCACGTGGTCGCGATCGGCCAGCGTCGGCCGCGGTACTCGACCGCATCGAGGGCCCGCTTCTCGCCGTGCCCGACGTAGACGGCGAGGAACGCGCCCTCGTCGAGCTCGTCGACCATCCTCGTTCCGAAGCGATCCAGCCGATACGCGTAGGGCGAGGACGGCTGAGCGAACATCACCTCGAGATCGAGCGCCTGAGGGAGGCGCTCGTCGAGGAGGCGGTTCGCCTCGGACTCGATCAGCGCGTCGACCACCGGACCGAAGTCGGCGGGGCCGGCGGCGACCAGCACGCGACGCTGCCACTCGCCGCCCGGGCTCGCCTCGTAGCGAAGGATCTTGGCGACCATGGTGGCGAGCTGTCGCTCGTCGCGCGCGGGTAAGCGCCCCACCGCGCGCGGCATCGCACCGCCTCCGGCGTATCCGTGGTCGGAGGCGAAGGTGGGCTCCTGCCAGCCGCGCACCATCGCCGGCGGCTCCTCGATGAACGCGGGGACGATCGCGGGCCCGTCGTGGGGGTCGCCGGCGAGGAGGACGAAGCGGAGCGCGCCGCCAGCAGCGACCTCCTCGATCGCTCTCCGAACGGCCCCGGTCGCCTGGGGCCCGTCCGCTTGCGGCAGGTCCTCGACGTGGAGCACGTGCGTGCGGAGCCCCTGCGCCGCGCGGTGGGCGACCAGCGGCGCCAGCGCGGCGTCGAAGGCGCGGGGCGTGACCGCCAGCCACTCGATCGGGGGAGACCCAGCCGGCGTCGACGGTGCCGGCCCGGGCGGCGCGGCGCAGCCCATCACCGCGGCGGTCGCGACGGCCGCGGCGGCGACGATGAGCAGGCGACGACGGATCATCGACGTCTTCAGCGTAGCGCGTTGCGTCGCCGCGCTCGGTTCGTGCTATCCGCGGCCGCGCATGGCCAGACCTTCGAGCATCCCCTTCGAGATCCGCAAGTCCGTCATCCAGGGCCGCGGCGCCTTTGCCACCCGCCCCATCCGCAAGGGCAGCCGCATCATCGAGTACACCGGCGAGCGCATCGACCAGGACGAGGCCGACCTCCGCTACGACGATGCGTCGACCAAGCGCCACCACACCTTCCTCTTCGCCCTCGACGACGGGGACACCATCGACGGCGCGGTGGGCGGCAACGAGTCGCGGTACATCAACCACTCCTGCGATCCCAACTGCGCCGCCTACGAGGAGGACGGTCGCATCTTCGTCGAGGCGAAGCGGGCGATCGGCGCGGGGGAGGAGCTCGCCTACGACTACTCGTACGCGCGCACCAGGCAGACCACCAAGGCGGACGAGGAGCTGTACGCCTGCCGATGCGGCTCCCCGAAGTGCCGGGGCACCATCCTCGTCGCGCCCAGGAAGAAGAAGGCCTCCACGAAGAAGGCCTCCACGAAGAAGGCCTCCACGAAGAAGGCCTCCACGAAGAAGGCCTCCACGAAGAAGGCCTCCACGAAGAAGGCCTCCACGAAG
>JBKJLX010000035.1:0-8503 GCA_046596645.1 Polyangiaceae bacterium
GGCTCGCAGGCGTTGAAGCATGCGCCCTGCACCGGGGTGCAGGGGTGGCACACCTCGGGGTTGTCGATCTCGTCGAACGAGCAGACGGTGTCTCCGCTCGCCCCGCGCGAGCCGAGCCACACATACTCGCCTCCGCCCGCCGGCAGCTCGCAGCAGCCGAAGCAGTCGCAGCCGTTGGGGACGAGTGGAGCGCAGTAGCTCTCGCACTGCGGGCTGAACTCCATGATCATCTCGCCGCACGTCCCGGCGCCCGAGGGCGGCGTCTGGTCCGCGCCGATGTACGCGCAGGCGTCTCCGTTGTTCGGCTCCGGGTAGTAGTCCGGGGCCAGGCTGATCGGGTCGCAGCGGTGGTCCCAGTTGCAGTCGTCGTTGCCGTCGCCGCTGTTGCCGTCGAAGAAGCAGTCCTGCGCGCAGGCGGGGCCGTCGCCGCCGGGGATCTCCGTGTTGAGGCTGCTCTCGTCGTTGTCACAGGGCCCGAGGCACTCCGGGTCCTGCGAGTCGATGAGACCGTCGAGGTCGTTGTCGTCGAGATCGCCGCACTGGTACAGCTGGTTCTGGCACATCACCTCGGTGGTGGGCACGGGACCCGAAGCGGACGAGGTCGTGGTGTCTCCCCCCTGCCCGGCGCCGCCGTTACCGTTCCCACCGACGCCGCTGCCGCCGACGCCCCCCGCGCCGACACCGCTGCCGCCGACACCGCTGCCGCCGACACCGCCGGGGCCCGCGCCGCCGGACGACGTTCCGCCTCCGACGCTGCTGCCCCCACCGTCGGCCGCGCTGCTGGTGCTGCTCGTGGAGCCGTTCCCGGTGGACGTCGTCGTCGGTCCGGCCTCGGTGGTCGTCGTGGGGCCGCTGCTGGTGGCCACGCCGCCGCTTCCGCCGGCGCCGGCGCTGCCGACGTCATCCGAGCAAGCAAGGGGAACGGCGAGCGGCAGGGCGACGAGGAGCGCGAAGGAAAGGGCGGGACGGCGCATCGAATGACACCTCGAGGGTGGAAGGGGACGTCAGCTCTTCGGTGGTTCGCCCAGCGTATCGTCGATCGCAGCCAGCAGCTGCTCGAACTCGAAAGGCTTTGCCAGAAACGCCGCCGCTCCGTTGTTCGCCCCGCGCTTCTTGGTCTCCTCGTCGGAGAACGCGCTCATCAGGATGAAGGGTACTCCCAGCTCCGCACGGTCGATGCAGCCCAGCACCTCCAGCCCGCTGAAGCCGGGCATGCGAACGTCGGAGAGGATGAGGTCAGGCATCTGCTCGTCGGCGTTCAAGCAGAGGGTGAGCACCTCGAACAGCTCGGTGCCGCTGGTGCACTCCACCACCTCGTAGCCGTGGAGGCGCAGTCCCCACGCGAGCAAGGTGCGCGTGTCCTCGTCGTCCTCGGCCACCAGGACCCGCCGAACGCACCTCACCAGCTTCTTTGCGTCTCCGGGAATCAGCTGCACTTCTGCCTCCTTCCCTTGGCGCCTCTCGAGGACCGGGCGCTGATGCGCTCGCCTCCAGCAACGCTCGAGACGACGGTGACCCACCAGGAGTCGAAGTCATCGGAGTGCAGCGTTCGTGCCGCAATCCTTGGAACTCCCACGAGGTCGCAGAGCAGGCGCACGAGGGTGGTAGTACAAAGTACCTCCGAGGCAGATCACCTCGACTGGGGCGACGGGCCACACTCGGATGGGCTCGCGTCCAACGTCGCGAGGGGGCTGCGCGCCTGTCGAGGTCCTCGCTCCGCTATCCGCTACGCGGGGCACCGGTCGTGCATCGCATGCAATGCAACCATGCGTGACTCCATCCCGACCCCCCCTCCGGAGAGCTGGTACAAATCCGAGACAGCGACCAGCGGGCCGCCACGGGCCCTGGTGGCCGACGACGACGACGACATCCGCGAGCTCGTCAGTGCTGCGCTCCGCGCCGACGGCTTCGAGGTGATCGAGGCCCGCGACGGCACCGAGCTGCTGAAGCTGCTGGAGGTATGGGCTGACCCGGGGGGAGAGGGTCGCCCCCCGGACATCGTGCTGACCGACGTGCGCATGCCGGGCGTCAGCGGCATCGAAGCGCTGGCCCGCCTGCGCGGCGGCAAGTGGGAGATCCCGGTGGTGCTGATGACGGCCTTCGGCAACGCCGAGCTCCGTCAGGAGGCCGAGAACCTGGGCTGCGACGCGATCTTCGACAAGCCCTTCGACATCGACGAGCTGCGCGTGGGCGTCTCCAGCCTGCTCGCGGGCGACGAGTGGGGGCGCTCATCCCGCTGGCCGCCGGCCCCCGAGTCGCAAGCGAAGGCGGGCTGATCCAGCCTCCACCCGGAGGTACCGTCGTCAGGGTCACCGCCGGCGATCACGCCGGCGCCACGGGTCGGTTCTCGCGCGCCTCCGCCAGAACGCGAGCCACGACCTCGGGTAGATCGGCGGGGCCGGGCTTGGCGAGGTGAAGCTGGAAGCCCGCCGCGAGCGCGCGATCGCGGTCCTCGGGGCGTGCGTACGCCGTGAACGCGATCGCGGGCACGGTGCCGCCCTCCTCCGCGGTCAGCCGGCGCATGCGGGCCAGGAGCGCGTGACCGTCCTCATCGGGCAAACCGATGTCACAGAGCACCACGTCGGGGTGCGTCGCCTGGAGTGCTGACATCGCCTCGAGGGCGGTCCCGGCCTCGGTGACGCGGGCGCCCGCACGTCGGAGAACGACCCCGACGATCTCACGTGCGTCCTCCTCATCCTCCACCACCAAGACGGAGACGCCCTGCAGGCAGAGCGTCGGTTCGACCTCGAGCTCGACCAGCGAGGGCGTCGGAGCGCGAAGGCGCATGTCGTCGGCGGAGGTGTCGCGCACGCGGCGCGGCAGGCGCACGGTGAAGCGCGCCCCCTTCCCCTCACCCTCGCTCGCTGCGTCCACCGTGCCCCCGTGCAGCTCCACCAGATGGCGCACGATCGCGAGCCCCAGGCCCAGACCGCGACGTGAGCCGGTGTCCTTGTCGCCCTGGCGCATGCGGTCGAACACGAACGGCAGGAGCTCCGCGGAGATGCCGCACCCGGTGTCGCTCACCTCGACGACCAGCCAGCTCTGATCGCGGCGGGCCGAGAGGGCGACGTGGCCGCCGGGGTCGGTGAACTTCACGGCGTTGGCGAGGAGGTTCCAGAAGATCTGCTGCAGGCGCTGCGGGTCCCCCGGCAGCTCGCCGAGGTCGTCCTGGACCATCACGTCGAGCGAGATGCTCTTTCCCTGCGCGGCGGGTAACAACGCCCCCACCGCGTCGCGGACCAGCGGCTCGGGCGAGACGGCTCGCACCTCCAGTCGCAGCTTGCCGGTGATGATGCGCGAGACGTCGAGCAGGTCGTCGATGAGCCTCGCCTGAGCTCGCGCGTTGCGCGCGATGGACTGGACGCCCTGCGTGCGCATGGCGTCGTCGACGCGCGGATCGCAGAGCAGGCGCGCCCAGCCGAGGATGGCGGTGAGCGGCGTGCGCAGCTCGTGAGAGATGGTGGCGAGGAACTCATCCTTCACCCGGTCGGCCTCGCGAAGCTCTCGCGTGCGCGCCTCGACGGTGCGCTCCAGCTCGTCGGCGTGACGCCGCAGCGCCATCTGCTGTCGCTCGACCTCACGCTGCAGGCGGCGGTTCTCGGTCGCGCGGCGCACCGACACGGCGAGGTCGTCGGGGTCGACGGGCTTCAAAATGAAGTCGTAGGCGCCGGCGCGGAGCGCCTTCCGGCTGAGCTCGCGATCGTCGGCGCCGGTGACGAAGATGGCGAGGATGTCCGGGCGCAGCTCCCGGGCGCGCTTCAGCAGCGAGAGCCCGTCGGTCTGCGGCATCAGCATGTCGCTGACCACGACGTCGTAGTCGTTGTCCGCGATCCGCTTCAGCGCCTCGGCCCCGGAGGTGCACGTCTCCACCTCGGAGCCGGGCATGCGGACGAGCAACGTCTCCCCGAGGACACGGGCGAGCGTGGCGTCGTCGTCCACGACCAGGATGTAAGGCGGCGCAGCATCCGACGCGGCGCGCATACGAGTAGCCTAGCTCACGCTCGCCCGAAGGCACGCAAGGGCGGAAACGCCCATACCGCACCGCGGAGACGGGAGCTCA
Source organism: Polyangiaceae bacterium (assembly GCA_046596645.1). Lineage (GTDB taxonomy): Bacteria > Myxococcota_A > Polyangia > Polyangiales > Polyangiaceae > JBKJLX01. The sequence goes on from JBKJLX010000035.1 coordinate 4,061, forward strand.
CCCGGTGTCGCCCCCGCCCTGCCGCTTGCCTTTGCGCTTCTTGGAGGGCTTCTTGTCGCGGTCGGTCCCCCTGGCCTCCGCGTTGCCGTCGCCCTTCCGGCGCGGGGCGCCGTCCTTGGTGGCGCGGTTGCCCTCCTTGCGCGGCTTGCTCGGGCTGGTGCCTCCGTCGCGGCGCTCACGGCGCTCGCGGCCCGCCGCCGCGCGACGCTTCGGCGCCGGGGCGGGCTCGGCATCGACGTCGTCGGTCGGTCCGGTCGCCATCGTGGCGTCCACGTCCTCGAGCGACGCCGCGAGGCTCGCGTCCTCGTCCTCGAGGGCGCGCAGCGCCCGCTCCTCTGCGGCGATCGCCGGCGGCAAAGCCGCCAGCGGGTCGGCGGGCGCCTGGGCGACCAGCTCGTCGAAGGCCGACACCGGGCGGGCCTCGGCGACGGCGGCCGCGACCGGCGCGCCATCGCCGCCGATGTGCGAGAGCAGCCCGTGGGCGCCGGGGATCAGGGGGGCTATCGCGATGAACGCGCCCACCATCATCGCCGCGGCCAAGGCGGCGAACCCGCCGCGACGGCGGCGCGCGCGGCGCCGCGACGGCGCGCCCTCGATGCGCTCGATGGCCTCGCGCATGGCGCGAGCCGTCGCGAAGCGCAGGCTGGGGTGGCGCGCCAGGGCGCACAAGACGAGGTCGTCGACGTCGGCGGGAACGACGCGCTCGGGGCAGCGCTCGCGCAGCGGCTCCGGGCTGCCCTTCGCCTTGGCCGAGAGCGCACCCACCTCCCCCTCGCCGCCGAAGGGCAGCGAACTGGCGATGAGCTCGTAGAGCATGCAGCCGACCGCGTAGACGTCGCTGCGCTCGTCAGCGACGCCACTCGCTTGCTCGGGCGCCATGTAGGCAGGCGTCCCGTGGAGTGCCAGCGCGCCTCCGCTCGGGGCGTCGTCGCCCTCCGGCTCGGCGAGGTCCTGCGCAAGCCCAAGGTCGAGCACGCGGATCGATCCGTCACCGCCGCAGAGGATGTTGGTGGGCTTGAGGTCGCGGTGCACCAGGCCCGCTCCGTGCACGTCCTCCAGCGCCAGGAGGACCTTGCGCCCCACGGTGAGGATGTCCTCGATGGAGAGGTCGCGTCGGGCCGCCCACACGTCGAGCGTCTCGCCGTCGAGCAGCTCGAGCACGGTGAAGGGTCGTCCGTCGGAGGCGACCCCCGCCTCGCGGAGCCTGGCGACGCCGGGGCCGGTGACGCGCTGGAGCGCTCGCGCCTCGATGCGGAAGCGGCTGCGGCCGCGCTCGCCGCCAGGGTGCACCTTGACCGCTGCGCGCTGGCCGAGGTCCGCGTGCTCCGCCTCCCACACCACCGAGAAGGATCCGCGACCGAGCTCGCGCACCAGCCGCCAGCGCGTGCCGGGCAGCGTCCCGTCGTCGAGCGTCTCGACGGCGACGCCGGGCTCCTCTTCGCCGGCGTCGGCGGCGGCCTCGACGCGAGGCGGCTCTGCCGAGGGGACGGGAGGCGGCGCCGGGATGGTCCGCAGCGCTTCGTCGGCGGCGAGCTTGCGCCGCGAGTCCTCGACCAGGCGCGCGAACTCGCGGCGGAAGCGGGAGCTCTCGCCGGGGAAGAGGCGACCGAGCAGCGACGCGACGCGCCCGCGGACACCGCGCTCACCGGCGGGGAGCGCCGGCGCGTCGGTGAGCAGGACCGCCAGGTCGCGCGCCGCCTCGCGGGCGCTGCCGTACCGGCCCTCACGGTCGAACGTGGTGAGCTTCGCGATGACGACATCGAGCTGCGTCGCTGCGCCACAGGCCGGCGCGACGGGGGGCAGCTCGCGCGTGCCGGCGGCGACGGCGGCGAGGTGGTCGGCGGCCTCGCCCTCGAGGAAGCGGCGGCCGGCGCAGAGCTCCCACAGCATCACGCCCAGGGCGTAGAGATCGACGCGAAAGTCGCCGGAGTCGCCGTTGGCGACCTCGGGAGCGACGTAGCCCGGCTTGGCGAAGACGACGCCCGCCACCGTGTGGCATCGCCGGTTCTGTCCGCGCGCGGTCCCGAAGTCGATGAGCTTGGTCTCGCCCGTGAAGGCCAGCATCACGTTCTGCGGCGAGAGGTCGCGGTGCACGATCGCCAGCGGCTGCCCGGCGGGATCGCGGCGGTCGTGCACGTGGCCGAGGGCCTCCGCGATCATCTGCGCGACGGCGACGCTCTCCGACCAGTCGAGGCGGGCGCCAGTGGAGAGCGCGCGCGAGCGCACGTCGCCGAGGTTTCTCCCGTCGACGTGCTCGACCACCACATAGGGCTCGCCGGTCGCGTCGTCGGTGGTGGCGTCGAGGATCGACGCGACGCCCGAGTGCGCGAGCTGCGCCTGCACCCGCGCCTCGTCGAGGAACCGCGCCCGGAAGCTCGCGTCGGTGCGGTGCTCCTCGCGGATCATCTTGACGATGACCGGCCGCTCCGCGCCCTCGATCCCGCTGGTGGCGGCGAGCAGCACCTCGCCCATGCCGCCCTTCGCGACGCGCTTGAGGAGCGTGTATCGGCCGAGACGCCGAGGCGTCGCGGAGGTGTTGCCCCGAGGGGCCTCGCTGCCGTCGGATCCCGTGGCCATGCCGCCCTGTAGAAAGAGCGCGCCGATCGGGCCAACTATCGCGGCGCATTCAGCGGCGCTCCGGGCAGAGTCGCGTTCCGACGCGCAGGCGGTGCCGGCCATGCAGGCGGGAGAGCGGAGACCGGAACCGAAGACCGGAGCCGGAGACCGGAGAACCAAGAAGAACGAGCGCTTCGCGGTCATGTCTTGGGAAATCAGGAGAGGGATGCAGGGGCCGCCTCGCGCCATCGATTTCAGCTGCAGCGTATCGACGCAAGTTGTCGAAATCGCATAATTTAATCGCCCATGTCCGGTCCCGCGTGGCGTCGTCCGCGCCGGTCCGCCTCCGCGTTGCAGGTGGACCGGAGCTGGAGTATCACCCCGCCACGTGAGCTCCTCGCGGGGGACACTGCTGTCGGTCGTGGTGGTCGCGCTCGCATGCGCGCTCGGCTGGCCGTCGACGGCCTTCGCCGCGGAGCTGATGGCCTCGGTCGTCTCCCTGGCGTCGGTCGACGCGACCGGCTGCCCCGCGGAGGACACGTCGGCGCTGCCTCTCGAGCCGATGTGCGAGATCATCGAGGTCGACCCCGACGCCGACGGTCTGTTCGCACCCGCTCCCATCTGCGATCCGAGCGGCGCCTCCGCGCTGGCGCCGGAGCCGGTCCACCCGATCGGCAACGACCGGCTGGAAGCGACGCCCTCCTGCGATGCCTTCGTGCTCGGGCACGCGCTGGATGTCGACGAGCGCCACGACGATCGCGCGCCGCGCGTCTCGGCGACGCTCGAGCCGGCCCTGGTCCCCGATTTGCTCCCCGTCCCCCGCTGGTGGGGCGCCGTCTCCGATGCCGGGCCGGCACACCTGCTGCGCCCCTGCGACGGCGTCCGCCGTCGCCACGAGCACCCGCCGTACGGCGCCTGATCCGGGCGGGCGTCGACCCGCTCGCGTCCCTGCGCGGGGAGCCTCGGGCTCCTCACGCGCCCCGACGCGTGCGCTGACGCCCTCCGGGTCCTCCGGCGTCGCTGGTTTCACCCGGCCCGCCCGTCGCTCGTGCCGGGGATCTCCCCGGTCGCAAGCATCAGGCGGCCCCCGGGCTGGCTCGCCCTCCCCCGCATCCGCGGACGGGCTCGTCGGTGCACCCATCGGTGCGCCGCCATCCGCGCGGTCCCTCCAGCGAGGGTCGCGCTCTTCAAGAGGAACGAAATGAACAAGGGAACGGCCATCGTCGGCTTCCTGCTCTGCTTCCTGGCAGGCATGGGACTGATGTGGGGCATCGATCGAGGCAGCGTCGGCGGGTCCACCGAGGCCACTGCGGCGCTCGACAACCCGTCCGACTGGGCGGACGAGGGCGCCAGCGTCCCCGTCTCGTCGAAGGACCCCGTCTGGGGCTCGCGCAGCGCACCGGTCACCATGGTGCTCTTCAGCGATTTCGAGTGCCCCTTCTGCGGCAAGGTCGAGACGACCATCGAGGCGCTCAAGGCCAAGTACGGCCCGCAGCAGCTGCGCATCGTCTGGAAGAACAACCCGCTGCCCTTCCACAAGCGCGCCATCCCGGCCGCCGTGGCGGCGGAGGCGGCCTTCCGCCTCGGCGGGAGCGACGCGTTCTGGAAGTTCCACGGCCAGGCCTTCAAGAACATGAAGGCGCTGACCGACGAGAACTTTGCCGTGTGGGCGAAGGAAGCGGGCGTCGACCCGGCGAAGTTCCAGGCGATGTACGCCAAGGAAGAGGGCAAGGCGAAGGTCGACGCGGACATGGTCGTCGGCAAGGCCGGCGGCGTGCGCGGCACCCCGGCGTCCTTCATCAACGGCGTCTTCCTCTCCGGCGCGCAGCCGCAGCCGAAGTTCGAGTCGATCATCGACGAGCAGCTAGCGGCGGCGAAGGCCGCCGT
>JBKJLX010000085.1:0-5644 GCA_046596645.1 Polyangiaceae bacterium
CAGCGCGAGCCAGGCCGCGAGCGGCACCACCGCCGGCGCGATCGGGTTCATGGCGATCGCCGCGTTTAGGTCGAGGTGCAGCAGCGCCTCCGCGGCGCGCGTCATCCCGCAGCCGGGGCAGGGCTCGCGCAGCGCGATCGCGTAGGGGCAGACCGGCAGCCCCAGCGCCCACGCCGCGAGCAGCGGCAGGCACCACGCGCCCAGGCGCGCCGCGCGGCGGAGAGGGGTCGTCGGCGGGGGGAGCATCACCGCATCCACGGGGAGGTCGAGACTAGCACCGGCCACAAAAGCACCGCGGGCCGGCACCTCCCGGAGCCGGCCCGCAGGGGCGTTCAGTTCACGCCAGCGCGCTCTGGATCAGGCCGCGATGTCGTTCAGATCGGCGGCCAGCGCGTACAGGAAGAAGAAGATGTACGCGACGATCGATCTCGTCGGCGCCTGCACACCCGCCATCTGCTTGGCCTTGGTCACCTGCTCCGGGACCTTGACCCACATGAAGTAGATGTTCAGGCAGGGGATGAAGATGAACCACCAGTTGAAGTCCGGATCGCCGGTGAAGTTCTTCAGCTCGAGGAGCATCTTGATCATGAACACGAGGCCGAGCACCGAGCCGACCAGCGAGATCAGGGAGCCGACGAAGACCATGCTCGGGTCGATCGCGCTCGCGAGGATCGCGCCGATGATGTTGCCGCCGATGTTGAGACCGACGGGGAGCAGCAGCGTCATGATCGGGTTGCGGCGCTGGGGGCGCGCACCGACGGGACCCATCGGCCCGCCCATGCCTGCCTGCACCATGCCCATGGCCTGCTGACCGAACTGACCCATCGGCTGGCCGAAGCCCTGCTGCTGCGGAGGCGCCCCGAAGCCACCTCCGCCAGGCATACCGCCACCCGGAGGAGCGCCGTAGCCACCTCCGCCAGGCGGAGCCCCACCGGGGGGACCGCCGAAGCCGCCGCCGCCCGGGGGCTGACCGCCGCCCGGAGGACCACCGTACCCACCGCCCCCCGGAGGACCGCCGTAACCGCCGCCACCGGGAGGCTGACCGCCCCCCGGAGGACCGCCGTAACCGCCGCCACCCGGAGGACCGCCGTAGCCGCCGCCACCGGGCGGCTGACCGCCGCCCATGCCGCCGCCACCCGGAGGACCGCCGTAGCCGCCGCCGCCCGGGGGACCGCCGTAGCCGCCACCCGGGGGCTGACCGCCCCCCATGCCACCGCCAGGAGGGGGGCCGCCGTAGCCACCGCCACCGGGGGGACCACCGTAACCGCCGCCGAACCCGCCCTGCGCCTGCATCGGATCACCACCGGGCGCTCCGGGGAAACCACCCGGGGGCGCACCTGCACCCGGGGCACTCATGTTCGGCATCGCATCGATGGCCATCGTCCCTCCCAATCCACCAGCACCCATTGCACCGCCGCCCATCGGATCCGCGGCCCCGCCGCCGAACGACGGCCCACCACCACCCTCATATCCCTGAGGAGGGGGAGGGGCCGCCAGCGGTGAACCGAACGGGCCAGCCGACGGGCCTAGACCCGCCGGCGCGACGCCCACCACCGTTCCCGAGAGACCCGTCGAGCCACCACCCATCCCCGGAGGGGGAGGTCCCGGAGGCGCGCCCATGCCAGGCGGTCCCCCCGGTGCGGCCCCGCCCATGGGCGACTGCTGATTCATCAGCATGGTCCCCTTGAACTTCGGGACGGCCGCGCCCCGCAGGTTGAATCCGCACTTGGCGCACGTGGACGCAGTCTCGGAATTCTGCGTCCCGCAGTTCGGACAAAACACGCGCAATACCTCCAGCCCCTGATCGCGACTAGCGATGGGCTCGTTCGAAGTGCGCGCGAGCGTAGACGACGCTCGCTCCCAATCACAAGTGACAAGACGTCGGATGCACCTTTGCGATCACCTCGACGGCCATCGGCGCTCGCGGCGCTCCGGGATCGGCAGTCGGCCGGCGGCCCTGCCGACGTCGAGAACGCGCAACCGCACCGCCGGCAGGACCGCTTGACACAAGAGCAGGGCCACGACTAGCGTCCGCGCGATTTCCAGCACCGTCAGGTGCAGGAACGGCAACACTTCAGGCGTTTCCGCAAGGAGCGCCCACCGCCGAGCTTGCACCTCCAACCGATGAGCAACTCCTTCAGCCTGACGCCCGAACGCGAGAGGACCTTCGACGAGATCCTGTCGCGCTACCCGAACCGGCAAGCGGCCTGCATTCCGGTGCTGCATCTCTGTCAGGACCAGCATGGCTGGTGCGCGCCGGAGCTTGTCGCCTTCGTGGCGGAGCGGCTCGGCCTCTCCACCGCCCACGTCCAGGGTGTCGTCACCTTCTACACGCTGTTCAACCAGCAGCCGGTCGGCAAGCACCAGGTCTGGGTCTGTCAGACGCTGTCGTGCGCCCTCCGCGGGGCGGACCAGGTGCTCCACCACTGCGAGAAGCGCCTCGGCATCCACGTCGGGGAGACGACCAAGGACGGCAAGGTCACCCTGCGCACCGCCGAGTGCCTCGCCGCGTGCGGCCAGGCGCCGATGATGCAGGTCGACAAGGACTTCCACGAGAACCTCACCCTCGCGGACGTCGACACCATCCTCGAGCGCCTCCAGCGCGACTGAGCCCCGCCTCTGTTTCAGCACCTGACGGCGCTGAAAGGGAAACGACCGTCCTCCATGCTCCAGCGGACCAACCACCTCTCCAAGCGCTACGGCGAGCCCGACGGCTGGAAGCTCGCGGCCTACGAGCGCGACGGCGGCTACGTTCAGGCCAAGCGCGCCCTCGGCATGGCGCGCGACGCGCTGGTGGAGGAGGTCAAGGCGGCCAACCTTCGCGGCCGCGGAGGCGCCGGCTTCCCCATGGGGGTGAAGTGGTCCTTCATGCCCTGGCCCCCCAAGCCGGAGAAGCCGCACTACCTCGTCATCAACGCGGACGAGGGCGAACCCGGGACCTTCAAGGACCGGACGCTCATGGAGCTCGACCCGCACTCCACGGTCGAGGGCTGCATCATCGGCTGCATGGGCATCGGCGCCCACGTCGCGTACGTCTACGTGCGCGACGAGCTGCACCTCTCGAAGGAGCGCCTGTGGGGCGCCATCGCCGAGGCCAAGGCCAAGGGCTACCTGGGCAAGCGCCCCTTCGGCATCGACTACCCGGTCGAGGTCTACGTCCACACGGGAGCCGGCGCCTACATCTGTGGCGAGGAGACGAGCCTCCTCAACTCGCTCGAGGGCAAGCGCGGCGAGCCCCGGCTCAAGCCGCCGTTCCCGGCCCAGGCCGGCGCCTTCGGCATGCCGACGACGGTGAACAACCTGGAGTCGATCGCGGCGGCGCCGCTGATCCTGCGTATGGGGGGCGACGCCTTCTCGCGCCTCTCCGCCTTGCACCACATCAAGGACGGCGGCTGCCGCCTGTTCGGGGTCAGCGGCCACGTGAAGACGCCCGGCGTCTACGAGGCGGCGGTCGGCCTGACCCTGCGCGAGCTGATCTACGATCTCGGCGGCGGCGTCGCAGGCGGCGAGCTGCTCGCGGTGATCCCCGGCGGCTCCTCGTGCCCGCTGCTCCGGCCGGACGAGATCGTCGACGCGCCGGACCCCAAGAGCCCGCTCCACCCCTGGCACGGCAAGAGCGTCCTCGACGTGCCGATGGGCGTCGACACCTACCGCGCCCTGGGGACGATGCTCGGCACCTGCTGCGCCATCGTCCTCAACGACAAGACGGACCCGGTCCTCGCCATCCACAACCTCATGCGGTTCTACCGCCACGAGTCCTGTGGTCAGTGCACGCCCTGCCGCGAGGGCAGCGCCTGGCTCTTTCGCATCCTCGACCGGGTGGTCCAGGGCGAGGCGACGATGGACGAGGTCGACCGCCTCCACGAGATCGCGAGCGACATCATGGGCAACACCATCTGCGCCTTCGGCGAGGGAACGGCGATGCCCATGCTCGGCTTCCTGAAGAAGTTTCGTCGGGAGCTCGAGGACCACGTGAGGACGAGCGGAAAGTCGTCGACCGGTCGGCTGGCGCTCTAGCCCGGGCCCGGGGCGACAGTGCCGTCAGTCGAGACCGTGTTTGTCGAGGCAGTGTTAGTCGAGACAGTGCGAGTCGAGACAGTGCGAGTCGAGACAGTGCGAGTCGGGCAGCGTCGGGAGACCTGAGGCGATGGCCACCTTCGAGTTCGTGTTCTTCTGCGTCTGCTCGCTGCTCTGCCTCCTGGGCGGGGTGGCGACGGTCGCCGCCAAGAACCCCATCCGCGGGGCGATGGGCCTCCTCACGACCATCATCGGCGTCGCGGGGATGTACCTGCTCCTCTCCGCCGAGCTGCTCGCGGCGGTGCAGGTCATCGTCTACGCCGGCGCGGTCGTCATCCTCTTCCTCTTCGTCATCATGCTCCTCGGCCCCGTCGCCGCGCAGGAGCCGGACGCGCGGGGGGCCGTCAGCCGCTACGTGGGCGCCGTGCTGATGCTGGGCGCGGCCATCGCCGGTCTGCTGGCCATCGTCGGCTCCGGCGGGGGCAGCCCGACCATGTTCCCCACCGTCGCCGCGGGCCTGGGCTCGGTGGAGGCGGTGGGCCGGGAGATGTTCGGGCGCGGCGTGGTCGCCTTCCAGATCACTGGCCTCCTCCTCCTGGTGGGCGTGGTCGGCGCCATGGCCGTCGCCAAGGGTCGCCACGGCGACGTCGAGGCGACCGCTGCGCGGCTCGCCCAGCTGAAGAGCAAGGGGCCGCGCGCGCCCTCGCTGGTGGCGCCGCTCTCGCCCAACAAGTCGACCAGCGGAGCGCACACGCCGAAGCCGGTGTTGCTCCCGGCGCCGGTCGTGCTGACCGCGCACGAGATCGCCCACGGGGCGAAGGAGCACGTGTCGTGAACGGAGTTCCGCTTCAGTACTACCTCGTCGTCGCCGGGGTCCTGTTCACCATCGGCTGCGTGGGCTTCCTCCTGCGGCGCAACCTGCTGGTCCTCCTCATGAGCATCGAGCTCATGCTGAACGCCGTGAACCTGACCCTGGTCGCGTTCAACCGCGTCCACCAGAGCCAGCACGACGGCCAGCTCTTCTCCTTCTTCATCATCGTGGTCGCCGCTGCCGAGGCGGCGGTCGGCCTCGCGATCGTCCTCGCCTTCTTCCGCGTGCGGAAGAGCGTCCGCTCGGACGACGCCGACCTCCTGAGGAACTGAGACGCCGATGGACGCGCTCGCCAAGAACTTCCCCGCGGGGGACTTCGGCCTCCTCGCCATCGTCCTCCTGGCGCCGGCGATCGGTGCCTTCGTCAACGGCATCTTCGGAAAGCGCCTGGGGAAGGATGCGGTGCGCCTCACCGCGCTCTCCGCCCTGGGCGTGTCCTTCGTCGCCAGCCTGCTGACCTTCCTCACGCTCGTCACCTCGGGCTCGCCCGACGCGGCCGGCAAGACGGTCTACGCCATCGAGAAGGTCCGCTGGGTCGCGTGGAGCTGGCTCGACCTCGTCGGCCGCGGTAACCGCGCCTTCACGCTCGACGTCGCCTTTGGCGTCGACGCCATGACGGCGACGATGATGCTGGTCGTCACCGGCGTCGGCTTCCTCATCCACCTCTACTCGTCCGAGTACATGTGGAAGGACCCGGGCTACCACCGGTTCTTCGCCTACCTGAACCTCTTCATCTTCGCGATGTTGACGCTCATC
>JBKJLX010000161.1:0-10833 GCA_046596645.1 Polyangiaceae bacterium
CGCGGCGCGGCGACGCTCCACCCGCAGCGCTGGATCGCGCTCGAGCCGGGCGAGGACCCGGTCGCGCGCAGCGCGATCCCCCTCGCCGGATGCGACCCCTCGGCCGCGTCGGTGGTCGAGGTGCCGCGCGAGCCCGGTGCCCACGAGGCGGTGATCGACTCCCCGCATCCGGTGGACGTCGTGATCCGCGCCAGCGCGTTCCCCACCTGGGAAGTTCGCGTCGACGACGTCCCCCGGCCCTGGCGAACCGTCGCTCCAGGCTTCGTCGCGACCCGCGTCGCGAAGGGCCGACATCGCGTCGTCGCGACCGTCTCCTGGCCGCCCTTCTACGCGCTGGGGCTGGCGCTCGCGGTGTCGGCGCTGGCGATGCTCGCGGGCAGCGCTCGGCTGGCGTCCCAGAAGAGCGCGACGCCCGTGGTAACCTGATGGAGATGACACGGTCGGGCGCGGTGCGCGTGCTCCTCGTCGACGACGAGCCGGGGCTTCGCGAGGTCCTCACGATCGCCTTTCGACGAGGGGGCTTCGACGTGACGGCGGTGCCGGGCAAGCGCCGCGCGCTGGTCGCGCTCGAGGAGGCGAGCCCACCCTTCCCGCTGGTGGTCACCGATCTGGTGATGCCCGACGGATCGGGCCTCGAGGTGCTCGCGGCGGCCAAGACACGCTCCGCGGTCACCGAGGTCATCGTGATGACCGCGCACCAGACCATCGAGGCGGCGATCGAGGCGACGCGGGCCGGCGCCTACGACTTCGTCACCAAGCCGTTCTCCCCGGCGGAGATGCTGGTGCGCCTCCAGAAGGCGCTGGAGAAGACCGCGATCCGCGCCGAGAACCAGCGCCTCCGTGCGCAGCTGGAGCGCTTCGAGCCGGGCGCTCTCGACTTCGGCCAGAGCCCGAAGATGCTCGCCGTCTCCGAGCTGGTCGACAAGGCCGCGCGCACGCGGGCGACGGTCCTCGTCACCGGCGAGAGCGGCACCGGCAAGGAGCGTGTCTGCCGCGCGCTCCACGACCGGAGCGACCGCCGCGACGCGCCCTTCGTCGTCGTCAACTGCGGCGCGCTGCCCGAGGCGCTGATGGAGAGCGAGCTCTTCGGCCACGAGAAGGGCGCCTTCACCGGCGCGGCCGCGCGCACGCAGGGCATCTTCCGCGAGGCGGAGGGGGGCACCGTGCTGCTCGACGAGATCGGCGAGCTGCCGCTGGCCCTGCAGGTGAAGCTCCTGCGCGTGCTCCAGGAGCGCAAGGTCCGACCCGTCGGCGCGGCCACCGAGGTCCCGGTCGACGTGCGCGTGCTCGCGGCGACCAACCGCGACGTCGAGGCGAGCGTGCGCGGCGGCCAGCTCCGGCAGGACCTCTTCTATCGCCTCAACGTCATCCGCATCGAGCTGCCGCCGCTCCGCGATCGGCGCGAGGACGTACCGCGCCTCGCCGATCGCTTCGCCCACCGCTTCGCCGAGGAGCTCGGCAAGGAGGTGCGCGGCCTCTCGGCCGACGCGCTGCGCGCGCTCGACCGCTACCCGTTCCCCGGCAACATCCGCGAGCTGGAGAACATGATGGAGCGCGCGGTCGCGCTCGCCTCGGGGCCGGTGCTCGGCCTGGGGGATCTGCCGGCGGAGGTCGCCGGGCAGAGCGCAGCGCCCACCGGCTCGCTCGCCACCCTGCCCGAGGGGGGGTGCGCGCTCGACGACGTCCTCGGCGAGGTCGAGCGCAGGCTCATCCTCGAGGCGCTGGACCGCACCCGCGGCGTGCGCACCCAGGCGGCGAAGCTCCTCGGTATCTCCTTCCGATCGCTTCGCTATCGCCTGGAGAAGCTCGGGCTGTCGTCCTCCGACGAGGCGGAGGGTGAGGACGAGGCGTCCCCGGCGAGCCGCGATTCGTCACTCGCTCGCAAGCCGAGCTGACAAATTTCGGCACGGAGGCTGTCTGGAGTACTGTCCTACACGCCGGTCACGCCGCTAAATCGCCGATCGCCGGGCGGCGCGCAGAGATGGAACGCAACGTGCAAACGAGCTCTCTCATGCGACGGCCCACGGCCACGGCGACCCGGAGGCGGCTGGCCAGGGGGTTCACCCTCATCGAGCTGCTCATCGTGGTCGCGATGATCGGGGTCCTCGCCGCCCTCGCGATGGCTGGGTACCGGAAGTACATCTACTCGGCCGGCACGTCGGAGGCGACGGCCATGCTCGGCTCCATCCGTACCGCGCAGGAGTCCTTCAAGGCCGAATCTCTGACCTACCTCAGCGTGACGGCCTCGCTGGAGGCGACCTACCCGCTCGCCGTGGCCGATCTCGGCGACGTCAAGGCGGGCTGGGGCGGCGCCGGCAACGGTGACACCAACTGGGCCCTCCTCAACGTCAAGCCCGATGGTGCCGTCAAGTTCGGGTACTCCTGCATCGCGGGCAACCCGGGCACCACCCCGCCGACCGCCAATGTGCAGACGATGGTGAGCCCGGACTGGCCGGCCAGCTACGGCGGGGGCGTCTCGCCCGAGCCCTGGTTCATCGCCGCCGCGACCGGTGATCGCGACAACGACGACGTCTACGCCGTCCTCCAGACCTCCTCGTTCAGCAGCGAGATCTTCGTCCACGACGACACCGAGTAGCGCCGAGCCGCCTCGCCTGTCGTCTCGCCTGCCGTCTCTCAGGCCCTCGCCCACGTGGGTCTTCACCTCAGCCCTCCGCGACTGGTCTTCTCCGAAGAGAAGGCGCGGGGAAATTCGTCCATCCACCTGCCCCAAGTCGGAGAATGACCATGCGACCTTCCCGGAACCTGAAGAACCGCGGCTTCACCCTCGTCGAGCTGATGATCGTCGTCGCGATCATCGGCGTGCTCGCCGCGCTCGCCATCTACGGCGTCCGCCGCTACCTCGCCAGCGCCAAGACCAGCGAGGCGAAGAACAGCATCGGCGCCATCTCCCGCGGCGCGGTCGGCGCCTTCGAGCGTGAGACCACCACCCAGGAAATTGTGCCGCTGGGCGACACCGGCGTGAGCTTCTCCCACGACCTCTGCGACGACGCGCCGGCGGTTCCTCTCGCGATCGCCAGCGTCGGCGGCCGCAAGTACCAGGCCGATGCCGCCACCGGTCAGGACTACGAGCAGGGCGCCGCCGACCATGGCTGGAAGTGCCTGAAGTTCAACATGTCGAGCCCGCAGTACTACTCGTACGGCTACCGGGCGGAGCCGCGCGGCGGCGCCGCGACCGGCGTCACCGCCTGGGCCAACCCGAGCACGGTGACCGTGCCCGATCTGTCTGCCGGAAACGCGCTCCAGGTGTTCGCCATCGGCGATCTGGACGGCGACGCGGTCGCCTCCGCCTTCATCCAGGCCGGCCTGGTCGACTCCGCGACGCAGTCGCTCCGCCTGGGTACCGAGATCGCGATCGTCGACGAGTACGAATGATCGGTGGCTGACGGCGCCTCGCCGTCGGTCCGCCCGACGCCCCGCGAGCTTCGCTCGTGGGGCGTTCGTGTTTTCATGGCGGCGCGCTAGATTGGTGCCGCCATGGCCACCACCCTGCTGCGCGCAGCCGCCGTGATCGGCGTGGGGGGTAGCGTGCTCGCCGTCGCGGTCCCGTCCTTCGTGGCGAACCTGAGCGCCTCGCGCTGGAGCGAGCCGACGCACGCCCTGTCCCGCATCGCGCACGGCGCGCTCGTCCACGCCGCGTCGCACCCGCACGAGACGGCGTTTCCACCTTCGGCGCCGGCGACGCCGGAGAAGGTCCCGCGCGGCGAGCGCGTGGCGGTGCCGCCCGAGGCGTGGTCGCACCTGTCGTGGCGCGCGCTCGGCTTCTCCATGGAGGCCGCGCAGGCATACTCCTACCGCTTCGACAGCGCGCTGGACCCCGCTGCGCGGGACTTCCGGTTCGCCGCGACCGCGCACGGCGACCTCGACGGGGACGGCAACCCGTCGACGTTCCAGGTGCAGGGCGACAAGCCGCCCGGAGGACCAGCGCGTCTCCACCCCGGGCTCCTCATCCACCGCGAGGTCGAGTGAGGGCCCGCGCTCGGCTCGCCGAGTGGGCTCCCTGGTTGGCCTTCACGCTCGGCGGTGCACTCATCATCGCGGCCGTCCGCTCCCCCGCGGAGGCGACGCGAGCGTCCACCAAGGAGACGGGTGAGACGTACCCTCTCCCGCCGCGAGACGAGCTCCTGTTTCTCTCGATGGGGTACCGCGCGGCCGCCGCCGATCTCGCGTGGGCCCACGTGCTGGTCACGCAAGGACTGCGCCTCGGTGAGCGGCGCCGGTTCGAGACCGTCACCAGGTACCTCGACGCGGTGATGACGCTCGACCCGAGCTTCCGTGAGCCCTACCGCCTCGCCGACACGCTCACCACGATGCAGACGGTGTCCGCGACGGCCGAGGACGTCCGGGTGGTGCGGCGCCTCCTCGAGCGCGGCGTCGAGCAGTTCCCCAACGACGCCGAGCTGTGGCTGAACCTCGGCCAGTTCGTCACGTGGATCGCGCCCGCCAGCTACCTCGACGCGGTCGATCCGGAGGAGGCGCAGCGGTGGCGCCGCGAGGGCGCGGCCTACCTCGCGCGCGCCGCCGAGCTCGGCTCCGAGGACGCGACGATCGCATGGCGCGCCATCGGTGGCGTCCGCCAGCTCCACAAGGCGGGCGAGCTGGCGGCGACCGCGCGCTTCATCGAGCGCGCCCTGGCGGTGACCGAGGACGCCGAGCTCCGCGAGCACCTCGGCAAGCAGCTCGCCGCGCTGCAAGGCGACCAGGCGGCGCGCAAGCAGCGCGTGCGACGCCAGCGCTTCGAGGAGGTGTGGCGGGGCACCTACCCGACCGTCCCGCTCTCCGCGGTCCACGCGGCCGGCCCGCCCTTCGACCCCGCGGCCTGCGCCGGCGGTGCGGTCGCGCCGGACGCCGAGGAGGTCCTGTGCGCGACGACCTGGGCCGCGTGGAACGCGCGGGTCGACGCCGACCTGGACGAGCAGTCGCGGCGCGAGCTGGCGATGGCGCCGCCCGCGGCACCGCTCGAGCCGCCGCCCTAGGCGACGCGCCTCAGAACTTCACCGCGGCGACCTTCGTCTCCCCGGCCTTGACGGTCACGGTGACCGACTTGCGCTCGCCATCCTTGATGAAGGTGACGGTGTGGCTGCCAGCGGAGACGCTCACGCCCGCCTTGGGGGTGGAGCCGATGGGGCGGCCGTCGAGCAGCACCTTGGAGACGGGGATGGAGTTGATGTTGAGCGTCCCCTGCCCGGTCGCTGCTTCCTTGCCCGGGTCCTTCTCCGGCGGCTTGCCGGTCGCGGGCGGCGCCTGGCCGCTGGGTGCAGCACTGGTGGGCAGCGGGCCGCCGATGGGCGGCGTGGGCGGCGTGGTCGGCGTGGTCGGCGTGGCCGACGCGTCGGTCCCCAGCTCGATCACGATGGTCGGCTCCGGGTTTCCGTCCGAGAAGTCGAGCTCACGACGGAACTCGGTGAGGCCCTTCCTGGTCGCGACGAGCGTCCACTTCTCCTTCCTGAGATCGATGGGGAGCCTGACCGGGGGGCTCTTCCAGATCGAGTCCGGGAGCTTCTTCTCCACCTTCTTGCCGCCGTCGGTGGTGCCGCTGAGCAGCACGCTCGCGCCCTCGGTGCGGAGATCGAGGGTGATGACGCCCTTCAGCACCTTGAGCTTCACCTCGCCGAGGTCCTTCACCTCGCCGCTGCCCACGGTGACCGTGCGCTCCTCGGGCTCGTAGCGATCGCCGCCGTCGAGCTTGAGCTTGTGCTCGCCGGGGGCGAGGTCGCTCAGCGTGAGCGGCAGGCCGCCCTTGTCGACGCCGTCGACCGTCACCTTCACGCCGGGCTGGCTACCCGCAAGCTTGAGGCCGGTGCCGCCCGTGCTGGCCGTGGGAGCGCTGCCCGAAGCGGCGGGAGCGGCGCCGCCGATGCCGACCGCGATGTAGACCAGCTTCTCCTTGCCCGCCTCGACCGTCTCCACCGCGTCGACGAAGGCCTGTCCGGGCAGGATGACGCGGATCGTCTTCGCGCCGGCGGGGAGGTCGGCGACGACGCAGGGCGCGGTGTCGCAGCGCTTCACGCCGTCCACGAAGATCTCGGCGCGCGGGATCGCCTGCCCGTCCTTCGACTTGAGATCGATCTTGAGCTGACCGGTGCGCGGCCAGAGGAGGAACGCGGCGAGACCGCCGACCGCCACCAGGGCGAGCGCGCCGAGGACGACGCCGGCGCGGCCTGCGCCGTCGCGCTCCCGCGGGCGCACGATGGTGTCCTGCTCGCTGGCGCGCCGCGAGCTGGCGGCGCCCATCGACGCAGGGCCGACCGAGGACGGACCCGACTCGCCGAACCGGCCCGGCGCCGGCGGCGGCACCGAGCCCGACTGAGGCGACGCGCCGTGCGGACCGATGCCCTGCGGCCCCGCGGACTGCGGGCCGCCAGACTGCGGTCCACCGGGGGGGCCGGACTGGGGGCCGTGGGGGGGCGCGCTCTGCGGGCCGGCAGGCGGCGGAGCCGAGACCCGTGCTGCCTGACCGGAGCCGGCGACCAGCGCGGCGGCGCTTCCCGTCTTCACCGACTGGGGACCAGGCGCGCCGGCGGCGGGACGCGGGGTCGCGCCGGGGGCGCCCGAGCCCATCGCGTGTCTGCGCTTCTCGAAGACGTGGGTCGACTCCTCGTCGTCGTCCCAGTCCATCTCGACGCCGGCGGCGGCCGCCGCGTCCTTCTGCGGAGGCGGCGGCAGCGCAACCGGCGGCGCGACCTTGGAGGTCGGCGGGGGCGGTAGAGCGTTGGGGCCCGCGCTGGGCGCGCCCGACGACGGGGGCGGCGGAAGCGCCACCGGCGAGGAGACACCGATCAGCGTCTGCTTGCGGCTCGGCGGGGGCGGCAGCGGGACCGGCGTGGACGTGGGCCCGGCCGAGGACATCGTCGGCGGAGGCGGCGGCGCCGCCGACGCGGGGGTGCTGCCGGAGGACGGCCGCTTGCTGGGCGGCGGGGGCGGCGGAGCCGCCGAGCTCGGCGGGGGCGCGCCCTCGCCCGGGGCCTTCGGCGCCGGGACGCCGAGGAGCGTCGTCTTCCCCGCCTGGTTGCCCGTCGACGGCGCCCGCGAGGACGGCGGAGGCGGAGGCGGAGCGCGATGGCTCGCGGGGCCGCCTGAGCCGGGCGCGACCGACGGCGGCGCGCCGCTGCCGCCGAGCGCAGACGGGCGGCTCGATTTCTTCCCGAGTCCTTCGAAGACGTCGAGATCGCTGCTGCCCTTGTCGTCCGCCATCTGCTGCTCCTCGACCACCTCGCCTGGAAACAGCTCTCGCATCAGTTGCGCGAGCCGCGCGGCGAACGGCGCCCCGCCGCCGTTCCCCGACGACGGCGTCGCCTCTGCCCCCCGGAGATCGCGGGCAGCAGCCGTCAACGCGTCGGAGAATTTCGACGCGGAATCGTACCGCTCCTCGCGCCGTTTCGCGAGAACCTTGCACACGATGGCGTCGATCGCCGCCGGCACCGATGGCTCGACCGACCTCGGCGGCGGCACCTCGCCGCTGGCGATCCGTTCGAGGACGACGTCCATCGGTCCTTCCAGCGCCGGCCGGCCCACGAGCATCTCCCACAGGACCAGGCCGAGCGAGAAGAGGTCGCTGCGAGCGTCCAGCGCCTCCTGGGCGATCTGCTCGGGGGACACGTAGCGAAGCGTCCCCCTCACCTCGTTGCGCGCGGTGAGCGCCGGGCGGATGGCGGAGCGGGCGATGCCGAAGTCGACGAGCTTCACCGCACCGGCGAAGGAGACGACGACGTTGGCGGGCGTGACGTCGCGGTGGACGATCTCCAGCGCCATCCCATCGGGGGCCATGCGGGCGTGGACGTGGGCGAGCGCATCGGCCACTTGCGCCGCCAGCTCCGCCGCGACATCGGCGGGCATGCGGCGACCGGCGCACGCCAGCCGCTCCAGCGTCGTCCGCAGGTCCCGGCCGTGCACCAGCTCGTAGGCCGCGAAGGACACGCCGGCGATGCGCCCCCGGTCGACCAGGCGCGGGACGTTCTCATGATCCAGGGCACCGGCAACGTCGGTCTCGGCCTCGAAGGAGGCGACCACGCCCAGATCGGCGGCGGTGCTGGGCAGGAGGCGCTTCAGCGCGACGTCGCGGCCCGCGCCGTCGCGCGCGCGCAGCACCTCGCCCACGCTGCCCACAGCCAGCCGCTCCACGACCGTGTATGTCCCGAAGACCTCGCGAAGAGCGGGCAAAGCGGCGCGGCTCTTATCACGAGGGCGTCGGCTCGCGTACAGCGCGTGGCAGCGCGCACACCATCGCACCCGTTTTTGCAGGGTGGATGGTCGATCCCTCAGGGGCAGTGGATCCTTCCGCGGGGGTCGACGCGCTGCGCCACGACGGGCGCAGGCACACGAATCGACGCTGGTCTCGCATGACGCATCCTCCGCAGACCACGCCCGGAGAGAGAGGGTGGATCAGGGCACGCTCGCTGCTTTATCGATCGTCTCGATGCCAGACCTCATCACGCTCGAGCGCTCCGGGCTCCGCCTCGACACCCCCGTCAAGGAGTCCATCGACGTCCGCGAGTTCACCGTCGACGACGGCCTGAGCTCCCTGTTCACGGTCGATCTCGAGGTGGTCTCTCCCAACCCGGCCCTCGACCTCGAGGAGATCATCGGCCAGCCGGCGGCGTTCCACGTGGACCTGGGGGAGCTCGCTTACAAGGACACGCCCCGGCGGACCTGGTCGGGCGTGGTCTCGGAGGCGAACCTGGTGCGGTCGGAGGCGACTGGCCTCTCGACCTACCAGCTGACCATCACGCCGACGCTCTGGCTGCTCACCCGCCGCACCAACTGCCGCGTCTTCCAGCAGATGAGCGACCTCGACGTCGCCCGCGCGATGCTGGCGGAGTGGAGCATCGAGCCGCTGATCGAGTGCACGCGCAGCTACAAGACGCGGAAATACCGGGTGCAGTACCAGGAGACGGACTTCTCGTTCTTCTCCCGCATGCTCGAGGCCTCGGGCATCACCTACTTCCACCGGCTGGTCGACGGGCAGTCCAAGCTGGTGCTGACCGACGCACCGGAGCGCGGCGTGGAGCGCGAGGACGTGCTCGAGTACGCCGACGAGCCGACCGCCAACAGCCACAACGCCTCCAACTTCCGCGCGTCGCGCGCGCTGACCGCCGGCCGCATCGCGGTCGCCGACCACGACCACCGCCTCTCCAACGTGCCGCTGGTCGCGCAGACCGCCGCCAGCAAGCACCCCACCGAGAGCCGCCTCGAGTCGTTCACCTACGAGCCGGGCAGCTTCCGCTTCGGCAACCCCGGCTCCAACGACACGCCGACCGCCGACGACCGCGGCCGGACGCGGACCGACATGGACGAGGCGCAGCGCATCGCCGACCAGAAGGCCTCCGCCTCGCTGGCGCGGGCTCGCCGGTTCACCTTCGAGGCCAACGCGCTCGACATCGCGCCGGGGCTCCGCCTGGCGATCGGCCACCACCCGATGGCGGACAAGATCGGCCAGCTGCTGATCACCCGCACCATCATCACCGGCACCCACGACACCGAGGCCCACGTCTCGACCCACGCCGCCGACGCAAAGTCCCCCTGGAAGCCGGAGGTGGTGACCCCCACCCCCCAGATCTCGGGCGTGGAGACGGCGGTCGTGGTCGGCCCCGCCGGCGAGACCATCCACTGCGACGAGTTCGGCCGCGTGCGCGTGCAGTTCCACTGGGACCGCTACGGCACCATGGACGAGAACAGCTCGTGCTGGGTCCACGTCAACCAGGCGTGGGCGGGCGAGGGCCTGGGCGCGATCAACGTCCCGCGCATCGGCCAGGAGGTCGTCGTCAGCTTTCTCGGGGGCAATCCCGAGGAGCCGATGATCGTCGGCCGCATCTTCACCAACCTGCTGCGGCCGCCCTTCGCCCTGCCGGCGAACAAGACGCAGAACGGCTTCCGCAGCGCGTCGGTGCCGGCGACCGGCGGCTTCAACATGTTCATGTTCGAGGACATGGCGGGGTCGGAGGAGATCCGCATGCGCGCCGAGAAGGACTGGAACACGCGCGTCAACAACGACGTGTCCAGCAGCATCGGCCGCCACCGCTCCGCCGCCATCGACGGCAACGACAAGGAGACGGTCAAGGGCAACCAGAAGGAGGCGGTCACCGGCAACAAGCTGGGTCAGGTGCTCGGCAACCTGATGCAATCGACGAGCGGTCAGCGCATCCTGAACACCGTGAAGGACTTCGTTTCCAGCGCGCTGTCCCACAAGATCACGAGCCAGGTGGGGACCACCATCGTCTGCGGCCAGTCGATGATCCACATCAGCCCCGACTCGATCGTGATCCAGACGCCGAAGCTGCTGCTGAACCCCGGTGAGAAGGTCGCCCAGCAGGCAGCGCTCACCGGCAAGACACCCCAGCCCTCCTCGGGCGAAGGGGCGGAGTGAAACGTTGAAGATCCTGCGTGCCACGTTCCTCTCGATCCGCGGAGTCCCCGACCTCACCTGGGATCTCGGCCGCGGCCACGGCGACGCGCCGCACGACGTCGCCGTGGTCACCGGTCCCGCTGCATCCGGCAAGACGCGGGTGCTGGAGGCGCTGCTCGCCGCCAAGGAGGTCCTCGGCTCCTACGGCCCGCCGCCGGACGCCGCGGAGTGGATCCGCGCCGGCGATCGGCACGCCAAGATCGAGATCACGTTCACCCTCGACGCCGACGAGCGACGCCGCGCCGGCAACGCCGCGGCGACCGTCCAGGGCGAGGCGCTGTTCGGCCCGCAGGGCACGGCGGCGGAGATCGACGACGGCGTCGTCGACCTCCTCGAGCACTACGAGCACGACGGCCGCGCCGGGAAATGGGACTACGTTCCGGCACCGCGCAGCGTCCCCACCCTGGGCCCCC
>JBKJLX010000231.1:0-4110 GCA_046596645.1 Polyangiaceae bacterium
ACCTCGGCGCGGCGCGAAGCCGACGCCGCGAACCGCGCGAAGGACGAGTTCCTGGCGATGCTCGGGCACGAACTGCGCAACCCCCTGGCGCCCATCGTCACAGCGTTGCACCTGATCCGGCTGCGCAAGATTGTCTGCGCCGAGCGCGAGCACGCGATCATCGAGCGTCAAGTGATGCATGTCATCCGGTTGGTCGACGACCTTCTCGACGTGTCGCGGGTGACCCACGGCAAAGTGAAGCTCGACCGCTCCAGGGTGTGCCTCGCCGACGTGCTGCGGAGCTGCGCGCAGACGTTCGACCACGTGGTTCGGGAGCGCCGGATCCACCTCGAGGTGGAGGCGCCGCCCGCGCTGCTGGTCCACGGCGATCCGCTGCGCCTCGAGCAGATCGTCAACAACCTGCTGGGCAACGCCTTCAAGTACACGGCGCCCGGCGGCTCGGTGCGCGCGGTCGCGCAGGCGGAGGACGAGGTCGCCGAGCTCCGGGTGACGGACACCGGCATCGGCATCGACCCCGAGATGCTCATGCACGTGTTCGACCTGTTCGCGCAGGCCGAGCAGAGCCCGGACCGCAAGGAGGGCGGCCTGGGTCTCGGCCTGACGCTGGTCCACCGCCTCGTCACGTTGCACGGAGGGACGGTCGAGGCGAGGAGCGACGGGCTCGGTCGGGGCAGCGAGTTCGTGGTTCGACTCCCTCGACTCGTCGGCCACGAGGAACCGGCGAGGACCCCCACGCCGGCTCCGCCCTCGGCGGGACCACGCAAGGTGGTGCTGGTCGACGACAGCGAGGACATCCGCTCGCTGTTCGAGGAGCTGCTGCGGGCGTCGGGACACCAGGTCGTGACCGGCGCCGACGGGCCCCAAGGCGTCGATGCCATCGTGAGCAGCCGGCCGGACGTCGCCTTCGTCGACGTGGGGCTGCCGGGCTTCGACGGCTACGAGGTGGCGCGTCGGGTCCGCGCCGAGCTGGGCGATCGCGTGGTGCTGGTGGCGATGACTGGCTACGGCCAGAACGAGGACCGGGCGCGCGCGATGGAGGCAGGGTTCGACCGCCACCTCACCAAGCCGGTCGACATCGGCACGCTGGAGAAGCTGGTCGCCGAGGCGCCGGGGGTGGTGCGGCGGCGCGCGCAGTGAGGCGGGCGGCTCCGGCGCGCGGGGCTCAGGCGATCGTCGCCTCGTTCGGGTCGACGTGCGTCGTCTTCTTCTTCGACTTGGACGTCGCAGCCTCGCCGTCCCCCAGGCAGCTCTGCGCCAGGAGCTCGGCCACGTCGAGCTGACGGATCGACTCCTCCTTCGACTCCGCCTTGAGGCCGTCGGTCAGCATCGTCATGCAGAAGGGGCACCCGCTGGCGATGGTCTTGGCGCCGGTGTCGATGAGCTGGAGCGTGCGCTTCACGTTCACGCGATCCTTGTTCTGCTCCTCCATCCACATCTGCGCGCCGCCGGCGCCGCAGCAGAGGCCCTTGCTCTTGTTCCACTCCGGCACCTCGACCAGCTCGACGCCGGGGATGGCGGCGAGGATCTCGCGCGGCGGGTCATACACGCCGTTGTAGCGGCCGAGGTAGCAGCTGTCGTGGAACACCACCCGGCCCTTGACCGGGTTCTTCGGCACGATCTTCTTCTGCGCGAGGAGGCCCTGCAGGAACGCGGTGTGGTGGACCACCTCGAACTTCGCGCCGAAGTCGGGGTACTCGTTGGCCAGCGTGTTGAAGCAGTGGGGGCACGCGGTGACGATGGTCTTGATGCCGCCCTTGTCCTTGTAGCCGTTCAGCGTGGCGGCGTTCTGCTCGGCCAGCATCATGAACAGGTACTCGTTGCCGGCGCGCCGCGCGGGGTCGCCGGTGCACGTCTCCTCCTGGCCGAGGATGGCGAAGTCGACGCCGGCTGCCTGCATCAAGCGGGCGGTGGAGCGGGCGACCTTCTTGGCGCGGTCGTCGTAGCTGGCGGCGCAGCCCACCCAGTAGAGGACCTCCGCCTCGGGGCGGTCGGTCATGAACGGGATGCCGAGACCGTCGGCCCAGTTGGCGCGATCGACCCGGGCGATGTTCCAGGGGTTGCCGTTGATCTCCATGGCGGAGAAGGGGTTGTTCAGCTCCGCCGGGAACTCGCCCTTGAGCAGGACGAGGTTGCGCCGCATGTCGACGATCTTGTCGACGTAGCTGATGAGGACCGGGCACTGCTCCTCGCAGGCGCGGCAGGTGGTGCACGCCCAGAGCACGTCGGGGTGGATGACGTTGGCGACCAGCTCGAGCCGCTTCGGCGGCGGCGCGACGTCGTCCGCCTGCGGCGTGGCCTCGGGGGGTGGCGCGTCGGGATCGGCCGGGTGCGCGTGGACGTCCTCGCCCTTCGCGAACATGGCGCCCGCCCGCTCGTCCACCAGCCGCTCCTCGTTGGCGTAGAGGTGGTCGCGGAGGTTCAGCGTGAGCTGCTTGGGGCTCAGGATCTTGCCGGTCTTGTGGGCCGGGCAGTTGTCGGTGCAGCGACCGCACTCCGTGCAGGTGTAGAAATCGAGGATCGCCTTCCAGCTGAAGTCCTCGATGACGCCGATCCCCACCGGCGGCGCGTCCGGCCTGGCGGGGTCGTTGCGCGCCTCGACCATCGCCATGAGCGCTTCGGTCGTCGGCGCCACCATGGGCAGGCGCCCTGCCGGCTCCAGGCTCTTGTGAAATACGTTGGGGAGCGACGTGATGATGTGGAAGTGCTTCGAGTACGGAAGGATGTTGAGGAAGATCAGGACCAGCGAGCTGTGCGTCCAGAAGCCGGTGTGGGCCAGACCGGTGAGGGTCTTCACCGAGAGGCCGAGCTTGGCGAAGAGCAGCGCGAACAGGCTGCCGACCGGCGCGAACCAGCGGAAGTGGACGGGCGCGCCGAGGTCGGAAGCCGCCAGCGGCGCGGTCACGGTGGAGATGCTCTCGCAGGCGGAGGCGTCGACCTTCAGCTGGCAGAGGCCGGGCTGGTGAGGCGCCAGCGCGAAGGCCGCGCCGTCGTAGATCATGTCGCTGATCATCATCGTGCAGATGATCCCGAGGATGAGCAGGCCCTCGCCGGAGAGGGTCATGCGCGCCTCTCGGCGGACGACGCGGAAGTAGACGAAGGTCAGCGCGCCGGCGACGACCAGGGCGGCGACGATGTCCTTGATCAGCTCGTACGCGTGGCCGAGCGGCACCCCGAGGAAGCCCTCCGGCTCCAGGATGAAGAGGTTGAAGGGCGGGTAGAAGCCGCGGCCCCAGAGGATCAGCGTGCGCAGGAGGAGGACGCCGAAGCCGACGAAGATGAGGATGTGGGCGATGCCGGCGGCCCGGTACTTCGGCATCCTCTTCTGCAGGAGCGCGTACTCGACGACCGCCATCAGGCGCTCGGGGATGCGGTCCCACCGCACCTCGGGGCGACCTGTCGAGAGCAGCTTCATGCGCTGCTGAGCGCTCCACGCGAAGGCGCTCGCCAGGCCGACGATGATGGCGGCCATGAGGATCGGACCCATATCGGCGGGGTTTAGGGGGTGGGTGCCAGCCCGTCAACCGACGGGGGTAAGCCGGTCCCGGCGCCGCTCTCCAGGCCGGGTCGCGTGCCGGGTCCGGGCGCCGCCCTTCAGACGCTGAGTCGCGCCATGTAGCTCCCGAGGTCTTCACCGAGCGTGGTGACGAGCCGGAGGGTGTCAGCGTCGCGTTCTCGAACCTCGCAGCTGAACATTTCGATGATGGCGACCGGACGACCCTCCTTCAGGACCGGGAATGCGATCACGGTCCGTACGAGATCACGAATGGCGCCCCTGAGGCGCGGGAAGTTGTCGTCGCGTATGACGTCGGGGATCCACTCCGCGGTGCCGCTGAGAAAGGTACGACCGGGCATCCCCTGGCCAGGCAGGAACCCCATCTCGCGACTCTGCTCCTCGAACATCGGCATCGGTGCGAGGGACGCGAAGCCGCGGTTCCGCAGCTTTCCGCCTTCGCCCATGAGCCAGATCCCGACGCCGATGAAGCCGAGCGAGACCGCAACTCGCAGCAGCGCCTCGGTGCAGCTCTCGACCTGCGGCGCCGACCCGTCCAGGCGCGCACGGACCCCTTCCAGCAGGTTGACCCCAATGATCCGCCGCGAGTCCGCGTCAGC
>JBKJLX010000309.1:0-8599 GCA_046596645.1 Polyangiaceae bacterium
CCTCGAAGCCCCGCGTACAAATGCGACCCCCATGTCCTGTGCAGCGCTGACCGCATCGAGAGGGTACTGCGCGATCACCCCGCGCTGCGACTCCTTGTCCCGCACCTGGGGGCCGACGAGTTCGACGCCTACGAGAAGCTCGTCACCCGGTTCGACAACCTGTGGCTCGACACCACGATGATGGTGGCGGCCTACCTCCCCGGCGAGGTGCCCTGGCGCCTGGTGCGTGCCCGGCCGGAGCGCGTCCTCTACGGCACCGATTTTCCGAACCTGCCCTACGCCTGGGACCGCGAGGTCCTCGCGCTGGCGCGAGCAGGGCTCGGAGAGGAGGCGCTGGCGCGCCTCCTCTCCGGGACCGCATCGGATCTCTTCGCGCGGGCTCCCTTCGAGGAGAGCCCCTTCGCCGCCACCTGAGCGACCCTGGCGCGCGTCGCGCGCGGCTCGACGCGCGCGTCCTTGGACCGCGAAGCCGTCGAGCCCTTCATCGAGGCGAGGGCACCAACAGCGGACGCCGTTGACGGCGTCACGTGGATCGTCGTCCTATCGCCGCCCCCCCGCGCGGGGTTGCGGGGGCCGAGGAGGTCAGGATGGCGGACTACACCAACGGCCGTTTCGTCTGGCGCGAGCTGATGACGAGCGACGTCGACGCGGCGAAGAAGTTCTACGGCGAGCTGTTCGGCTGGTCCTTCAAGACTGCCGAGATGCCTGGCTTCACGTACACGATGATCCACGCGCGCGAGAAGGGCGTCGGCGGCATGATGGCGCTCGACGCCAGCATGCCGGCCCCACCGCACTGGTCGAGCTACCTCTCGGTGGCTGACGTCGACGCGACGGTCGCGAGGGCCAGGGCCGCCGGCGGCACCATCCACGTGGCTCCGACGGACATCCCCGAGGTCGGCCGCTTCGCCGTGGTGGCGGACCCGACGGGCGCCTCGCTCTCGCCGTTCCGCAGCAGCATGGGTGACTCGCCTCCGGCGACGCCGAAGCTCGGGGAGTTCTGCTGGGAGTCGCTGGGCACGACGGACCTCGCCAAGGCCCAGGCGTTCTACAAGGACGTCTACGGCTGGAGCGTCAGCGAGGGGGGCGGCATGGCGACCTTCGGCGTCGGCGCCGGCATGGACCAGCAGGTCGCGTCGGTGATGGCCGCGCCGCCCGGCGTCCCCTCCCACTGGATGACGTACGCCGTCGTCGAGAAGCTGACGACCGCAGTCGAGCGGGCGAAGAAGCTCGGCGGCACCGTGCTCATGGACTCCATCGCGGTCCCCGGCATCGGCACCTTCGCCGTGATCCAGGACCCGCAGAAGGCCGTCATCAGCGCCTTCGAGCCCGCTCCGCGGGCCTGAGCGACCCGGGCCGCAGGCCCACCGAGGCGCCCGGGTGGATCATCCCGAGACTGGATCCAGAAGGATCCATTCGGACGTCCCCCGGGCGCTTCACATTGGCCAAGTACTTGAAATGTGAAGCCGCGCTCGTGCGTGGAGAGGTGGCCCGATGTGTGCTGAAGGGTCCAGCACCATGAAGCTGCGCTCCCTCCTCGCCTCCGCCCTCCTCGCGACGACCTCGCTGCTCGGCCTCGGCTGCGACGACGGGACGTCGTCGAACACGGAGGATGTCACCGACGTCAAGCACACCGACGTCGAGCGCCAGTCGATCGGCAACTGCTGGCTCTACGCTGAGGCAAGCTGGGTCGAGTCGATGAACCTGAGCGCCACCGGCCAGGCCTTCGACACCTCCCAGTCGTACTGGACCTACTGGCACTGGTACGAGGGCATCGTCGAGAACGGCGACGCCAAGATCGAGACCGGCGGCTGGTTCTGGAAGGCGAACGAGATCATCACCGAGCGCGGGCTGGTCTCCGAGAAGGACTTCGTCAGCGAGGACACGCTGGGCGAGATGTCGAGCGCCCAGTCGCGCGCCGAGTCCAAGCTCAACGCCGAGCTGAAGGACGGCCGCCTGAAGACGGCCGACGCGCGCCGCAACGGCAAGCTCGTCCGCCGGGTGATGGACGAAGCCTGGGGCCTGAAGCCCGAGGTCAAGGCGTGGATGGACAAGGCGTTCGGCACCACCGGCAAGCGCACCTTCCTCACCAGCTCGTCGAAGACCGGCACCCCCATCCTCCGCGCCCGGGACTTCCCGGTCCGCTACGCGAGCTTCAACGGCGAGACCGTCGACACCGTCGACGCCAAGCTCTCCGACGCGATCGAGCAGTGGCAGGAGGTCAGCTACCCCTCCTGGAGCGAGAGCTCGAAGCGCGACTTCCAGATCCGCGTGCAGCGCGCCCTCCACGCCGCGCAGCCGGTGGTCATCACCTGGCTCGTCGACTTCAACGCGATGGAGAGCAAGCCGGGCGACCTGCAGGGCTCTTTCAACACCACGACCCTGAAGAACGCTGGCGGTCCCGGTCGCCAGGGCGGGCACATGACGGTGCTCGAGGACTATCAGGTGAACACGCAGGAGTTCGGCCTCCTCAAGGCCGGCGTCACCCTCGACGCGTCCGACCCCGACGACGCGGCGAAGCTCGAGGCGGCGCTCCTCCCGACCAGCGTGGTGGAGTTCCTCCGCATCAAGAACTCCTGGGGCGCCCTCCGCGACGACCGCGCCAGCACCGCCGGCTTCCCCGGCTACCACGACCTCCACATGAGCTACCTGAACGGCCCCATCACCTGGTGCGGCGAGGGTCAGACCGGCGACAAGTGCAAGGGCTCGGAGACGCCCTTCGAGAACGTCGTGCTTCCTCCCGGCTTCTGATGGCACCCGGCTTCTGAGCGGCTGTCGCGCGCGAGCGCGCGGCCCGGCTTCGCGCGAGGCGCTCGAGCTCAGGCTCGGGCGCCTCTCCGCTTTCCATGCTCCCCGTGGGCCGATACCGGTGGTGGGCGGCTGATCCACCGCCTGGACCACAACCACGGACCCCGACCCACGGAAACGCGTCAAAATCGTCGAGCATGGAGTTGGCCCACCTCGTGCTCATGGCACCCCACATGCGCCTTCACTCCCTCGCCATCGCCTCCGTGCTCGCACTGTCCTCCCTCGCCGTCTCCGGCTGCGGCGACGAGAGCACCTCCGACCAGACGCAGGACGTCGGGGACGCGAAGAACTCCAAGGTCGAGCGCCAGGCCATCGGCAACTGCTGGCTGTACGCGACCGCGAGCTGGGTCGAGGGGATCCGCATCTGGGCGACAGGCGAGGAGCCCGACCTCTCGCAATCGTACTGGACGATGTGGCACTGGTTCGACGAGATCATCGACGGCGCGGCCTGGACCGAGATCTCGACCGGCGGCACCACCTGGACCGCCAACGACATCATCCGCAAGCGTGGCCTGATGATGGAGGAGGACTTCGTCAAGGAGGACGTCACCAGTGAGATGTCGTCGCGCCAGAGCGCAGCCCTGGCCAAGATCAACGACGAGATCAAGAACGGCCGCCTGAAGGAGCCCAGCGCGCGCGAGGACGCGGCCCTCGTCCTCACCGTCCTCATGGACGCGTGGCAGCTCGACGAGGCGGTCCGCGCGCAGATCGTCTCCACCTTCGGCGAGGACGGCTCCAACACCCTCGATCAGAGCGGCAGCACCGAGGGCACCAGCATCGTCGCCGCCAGCGACTTCGCGGTGGCCTACCCCGAGCGCGAGACCGACCCCGCGGCGCCGACGCTGCGCGAGACCAACCTCGACGAGGCCATGGGCGAGTGGCGCACCGTGCGCTACCCCTCGAACCCCAGCGGGCGCCGCGACTTCCAGGTCCGCGTGCAGAAGACCATCCACGACGGCGTGGCCGCCATCGTCACCTGGGACGTCGACTTCAACGCGATGGAGAGCAAGGCCGGCGACCTGCAGGGCTCGTTCAACATGACGACCCGAAACGGTCTCGGCCCCGGCCGCCAGGGCGGACACATGACCGTGTTCGAGGACTACGAGGTCGAGACCCAGGAGTTCGGCCTGCTCGAGGCTGGCGTGACGCTCGACGCCGAGAACCCCGAGGACGCCGAGAAGCTGGCCGCAGCGCTCCTGCCGACGAGCACGGTGAAGTTCTTCCGCATCAAGAACTCCTGGGGCGGCTTCCGCGACGACCGCGCCAGCGCTCCGGGCTTCCCCGGCTACCACGACCTCTACATGGACTACATGAACGGCCCGCTCAGCAGCTGGTGCCCCAGCGTCAAGGATTCGAAGACCACCGAGAACTGCCGCGGCACCAGCACCCCCTTCCGCGAGGTCTACCTCCCTCCGGGCTACTGAGCTTCAGCGTATCGAGCCCCGACGTGGCGTGAGGCCCCTCGACGGGCCCGCCGACGGACAGGACTGGTACACTCCCGGGCCGGCGCCGTGGCGCTGGCCCGAGTCCATTTGCGGCGCCGTGCGGTGCAGCATCGGAGCTTCGGGCCCAGGCCGCGGCACCCTTCGGGGGAGGGGTTGGATGATCGTCTGGGAGAAGATCGTCGCGGATTGGCCCGACGCCGTCCTCGCCATCGATGCGCGGGGCGTCATCCGCTACGCGAACCGAGCTGCGGGAGGCCTCCTCGGCGTTCCCCCGGAGCAAGTGCGTGGCGGGCTCCTGATCGAGCTCCTCCCGGAGAGGATGAGGACGGTCGGCGGCCGACCGTTCCTCGAGCATGCGGTCGAGCAGGCGAGGGTGACGGCGCCGGTGGTCTTCCGCCGAGAGGCCGTCGAGATCGAGGTCGACTGGACCCTGTGCCGGTCGGCCGACCCGGCGGACGGAGCTCCCAGCGTGGTGGCCATCCTCCACCGGCGGCCAGCGTCCCTCGACCCCGAAGGCACGGGGGACGAGCGGGCTTACCGGATCCTGAAGCTCATCGTCGAGCACGCGCCGATCGGGATCTTTCACTTCGACGAGCGGGGTCTGATCACGGCCTGCAACGAGCGCTTGGTGCAGATCCTCGGCTCCACCCGGCAGCGCTTGCTGGGGCTCGCCCTCCGCACGCTGCCCAACGACGCCATCACCGCGTGCGTCGAAGAGGCCCTCGCCGGGCGCCACGCGCGCTTCGAAGGGGACTACCAGGCGGTGACCGGGACGCGGGTTACGCCGGTCCGCGTCGACTTCCAGCCGATCACCGGCGAGCGCGGAGAGCTCCTGGGCGGCGTGGGGCTCGCCGAGGACGTCAGCGAGCGCAAGGACGCCGAGGGGCGCGCGGCGCGCGCCGAGCGGATAGCCTCGCTGGGGACGCTCGCCGCCGGGGTCGTCCACGAGCTGCAGAACCCGCTGGCCTTCGTGGTGGCCAACCTCGACCTGGCGCTGCGGCTGCTGGGTGACAGCGAGGCGCGGAGCGCGGTCGGCAACGCGCGCGAGGGGGCCTGGCGCGTCGCCACCATCGTCCGCGATCTCAAGGCGTTCGCGCGCTCCGACGAGGACGTGCGCCGCCCGGTCGACGTCCACGGTCCGATCGAGACGGCGCTGACGCTGGCCACCGATCACCTGGCCGCGCGGGCGACGCTGCAGCGGGAGCTCCGCGCGCGGCGCCTGGTGCGAGCGAGCGAGCCGCGCCTGGTCCAGCTGATCGTGAACCTCCTCCTCAACGCGGCCGACGCGGTGCCCGAAGGCGACCCCGCGGGGCAGACGGTGACGGTCGCGACCCGTGACGAGGACGAGTGCGTCGTCATCACCGTGGAGGACTCGGGGCGCGGCGTCGCCGCGCCTCTCCGCGACCGCCTGTTCGAGCCCTTCGTGAGCGACAAGCCCGGCGCCATGGGCCTCGGGCTCGCGATATGCCACGGCATCTGCGCGTCGCTCGGTGGCTCGATCACCGTCCACTCCGGAGAGCCGCGAGGCAGCCGCTTCGAGGTGCGCCTCCCCGCGCTCTCCCCGGCCGACGTGGCGCCGCCTTCGCCTCCGGTGACGCCTCGGCGCGACAAGCGAGGGAAGGGGCGCGTCCTGGTGGTCGACGACGAGGAGCGCCTCGCCGAGACGCTGCGGATGGCCCTGTCGCCCCCGCACGACGTCGAGGTCTGTACCCGGAGCCGCGAGGTGCTGCAGTGGGTGCGCGACGGCCGCGACTGGGATGTCATCCTCTGCGATCTGATGATGCCGGATCTCAGCGGCCCCGAGCTGTACCAGCAGGTGACCGCGCTCCGCCCCGACCTCGCGGAGCGCTTCGTCTTCCTCACCGGCGGCGCCTTCACCGCGAAGACGCGGGAGTTCCTCCACGACGTGCCCAACCCCCGGCTGGAGAAGCCGTTCGACCTGGGGGACCTCGAGCAGATCGTCAACGACGCCCTCGCTGCGCGCGATTGATACTGCGCCGCGACGGCAACGGTCTCTTGCCGATGCGTGACGGCGCGGCGTGCTACGAGCTTCCGGCGTGTCGCCACGGCCAGACTCCTCGCGCACCGTGAATCGACCCCTGGTCGTGGTGGCGCTGATGCTCTCGATGGCCATGGCCGCCATGGAGATGACGATCGTCTCCACGGCGATGCCGACCATCGTCGGCGAGCTCGGCGGGCTACCCCTCTACGCCTGGGTGGCCGCGGTCTACCTCCTCACCTCGACCGTGACGGTGCCGCTCTACGGCAAGCTGGCCGATCTGTACGGTCGCAAGCCGGTGCTGCTGTTCGGCATCGCGCTGTTCCTCGTGGGCTCGGTCGCGTGCGCACTCTCGGTCACGATGCCGGCCCTCATCGCGTCCCGCGCGCTGCAGGGCCTGGGCGCCGGGGCGATGCAGCCGATCGCGCTCACCGTGATCGGCGATCTGTTCGACGTGCGCGAGCGCGGGCGCATCCAGCCCTGGTTCGGCGCGGTGTGGGGCGTCGCCGGGCTCGCCGGCCCGATGGTGGGCGGCCTCCTGGTGAAGCACCTGTCGTGGCCGTGGGTGTTCTGGATCAACCTGCCGGTGGGTCTGGCGGCGATGGCGGTCCTCTCGGTCGCCCTGGTGGAGCGGGTCGAGCGACGTCGCGTCCGTCTGGACATCGCGGGTGCGGCGCTGCTGTCGGCGGCGGTCATCGCGCTCCTGCTCGCGGTGGAGGGCGTGGCCACGCTGCCGCTGTTCGCGGTGTCCCTGGTGGCGTTCGCGGGGCTGGTGGCGGTCGAGCGTCGCGCGGCGGAGCCGCTCATCCCGCTCGACCTCTTCACGACGCGCGTGCTCGGCCTCTCCAACGGGCTCGCGGCCCTGCAGGGCGGCATCATGATCGCCGTCGCCACCTACGTGCCGCTCTTCGTGCAGGCGATCGTGAGGGGCACGCCGACCGACGCCGGCTCCGCCATCGCGCCCATGCTGGTCGCCTGGCCGATTGCGGCCTTCCTCGCCGGTCGCGTCTTGCCACGTGTCGGCTACAGACCGCTGATCGTGATGGGCTTCGCGCTGATCGGCCTGTCCGCGGTGGGGTTGCCCTTCCTGTCTCGCCCCGATGCTTCGCTGACCCTGATGCAGCTGCTCTCCGCGGTGATGGGCGCGGGGATGGGGCTCGCCTCGACCGCGCTGATCATCGTCGTCCAGTCGGCGGTGCCGTGGGAGAAGCGCGGCGTGGCCACCGCGAGCAGCATGTTCTCGCGAACCATCGGCGGGACGCTGGCGGTCGGCGTGCTGGGGGCGGCGCTGGCGCGGGTGGTCGGCGCCGAGGCCGACGTCTCGCCCGAGGTCATGCAGGGGATGCTGGTCCACGGGGGCGATGGCGCGGTCGTGACGGCCGAAAGCGCTCGCCTGACCGCGGCCCTCGGGCACGGCATCGACACCGTCTTCCTCGCGATCGCCGGGCTCGGCGTGGCCGGCGCGGTCGTGGCCATGTTCTTCCCTGCGCTGCGGGTGGAGCCAGTGAGAGCGGCCGAGGTGCACGTCGCGGAGGTGTGAGCGAAGGCCGAGCCCGAAGAAGACGACGAACGGCGTCGCCTCGGTGCAGGGCTTCGCAGCGGCGTCGTCTCCACCGCGGTCGGGAGCCCCGCGTCGGCGCCCCGAGACGCGGGGCTGCTGGCATCGAGCCGTCCTCCACCGGCCGACGTCGGCGCGGGAGGTCGATGGCGGGCTGCGGCGCGGGAGGCGTTTGTGCGCAGGCGTACCAAGACGCCCCGGCACGATCGGCGCCGTCGCCGGCGAGGGCGGGCGAGCGTCGATTCCCGGGGAGCCGCGATCCGGCCGCAATCTTGCTATCTGGGCGCCGTCACCGGCCCGTCGCGCACGCCCCGCCGTCGGCGGTGCTTGTTTGTGGTCTCGGCGTCGGAGTTCGACTCGCTCTTCCCTGTTCAGAAGGACAACGCATGACCATCACCGTCGCCGGGCTCGTCTTCCTCCTCGTGGTCGCAGCCATCTGTGGGGCCATCGGACGAGCCATCGCCGGCGACGTCCGCGGCGGGATCCTGGTCTCGATCGTCCTCGGCTTCATCGGTGCGCTCATCGGACCCTGGATCGCCGGCAAGCTCGGCCTCCCCGAGCCGTTCGTGCTGCGCGTGGCAGGGGAGTCGTTCCCCGTCCTGTGGTCGATCATCGGCGCGGCGCTCTTCGTCGGGCTCATTCACCTCGTCAGCCGGCGTCGCTGAATCCGCGGGGGCCGCGACGCCTTCGGCCCCGCCTCTGCCCGCGCAAGACCGCCTCTTCCAGCTTCGCCTGTGCGCTACCCTCCCGGGGACGCATGACCACACCGAGCCTGGCGAGACCTCGGAACCT
>JBKJLX010000572.1:0-12478 GCA_046596645.1 Polyangiaceae bacterium
CGCGGCCAGCGCCGTCTCGAAGGCGGAGCCGCCACGGTCCAGATCGGCGATGGCGTCGCCGCGCGCGTCGGGGCGCCGCTCGTAGTTCCAGGCGATGCCGTGCGAAAGGGAGTCGGCGGTGATGCGGTGATTCGCGTCGCCCACGTCGTTGTCGCGGAGGATCTCGCCGATCGTCTCGACGCTGAGCGCGCGGTCGCTGGGCCGATCCTGGATCACGTTGCGCACGCGCCTGGCATGGCCCTCCTCGTCGACCGCGAAGAGCTGATCGTGGGAGACGTCGAAGAGCACGCGCTTCGCCGAGGGCCGCGGCGCCGCGAGCGCGACCGAGCCGCTGGAGACCGCGACGTCCCCCACCCCGAGCACGGTGACCAGCGCCACCAGGATGAGGCCACCCACCGCGATGGTGACGATGTTGAGGAACGAATCGAGGGAGATGATCTCGCGCTCGTCCCTGGGGCGGCGGCTCATCGCGCGGCCTCCCGCTGGTGGAGCTGGACGTCACCCTGACCGAACAGCGGGTCGTAGCCGATGTCGATCGACGCATCGCCCAGCGCTGCGCGCGCCTCGTGGAAGGTCCCCACGCCGTCGGCGCGCACCAGGAGCATCAGGTAATGGCGGGAGTCGTTCTCCAGGCTCCGGCGGAGGACCGACCATTCGCCGTCGATGTCATCGATGGCGGCGCGGGGGACGAAGGTCGGGCTGGCGTCGGGGCTGGCCCCGGCCTCGGGATGAATCATCAGCCCCTCGGCGCGGCACTCGACGTGAATCGCGCTCTTCTTGCCAGGGTCGAAGGCCTCGACGTCGATTCGCTGCTTCGGGTTCGCAAAGGCGAGGTGCGACATGCCGGAGATGATCAGTGTGAGGGTGCCCATGACCGCCTTGAGCACGCTGAGGAAGGAGAAGAGGCTGGGCTCGGGATCGCGGCGCAGGCGGCGGGCCACGGCTCACTCCTCGGCCAGCGCCGCGACGGCGCCGTGACTCGCGGCCCCGTTCGTGGCGTAGGCGTGGCCATGGGTGCGCGCCGGCGGCGTGCCCACCTCGGCGCCCAGTCCGGCGGCGAGGATCTGGAGGAGCTGACGCGACGCCCCCAGCTCGCGGCCGAGCTGGTCCTCGTTGCGCCGCATCGAGGTCGTGGTGCGGTCTGCCAGGCTCGTAGCCAGCTCCAGCTGCAGCACCGCGCGCTCCACCGCGGGGCCGAGGCTGTTGGCCGCCGCGGCGAAGGCGCCCAGGTGGTCGGCCAGCGCCGCCTGGCCCCCGAGCAGGACCTCGCGGTCGACCGACATCTTCTCCAGCAGACGACCGTGCGCGGTGAGCATCGACGCGAGGGGGGCGCCGATCGCCGTCTCGATTGCGGTGCGCAGCTCCTCCGAGAAGGCGATGGACGGCGGAGCGGCGTGCACCAGGGTCGCCGGCTCGGTCTGCTTCTGCACGGCGAGGCGGCGCAGCACGTCGGCGTTGCACCGGTCGTCGACGTCGGAGAGCAGCTGCTCGTCGGCCTTCTGCACCAGGCTCATCGGCAGCATGACCACGATGCTCGCCACCAGCGACACCAGCGTGGTGTCAAAGGCGACCGCGAGGCCGGTGGTGACGTCGCCCAGGGAGCCCTTGATGGCGTCGAGCTGGCTCGCGCCGTCGAGCGACTTCGAGAAGCCGACCACGGCGGCGCCGATACCGATGACGGTGCCGATGAAGCCGAGGATCGGAATGGCCCAGATGAGGACCTTCACCATGCCCAGGCTGCCGCCGAGCGCGTTGGCGTCGGCGTCGGCCTCGCCGGCGTGGAAGGCCGCCGTCTCCTCCACGTCGCGGCGCGCCGCGTAGTGCTCGAGGGCTCGCCGCGCCCGCTCCAGGAGGAAGCTCGGCGCCATGCGCTGCGCCGCGCGCGCGCGGCGGAGCTGGTCGAGGTGCTCGAGCGCCGCCGGCACGTCGTCGGGAGCGAGGCGCGCCGGATCCGCCGGGATCAGTGTCGCCTCGAACGCACGACGCTGCAGGCGCAGGCCGACCGCCTTGAGGATCAGGATCGCGAGCGCGATGCAGGTGGGCAGCATGATGGCGTGCATCACCCACCCGCGCTCGAGCAGCAGCTCGCGGTAGTAAGCGGGCAGTCGCCCAGCGACGGCCACCGTCAGCGCGTAGAGGGGGAGCCCGAGGGCCGTCCCCAGGAGGAGGCCGACGTCGCCGGTGGGTCGGCGGCTTTCGAGGTGCGGGGTGGTCGTCATTCGTTCGGTCTTCACGTTCCCTCCGGATCCACGGAACCCTGGCGAGACGGGCCGCCACCGAGCATTTCCCAGCCGGTCAGCTCGGGCTGACCGGTGTCGAAGGCCACCAGCTTGCCGTCGGTGGTGCCGGCATAGAGCCAGCCGGCGACGGCGATCGGCTGCGACGCGAGCGCGCCCTGGGCGAGCTCGAAGCGATCGGTGACCTCCCCGGTGTCGCTGTCGACGCGCACGATGTTTCCCTGCTTCGTCGCGAAGAGGACGTCCTCTCCCGCCATCAGCATCGGCGACGAGATGTTCGCCGGGGCCTCGGTGCCGAACGACTTCTGCCAGAGCCGCCGGCCGGTCCGCCGGTTCACCGCGACCACGACGTCGTCCTCGACGGTGAGGAGGCGGTGCTGCGCGACCAGCGGCCGTGGGCGTGGCGTCACCGGCCCCACGGGGCGCGACTTCTCCAGCTCGGGAAACAGCGGCTCCGACGTGACGAGCAGGTCGTTGGTGCCGGGCGCGCCGTCGCGGGCGAAGAGCACGCCCTCGCCGGTGAGGACCGGGGGCGACGCGATGCGGTTCCGTGTGGCGGAGAGGACGGCGCCGTCCGTCGCGCCGAACGCGTAGAGGGTGCCGACGCGGGTCGCCAGCCACACCCTGCCCCCGTGGACGACCGGGGTGGAGTTCACCTCGGCGTCGATCCAGCGCGCCCAGCGCGGCGCGCCGGTCCTCAGATCGAAGGCGCCGATGACGTAGCGCGCCCCCACCGGGCCTCTGGAGTCGGGATAGGAGGTGTAGACGGTGTTGGCCGCGATGACCGGCGTCGCCAGCTGCGGCGAGCCCAGGTACCACGACCACAGGTGCCTGCCGGTGTCGGCGTCGACGCCGAAGACGGTGCACGAGTAGGTGTTGAAAACGCAGATCCCGTCCTCGCACGCGGGGTCGGTCGGCCCGTCGTCGGAGAGGCGGATGCTCCAGGCCGAGCGACCGGTCTCCGCCTCGAGTGCGTGCAGCGTGTAGGTGCCGAATGACCCGGCGTAGATGCGACCGCGGTGAAACGCGGGGCTGTGCACCGCGGCGGCGCCGGGGATGTGCGCGACGAACCCTTGATCGGTGCGCCGGACCAGGGGCCCGCGGGTCCGTGCCATGGTGCCCTTGCGGGTAGGCTTCGACGGCTCGTTCCCCGGCACGTTCTGGGTGCGCACCAGCTCGGTGATGTCGTCGCCGACGTTCCGCCGCCCGGTGTCCGGGCGGCGATCGGTGTCGAGAAGGACAGGCACCTCGGCGAGGGCCGCCGCCTCCGCCGGAGCTTCGGGCTCGCGACAGGCGGCGATGGTCAGGCCGAGGAAGACGACGACCGCGGGACGTCGGACGGACATGGCACCCCCGAGCGAGGCGGCACCCGCCGCCTGCTGAGGCGTGTTGACGCCCCGGGGCGCACGGCAATTCCCCGGGGACGCTTGAAGGTCAGCGAGGTGACGCGGCAGCCGCCTCGCGCGCGAGGCGGGCCGCGCGGAAGGAGCGGATGCCGAGCACCATGTAGCCGACGGAGAGGAGGGCGGTGATCGCGCGGACGACGACGGCGAAGGGTCGCTCGGGCGCGGTGCCGCCGGCCCACTTGGCCAGGGCGACGAAGCTGCTCGCGGTGCCCAGGATGGCGAGGAGGGCGATGATGAGGGCGGCATGGATGGCGTGCTTGCGCATCGTCTCCTTGCGGGCCAGGACACCGCAGACCAGGAGCAGCGCGCCGATCACGGTGGGGATGAGGGCGGTGGGGCTGACCCGCCCCGATCCGAAGTACCCGCCGAGGCCCAGCACCGCAAGGATGGCTCCGTAGCCGAGGGTCACGTTCGTCACGAGCGCGACCCTAGCACCGACGCCTCGAGATCAGACGCGCCGGTTCCCGGCGGCCGGCAGCGTGACCCGCAGGGTCGTCCCCGGCCGGCCGTCGTCCACCACCTCGACCGAGCCGCCATGGCCCTTCACGACGCCGTGCACCGTGGCGAGCCCGAGGCCGGTGCCTCGCACCGCGCCGCGCGTCTTGGTGGTGAAGTAGGGCTCGAACACCAGCTCGCGGAGCGACCGGTCGATGCCGGGCCCGGTGTCGGACACCTCGAGCACGACGCGGTCCTCCTCGACGCGCGTCCGCACCACGACATCGCCGGGGGGGGTCACGGCGTCGCGCGCGTTCAGGAGGAGGTTCATCACGACCTGCTCCAGCTGCGACGCGTCCCCCAGAACCTCGGTCGTGCCCGACTCCAGCTGGGTCTGGATGGAGATGTCGCGATCGAACGTCCGCCGCGCGATGTCGACGACCGACGCCGCGATGGTGTCGAGCGACTGGGGCACGGGGAGGTGTCGCTTCCGGCCGGCGAACTGGAGCAGGTTGCGGATCAGCCCTACGGCGCTGTCGGTCGCGGCGCTGACCTGGGCCAGCGCGTCGCGCCGCTTGGGGTCGGCCTCTGTGGGGAGGAGGCGCGAGACCACCATCGTCGTCACGGTGAGCAGGTTGTTGAAGTCGTGGGCGATCCCGGCGGCCAGCTGGCCGATTGACTCCAGCCGCTGCGCGCGCGCCAGGCGCCGCTCGCCCTCGACCCGGGCCCGCTCCGACTCGATCTCGCGCGTGATCTCGACGAAGGCCTCGAGGACGTGGGTCATCGTGCCCGAGGCATCGAAGATCGGCTTCGCGAACACGCGCAGGTGCACGTGGCGGCCGTCCCTGCGGTGGATGACGAGATCGTCGACCACCACCGTCTCCCGCGCGACCACGGCGCGCTCGAACGGCATGCGGTCCTCGGGGTACGGGTCCCCCTCCAGCGTGTGGACGCCGTAGGGCTCGACGAAGGCGCCGCGCGACGCGTCAGGAGGCGGCACGAGCCCGAGCACCTGACGAAATTCGCGGTTGGTGTAGGCGGTCTCCCCGGACGGGACTCGCCCCAGCCAGATGGCGACGGGCAGGTCGTCGGAGACCATCGCGAGCTCGTCGACGTCCATCTGGGTACTACGACCCCTACACCAGGCGTCTACCACGTGAAATCGCGATATCCACAGCACGCGCCGGGGTGCGGCCTCGCCCCCCGGGGCGCGCTGGTCGAGCCGCGCAGCCTGGCGTGGTGGGGGTGGCCGCGCCGTGAAGCGGTCCGCGGCCGCTCGCGGTTCAGCCGCGGCGCAGCAAGGCCATGTGGTACTGGCCTCGCTCCTTGGCTGGCGTGAGCACGATCGTCACCTGCTGATCGCCGTTCGCGAAGCGGAAGACGAAGTCGAACGTCTGCACCCGCACCCGGTAGGGATCGCGAACCATCTCGAGGAAGCGACCCTCGAACTCGCGGACGCGCGCGCACGGCGCGACCTCGCCGAAGAAGCGTCGTCCGAGCACCTTGTGGGGCGGCAGACCGACGAGGCGGCTCTCGGTGTCGTTGTAGCGGAGGATGCGCCCCTCGGCGTCGAGCGTGATGAGCCCATAAGGAAGCGCGTCGAGCTGCTCGGGCGTGAGCTGCTTGATCGCACCGAAGTCAAGACCCTGCTCGCTCGGGAGCGCGGCCGAGGGCACGAGCGGCGCGACCGCGAACCCCGCGCGAGCGGGTCCGTCATCGGCGACGGTGCGCCTCGACGTTGGCGCGTGCGCAAGCAGGGGAGGCGGCGGCGGGCGCTCGGTCGCCGGGAAGTCCGGTGCGACGAAGCTCGCCGTGACACGGCGCTGGCGCTGGCTCGGCGCGAGGCGCAGCGTCCGCTCCGCCTCGAGCTCGCCGCGCAGGCGCGCGACCTCTGCGCGGAGCCGATCGATCTCGCGGCAGAGCTCGTTCGCGGACGCCTGTGCGGGGTCGACGACCCAGGTGTCGGGTGCGCGCATCACGGGCGATTCTCCCCGTCGATGGCGGAGGCGGCGCGGCCGTCCTGCGGGAGCAGACGACGCAGCCGCCCCGCGACGCGGTCGAACACCGCGGCGTCAGCGAGCCCGTCGCGGCGCACCGCCAGGCTCCAGCTCCGCCCCGACGCCCCGAGGAGGACGAGCGACGCGG
The DNA here is from genome assembly GCA_046596645.1 of Polyangiaceae bacterium. Classification (GTDB taxonomy): domain Bacteria; phylum Myxococcota_A; class Polyangia; order Polyangiales; family Polyangiaceae; genus JBKJLX01. The sequence goes on from JBKJLX010000572.1 coordinate 6,224, forward strand.
TGCTCCCGGTCCTCGAGGTCCAGTCGAGCCGCCGCACCCGCCCGCCGAGCCGATGCCCGAGCTGGCGGGCCGAACGCAGCATCATGGAGAGGAGTGCGTCCAGCGCGTCGCCGGGGGGCCCGTCGGGGGCGTACCCGGCCAGCAGCTCGTCGCCGGCGCCGACCGCGAGGACCCCGAGGCTGGCTTGCTTCGCCTCGGTGGCGAGCTCGAACACGATCTCGGCGGCTGCGGAGGCGACCCCGGAGACGTCCGACTCGAACCCGGTGAGCCCGACCGGCGACACGTCGTCGCCATCGTGTTGCAGCTGCGCTGCTGCGAACGCGAGGACGGCGTCGAGCGCGATCGTGGGGGCCGGCCGGCTCATGGCCCCGACGACGAGCGCGATCGACGGCTCCGTCCCCGGTACCGGGCGAATCACGATGTGCCGAGCGTCCTCGAGCTCGACGTGAACCTGCCGGGGTAGCTGCCCGAGGAAGCGCTCCCCGAGGACCGCGGCGCAACAGGAAGCGAGGGCGGTCTCACGCGGCCCGCCCTCCTGAGTCCAGCCGAGCCCCTGCGCGTCTCCGACGACGACCTCCTCGGCGCCGACCAGGCCGCGCAGGCGGTCCTGCATCGCGATCGCGAGGCGTCGTCCGCGCACCGGCTCGGCCACGGAGGCCACCAGCGGAAGGCCCAGCGCGGTTCGCAGCCGCGCCAGGTCCCGCTCGTGAAGGAGGCTCACCTCGGTCGCGCGTCGCCTCGCGCTGGCTCGCTCCATGCCCATCTGCTCCTCGAGCACGCGGAGGCGTTCCTCGGCCGGCCGTGCGCGGCCATGGGCGAGCCATGCGGTCGCCCCGGCTGCCAGTGCCGCCGACGCCAGGGCGACCCCGGCGGTGAGGGTCTCGATCACGACGCCCGCCCTTCGCCGCGCGACCACGACGCGGCGAGCGAGATCGCGTCCGCGCGCAGCGCGCCCGGCGCAGCGCCGCTCTGCCCGATCACGATCGACGTGGTGGACCCGTCCACGTCGGCGAATGCGAGGCTCGCCCGATCCCCCTCGATGAAGACGCTGCGGATGGCGCCGCACCCGAGCTCGGCCGCGAGGCGATCGAGAAGCTCGCGCGTGGGCGCCACCAGCGCGACTGCGGCCGCGACGAGCTCGGCGGTCGACGCGTCCGAGGCGCGGACCGTCCCCTGCCCATCGACGATGAGAGCGCCTGCGACGTCGGGGTTGTCCCTGCGCAGCAAGGCAGCGGCGGACGGCGTCGCCGAGGGAAAGAGGTCGAGTGGACCGGAATTCATCGCGGCTCCTTGTCAGGTATGTCCAAGCTTAGGCATGGACATAACGTGGACAAGGCCTCCCGTCCGTGTTCAGGGAGCTGTCGTACGGCGGTGTCAGGAGACCACCTCCGAGTGGCAGCGCGACGAGGTCCGAGCGCTGCGACGAGGTGAGGCCGCGCGTTCTCCCCAGCGCAGGCTCAGCTCGCCCACTGATCCAGGAGGCGGTCCATGCGCGTCACCACCTCTGTCATGGTGTCCGGGTCCGGCAGCAGCGTGAGCCGCAGGTGGTTCCGGTACTGGACGTTGAAGCTGGAGCCGGGGACGACCAGCACGTGCTCGCGCTCCAGTAGCTCCATGGCGAAGCGGGCGTCGTCGAAGTCGGGGATGCGCTCGACGTCGACGCTGGGGAACGCGTAGAGCGCGCCGCGCGGGGTGACCACGCGGAGGTGCGGTGACCGCTCGATCGCAGCGAGCAGCGCCTTGCGCTGGCGACCCAGCCGGCCTGTCTCCGCGGTCAGCTCGTGGATGCTCTGCGTGCCTCCGAGCGCGGTCTGCACCGCCCACTGCCCGGGCACGTTGGAGCAGAGGCGCAGCGAGGCCAGCACCTCCAGCCCCTCCAGGTAGTCGCGGGCGTGCTCGCGTCGCCCGGAGAAGGTGACCCAGCCGACGCGCATGCCGCAGGCGCGGTACACCTTGCTGAGCCCGCCGAACGTCGCGCACAGCGTGTCCTGGCAGATCGTGGCGACCGTGGTGTGGACGGCGTCGTCGTAGAGGATGCGATCGTAGATCTCGTCCGACATGAGGACGAGGCGGTGCTTCTCCGCGATGCGGACCAGCGCCTCGACGACCGCGCGCGGGTAGACGGCGCCGGTGGGGTTGTTGGGGTTGATGAGCACCAGCGCCTTGGTGCGCGGCCCCACCATCTTCTCCACCTCGGCCGGATCGGGGACGAACCCCGCCTCCGGGCGACACGGGTAGTGGACCGGCTTGCCGCCGGAGAGCGAGACCGCCGCCGTCCACAGCGGGTAGTCCGGCGCGGGGAGGAGGACCTCGTCGTCGCGATCGAGCAGGGATTCCAGCGTCATCAGGATGAGCTCGGAGACGCCGTTCCCCATGAAAACGTCCTCCACCGTCACGTTCTTCACGCCGCGCGCCATGGCGTCGGTCGCCACCGCCTCGCGGGCCGGGAAGATGCCCTTCTGGTGGCAGTATCCCTCGGAGGCGGCGAGGTTCTCGATCATCGCCAGGCGCATGGCCTCGGGCGTGCGGAAGCCGAACTGCGCCGGGTTGCCGATGTTGAGCTTGATGATGTCGTAGCCCTGCCGCTCCAGCTCCAGCGCGCGCCGCGCCAGCGGCCCCCGGATCTCGTAGCGGATGTGCGCGAGGTGGCTCGCGCGGTGGAGCGGCGGATGGGCGTCGATCATGGCAGCGGCGCACGCCTAGCACGTGCAGCGCCGCGCCTCGACGGCGCGCGCGCGGTTGCGCGCCCGGAGGCGCCAGAGGCTCTACAGTGGTGCGCGATGAGCTACCGGATGGGGACGCGACCGCGCGTCATGGGCCACCGCGGCGCCGCCGGCGTCGCCCCCGAGAACACGATGCTCTCCTTTCGCACCGCGATCGAGGCCGGCGCGGACGTGCTGGAGATGGACGTCCACGCGACGCGCGACGGGAGGATCGTGGTCCTCCACGATCCCACGGTGGACCGGACCACCGACGGCACCGGGGAGGTGCGGAGCCTCAGCTGGGAGGGGCTCGGCCGCCTCGACGCGAGCGCGCGCTTCGCCCCGGCGCCGGGGGAGACCGGGGTGACCTTCCAGGGCCCGCTGCGGGTGCCGCTGTTCGAGGAGGTCCTGCAGGCGTTCCCCGACGCGCTGATCAACGTCGAGATCAAGCAGCTCGACCCGCCGATCGAGGAGGCGATGCTGACGCTGATCGACCGTCACGGCGCGCGCGACCGCATCCTGCTCGCCGCCGAGCACGCCGTGATCGCCCGGCGCATCCGCGCGGTGGCGGGCGACATGCTGGGCGGCATGTCGGCGGAGGACGTCTACGGCTTCCTCACCTCGCTGGACGACCCCGGCTATCGGCCCCCCGCCCATGCGCTGCAGGTCCCGACGACCTTCGGCGACATGGTGATCGTCAACGAGCAGACCATCGCCCGCGCCCACGCGCTGGGGATGGAGGTCCACGTGTGGACCATCGACGACCCAGCGGAGATGACGAGGCTCCTCGACCTGGGCGTCGACGGCCTCATCACCAACGTGCCGCACCGTGCGGTCGCGGCGATCCGCGACCGCCGCTCTCACATGAACTGACCGTCGACCACGCGGGTCGCGCGGCCACGCCAGCCGCCCCCGCCCCCGCCGGCGTTGTTCGCCTGCAACCGCAGGTCGCGCGCGCGGCGGCGGCTGGAGGCGGCGCGGGAGAAGCCGCGATCGGCCTCGGCGCGCGCGGCGACCGCCGCGTCCTGCAGGGCGGCCGCCTCGGCGAGGAGGCGAGAGCGAGGAAAGCCCTCGGTGAAGGAGGCGCGATCGACGGCGTCGTCGGCGCGGACCTCGAAGGCGTCGGCGCGGCGGTCGGCGCCGCGGGCGGCGATCTCCTCGCGGTTGGCCTGGGCGTCGGCCTCGGCCGCGGCGCGAATCAGGCGCTGGGTCTGACCCCCGCTCGGCTGGGCGACGACCGGCGTGAACACCGGCGCGCTGCTCTCGCAGGCGAGCGCAGCTCCGGAGAGCGAGAGGATGGCTGAAAGAACGGCAGCAACGGTGGTGGCGGCGGGGGCGAGCCTCATGACCCCCCGTAGCCACGAGGCGGCGGTTCGTGACCGGCCGGCTGCTAGTCTCGCGCGCCCCATGGGACCCCTCGTCTTCGACCGCCGCATCCAGCTGCGGGCGCCCAGGGCGGCCGTGTGGACCCTCCTGCGCGACACCCATCGCCTGAACCTCGCGATCGGGTCAGGTCGGCTCGAGGTCGAGAAGATCGACGCGGGCGCGACCCGCTACCGGTTGAAGGGGTCGAACGGCGCCTTTCCCGTGGAGTTCGAGGAAGCGCCCTACATGTGGGTCGAGGGCGAGTTCATCTCCCTCGAGCGAAGGAACATCGGCTCCCCGGTCCGATCGCTGAGCGGGCGCTATGCGGTGGCCGACGCCGCCGACGGGGGCACCGAGGTCCACCTGCGATGGGAGCTCGAGGTTCGCTGGGCCGTTCTCCTGCCGCTGGTCTGGTTCATCGGCACCCAGCAGTTCGGCCGGCTCTGCCGCTACGTCGAGGCGTTCGATGCGCGGATCGCCGACGGGACTCGCCTCCCGGTCCCGTCCCCGCCCTTCGACCGCCCGCGCGCCGAAAGGGCTGCAGCCCCCCTCGTCGCGCGGTACGGGGTCGAGACGACCGCGAGGCTCGTCGACCACATCCAGCACGCGAGCGACCTCGAGGTCCAGGCGGTGCGGCCGTTCGAGCTCGCGAACGATTGGGGGACCGACCCGAGCGAGACGCTCCGCATGTGCCTGGCGGCCACCAAGGAGGGCCTCCTCGAGCTGCGCTGGGCGGTGCTGTGCCCGAGCTGCGCGGTCGCCGGGGAGACTCTCCCGTCACTCGGCGCCCTGCGCGAGGGCCGGGCGCACTGCCACACCTGCGACATCCGCTTCGGGATCGAGCTCGATCGATCGGTGGAGGCCGTGTTCGAGCCTCACCGCTCGATCCGGCCCATCGACCGGAGACCGATGTGCATGACCGGTCCCATGCTCTTCCCCCATGTGGTCGCGCAGGCGGTCGCGGACGCCAAGACGGGGCGGCTCACCCTCCGCGCGCCCGCGGAGGCGGGCCGCTACCGCGTCTTCGCCCGCGGCGGGGCCACCACCGCGATCGACGTCGTCGAGGGTGGCCCCGAGCGCGCGTCGATCGCCGTCGACGGCGCCACCGCCGCGCCACTCGCGCTGACGGTCGCCCCGGGGGGCGACGTCGAGGTTGATTTCGTCGACGGCTCGCCCCGCCACGCGAAGCTGGAGCGGCTCGAGTGGTCGTTCCGCGCAGCGACCGCCCACCACGTCACCATGCTGCCCGAGTTCCGCGCGCAGTTCGGGAGCGAGGCGCTCCGCGAGGGGCTGGCGCTGCGGGTGGCGCGTACGACCATCCTCTTCAGCGACCTCTGCGGCTCGACCGCGCTCTACTCCAGGGTCGGGGACGCCGCCGCATTCGGCGTGGTCACCGATTGCCTCGCCTATGGTCGGGCCATCGTGGAGCGCCACCACGGCGTCGTCATCAAGACCATGGGCGACGCGGTCATGGCCGCCTTTGCCGACCCCGCGGACGCGGTGAAGGCCGGCGCGGCGATGCTCGTCGAGTGGCCGCACCTGCAGGAGACCAGCGCGCTCCTCGGCGATCTCGACCTGAAGGTCGGCGTGTTCGGCGGGCCATGCACCGTGGTCTCCGCCAACGGCGTCCTCGACTACTTCGGGCAGACCGTGAACAGCGCCGCGCGCGTGCAGCACCTCGCCGGAGCGCGCGAGCTCGTCGTCCCCGACGCCATCGCCCGCGAGGTCGAGGCGCCGGAGGGAACCCGCTACGGCGAGCCCTTCGGCGCGCGCGTGAAGGGCATCGAGAACGAGCTGCAGCTGCGCCGCTGCAGCGTCGCGAGCTCGGCCTAGCCTCACGTCCGACGGCCGACGCGGACCGGCTCCCTGCTTCACGGCGGCGCCGGCGCGGTGCAAGGTGCGGCGATGCTCCGAGCCGTCGACCTCCTCGGCACCCTGGCAGCCGCGGCCGCGCTCGGCGGCTGCCTGTTCGCGGCGGAGCCCGAGCCGGAGACGCGGCCGCTCGTCACCTATTTCCACCACGGCCGCGGTGACAACTACACCGCCGCGAGCTTCCAGGCCGCGAACGAGTCGCTTCATCAGGCGTACCAGCACGTCCGGAACGAGGGGACGGTCTCCACCCGCCCTGGCCCGGGACTGAAGCCGCTCGAGCTCTTCTGGCACGAGCAGCGCGCCGACTACTTCCTCA
>JBKJLX010000713.1:0-5065 GCA_046596645.1 Polyangiaceae bacterium
CGCACGACGACAAGAGTGCAGCCCGACGGCCATCCCCGCAAGCTCAGAGGAGGCCGAGCAGCTCCAGCGCGGGGGTGGTCGGCGACGGCGCGCTCGTCGTGGCGACGATGGCCGCGCGCACCTCCTCGATGCCGCGCTTGCCCGACGACACCGCCGCGTCGAGCGCGGCGCGGCGCGGCGCGGCGACGGCGAGCATCTCGCAGCGCTCGGCGCCGCAGGCCGCGCAGCACACCTCGCGCACGACGATGCGCCGGTTGGCGACGTGGGTCAGCGCCGCGCCCAGGCAGCCGGCGAGGAGCGGACAGGCGAATGTTGAAGCGCCCGTCGATCGGTTCGACGGGCGGGCCGACTCGGCGAGGGCGCTGCGCTCGACCCGGATCGCGAGGAGCCCCCGTGCCGCTTCGCCGAAGTCGATCGCGACGTGGCCCCACCCCCGCTCGCGCAGGTGCCCGGAGAGGAGCGCGGCGAAGTCGCTCATCGGCACCTCGCCCAGGCTCATCCCGTGCTGCTCGAGGGCTGCGCTCTCGAGGTCGACCGCGAGGCGCCGACCCCACGCCACGCCCCACTCGGTGGAGAAGAGCGTCCAGGTGTCCGGCGCCAATCGGTCGCAGGTGGCGCGCAGCGCCGAGAACATCGACCATTCGACCTCGATCACGCGCCGCTCGACGGCGTCACGGCGGACGCCCAGCGCGGCCTCGTCGGGCGCCAGAGCGGCCTGGGCAGCCCCCAGGTCCTCGCGCGGGAAGGAGCCGCGCGGCGGCAGCAGTCGGCTGCGGTTGATGAACAGGTACACGCGGTGCGCGTCCACCCGCATGATCTCCACCGACACGTCCTGCGCGCCAAAGGCGAAGTCGAACCTGTAGTCGAAGCGCTCCGAAGGTGCTCCGGGAGGGCCCCCCGCGAGTCGCCGGAAGCGGCCCTCGAAGGCCTCGTGCCGCGCGCAGCGCGCGACGTCCTGAAAGAAGTCCCGCCCCAGCACCTGGTTGCGATCGAGGCGGGCGAGCCGCGACTCGTAGAGGTTGTAGCGCAGCACGATCCCCCGCGTGTCGAGGGCGATGACGCCGAAGGGCAGGGCGTCGATCTCGGCGTCGGTCCGGAGATCGATGCTGGCGGGGTCGAACGGGATGGGCGTCGGTGATTCCTGGAGCGCGAGCATCGGTCAGTCCTCCACTCCGAAGCGGGCTCGGATCATGGCGTCGAAGGAGATCGGGGCCGGCTCCGCCGGCTCGCGGTGCGCGAGCAGGTCGGGTCGAGAGCGTGGTGTCGGCGGCGGTTGCGGCGTGGGCTGCGGCGTGCGTCGCGGGGGCGGCTCGGTGCGCGCGTGGTGACTGTCCTTCACCGCCGCCCACCACGCGGCGAGGGCGCCGTGGAGCTGCTCGGCGGAGGCGAAGCGGCGCTCGGCCTCCTTGGCGAGCCCGCGCTGCAGCACCGATCGCAGGACCACATCGAGCGAGGGCGGCCACGCCGCCGGTGCGTCGTCCACGACGGCGCGGACGGTCGCGACGAAGTCGCCGCGTCGGAATGGCGAGACGCCGGCGATCGCCTCGAGCGTCGTGATGCAGATGCCCCAGACGTCGGCGCGCACGTCGGCGTCCCGCCCCCGCAGCACCTCGGGCGCCATGTACTCGGGTGTTCCCACCAGCGCCCCGGTCCTGGTGATGCGCCCGTCGACCCCGCCGTGCGCCCGCGCGATGCCGAAGTCGATGAGCACCAGCCGCTCGGTCCCGCCGTCGTGCGTGACCAGCACGTTGTCCGGCTTCACGTCCCGGTGAACGAAGCCCGCTCGGTGGGCGAGGGCGAGTGCGTCGATCACCGGGAGCACGAGCGGCACCACCTCCTCGGGATCCATCGGGCCGGTTCGCGCGAGGCGCTGGGTCAGCGTCTCTGCGTCGAGCCAGGGCATGACGAACCACGGGGCGCCCTCGTGCTCGCCGACGTCGAAGACCTCGATCAACGCGGGGTGGCGGACTCCGGCGAGGATCCGCGCCTCGCGGAGCATCCGGGCGCGGTTCGCCGGGGAGGGGACCGTCAGGACCTTGATCGCGGCGGGACGGCCGAGCTGGACGTGACGTGCCCGCCAGACCTCGCCCATCCCGCCCGCGCCGACCGGAGCCTCGAGGCGCCACCTGCCTGCGAGGACCAGCCCCGGGCGAAGCCCATGGGATCGCGGTCCTTTCTCTTCATCCTCATCGATGGTGTTGTTCATGGCTGTCCTGGACAAATATTGGACAAGCCGAAGATGACATGCGCCCTGGCGCTCGTCCAGACCTGCAGACGGCTCATCGACGGACGACGTGAGCCCAGCCGAAGATCGCACCGCCCAGCGCGATCGACACCAGGAGCGAGCAGCCGCCGGCCAGGAGGATCGACCCGCGCCGCGAGCCTTCGGGGGCGAGGGCCCACGGCACACCGAGGAGGTGCGGGACGAGGAAGGCCGCGAGAGTCGGCCACGCCGCCAGCTTGAGCACGTAGACGACCGCGTCGTGCTCGCTCCCGAGGGTAACGAGGTGCTGCTCCTCCCAGGCGAACACCGCCGGGATCGCCGCGATCGCCCAGGGGAACGCGACCGCGTACGACAGCATGTGGACCGCGAAGAGCCGGGTCATCACGCGCCGTCGCCGCGTCGCCAGCGGCCCGCCCTGGGTCACGGCGGCGCCTCCGGCGTCTCCACCAGCGCACGGAGGAGCGCGAGCCCCTCGGCCCGCGCACTCTGCGCGCCCCTCTCCAGCTGGCGCAGCTGCATCTCGGACTCGCCCACCGCCCGCTGCGCGGCCTCCATCTGCTCCGCGTACCGGATGCGGAGGTGCCCCTCCGGCCCCTGCTGCGCGAGGACGCCAAGCTGCTGCGCCAGCCGCTGGATCTCCTCCTGCTTCTCGGTGCGCAGACGGATGTGGACCTCGCGCAGCGCCTCCAGACGCCGGGCCTCGTCCTCCTGCTCGACGATCGCCCGCAGGCGGCCCGCGATCTGCTGGTCGAGGAACCTGCGATCGAGCCAGGCCGCCAGCTGGTGCACCCGGAGATCGCCCCACGCCACCTGCCGGCCGAACGGCTTGCCCTCGATCACCTCCAGCTCGGCGACCCCGTGCGCCGGAGCCTCCACCGCGAAGCGCAGCGCGCTCGCCGTCCGCTCTGCCACCTCGCCCGCGCGCAGGGTCCGCCCGCCCTGGATGGGCAGCTCGAGGAGGACGCGGGCGGCGTCGTGGTGGTCGTTCTCGATCCTGAAGGTGTGCACCCACTCTCGGAGCTGGTCCTCCACCACCACGCTCGCGAGGAGCCGCACCCCGGTCGCCCTGTCGCGGGTGACGGTGCTCGACGAGCAGCGCACCGCGAGGTCCTTGGCGTAGACGAAGCGAACCTCGGCGCCGCGCGCGGCGTAGGGGAGCATCGCCTCGCCCGCGTAGCCGCCGCCCTCGTAGACCACGGCCGGCCCCTCCTCGAGCACCGCGCCGGTCGCGTTGGCGAAGCCCAGCACCCGATCGGGGGCGGGCGGCGAGCCCTGCCGCCACACCAGATCCTTCCGCAGCGCGATGCGGGCCGACGCGATGGGCACCATCGCCGAGCCCCCGCGGCGGAGGGAGACCGGGTTGGCCACCCGGTACTCGAAGAGCTCGCCTCGCTCCCCCAGCTCGGCCGCGCCGGCACCCTGCTGCTCCAGCGCGTCGGCCAGGTCGTGCGCGGCCATGGCCTGCGGCGCCGCGAACCCCGCCGGCGCGCCGAAGGAGGCCGCCATAGGAGGGGGCATCGGGGCCATGCGGCGCTCCTTCTGCCGCATGTCGGGCTCGATCCGGCGCGGCGCGCTGACGGTGCGCTCCTGCTCCTCCACCACCGGGCGCTGGAGCCGCTTCGGCCGCGCGAGATCGATCTCGAAGCTGACCGGCTGGCCGGTCGTGAGGATCAGCTCGACGTCCTCGACGTCCTCGTCCGCCGGATTGTGGACGATCGCCCACGCCAGGATCAGCGCCCCGCCGTCGTCGTCGTCGATCGCCACCCGGTAGCTGACGCGCCATGTCGGCGCGGGGACGATGTACCCGACGCGCAGGTCCCCGGTCTTGCCGACGACGTCGACGCGGACGAGCCGGGCGTCGCCCGCGGTCATGGCGCGGCTCTTGTCGACCAGGAGGTCGATGTCGGCGCGCGAGCTGGGATCGAGCAGCTCGAGCCGCCGCAGCGCGCCCAGGTCGACCAGGGTGATCGCGCCGTCCGCCGTTCTGAGCACGATCTGCCGGCGCCACGCGCCCTCGCCGATCGGCGTGGCCTCGATCCCCAGCACCTCGCCCTCGTGCCTCGCGCCGTCGTCGGCGATGACCCTCCGGCCTCGCACCGCCGCCACCACGGTGGCCAGCGTCTCGCCGGGGGCGGGGAGGAGGTTGCGCGCGGAGAGCTCCTCTGCCGGGTCGTCGGCCGAGTCGAAGGTCACCGCGCCCACGCGGGCGTCACCCTCCAGCACCACCGCGGTCAGCGACTTCAGGACGTCGTTCACCTCGCCGCGGCGCACGCGGAGCTCGAAGGGCCCGTCGGCCGGGCCGCTTCGCTCCACGTGGGCGACGCCGTGCTTGAACATCACCAGGCGGCGGAGCTTGGGGGCGGGGCTCATCGCCCCCAGCATCGAGGCTCCAACGAGCCGGTGTCGAGCGCCTCGCGTCGTCAGCGACGGCGGCGGCGCGCCACGACCAGCCCCGCGGCGAGGGTCGCCATGGCCAGGCCCGCGCCGCCCGCGTCCGGCGCGCCCGCGGCGCGGCAGGAGCATCCGTCGCCGTCGGCCGCCGCATCACCGGCGTCGTCGCCGCCGCCGCCCCGCGGGCCGTCGCCGTCCTCGTCCTCGCCGTCCCCGTCGCCCGCGCCGCCGCCCTCGCCGCCGGGCGCCTCGCCCCCGAGGTCGATGCGCACCCAGTCGAGCGTCAGCGTCCCGATGTCGCCCTCGAAGGGCTCGATGGCGATGGCCGCCGGCGCCACCGCCGCGTCGACCGCGATCTCGACCTCGTGGAAAGCGCCGTCGTCCTCCAGATCGATGGCGAAGGTCTCGCCGTCGCCCAGGTCGTCGGTCTCGCCGGCGAGGACGTGGAGC
>JBKJLX010000757.1:0-9392 GCA_046596645.1 Polyangiaceae bacterium
GCGGCTGGCGCCTTCTTCCCGGCAAAGGCGAAGAAAGCAGCGCCGCCCCCGAGGGCCAGCGCGGCCACGACCGCGACCGCGACCACGCCGACGCGGCTGCTCGGCGGGGGGCTGGCGGCTTGCCAGGCCTTGCCGGTGTCGTACCCCATCCCCGCCGGGCCGCCCTGCAGGCCCTGGTGCGGCTGGCTCTGGTGCGGCTGGCTCTGGTGCGGCTGGCTCTGACCCAGCTGGCTCTGGTTCGGCTGGCGATGGGTCGCGTCCTCGTCGCCCGCGCGGCGCTGGCGGTGCGTGATGTCGTCTCCCGAGGGGAAGGGCGCGCCGTGGTGGTGCGAGCCGGACTGCCCCTGCGAGGTGCCCATCGGGCTCGAGGCGACGGTGCCGCCGCCGGCGTGAGGCGCCTGGTACATGGCCGTTCTCGGCTCGCTGTGGGGGCCGCTCATCGGCTGCTGTGACGCCGGTCCACCGCCGTACGACGGCGCGTGGTGGTGCGGTGCAGCGCCGTACGCGGGACCGGACGCGCTTGCCAGGGTCGCCGGGGCGGCGTTCACAGCGGGATGAACGCCGCCGCGCGTCGCCATCCACCCGTGGAGCGCCGCCTGGAGTTCCTGTGCGGTCTGGAAGCGCGCCGCGGGATCGCGCGCCATCGCCGTCATGATGAGCTGGGCGAAGTCGCGATCGAGATCGTGGACGATCTGGTTGGGGTGCGGCGGCTGCTCGAAGACGATCTTGAACAGCAGATCGGTGAAGGTGCTCGCCTGGAACGGCACCATGCCGGTGACCGCCTCGTAGAGGATGACGCCCACCGAGTAGAGGTCGCTGCGCCCGTCGGCCTCGTTCGCGGAGCGCGCCTGCTCCGGGCTCATGTAGTACGGCGTCCCCATCACCGCGCCGTCCTTGGTCTGCCCGCCGGCGCCGCCCTCCAGCGATGCGAACTTGGAGACGCCGAAGTCGACGATCTTCACGAAGTCCTTCCGACCCGCCTTCTCCTTGAGGATGAAGATGTTGTCGGGCTTGAGATCGCGGTGGACGATCCCGGCGGCGTGCGCGCCGGCGAGCCCCTCGAGCAGCTGGGTGATGAGGGGCACCGCGGCGAGCGGCGTGAGCCGTCCGCCCTTCTTGATGCGATCGGTCAGCGTCTCGCCGTCGAGGAACTCCATGACCATGAAGCGGTCGCCCTCGGGCGTGTTGCCCAGGTCGAGCACCTCGACGATGTGGTCGGAGCCGATCTGCCCCGCGGCCTGCGCTTCCTTCTCGAAGCGCTGCATGGTCTCGCTGTTGGCGCCGACGCCCTCGTGCAGGACCTTGATGGCGACCTTGCGCTTGATGTTCGTGTGCTGGCCGACGAACACCGCGCCCATGCCCCCCTTGCTGAGGAGGCGCTCGACCCGGTACTTCCCCTCGAGGATCTGCCCTTCGGTCAACACGGCGACGCGTCAGCGTACCACGCGCCTCCGCCGGGCCACGAAAGCGGCGTCAGCGCTTGGGAAGCGCGGGAGGGGCCAGCTTGGTCAGGGTCAGGATGGCCTCGTCGAGGCGCGCGCCCTTGAGCTTCGCCTTCCACGTCTCCGCCCCGTGGAGATTCGCGGCGCGGAGGTCGGCGCCGGTGAGGTCCGCCCGCTCGAAGTCGGCCTCGCGCAGGTTGGCACCTGCCAGGTTCGCGCCGGCGAGCCGGGCCCGGGCGAAGCGCGACTCCGGGGCATCGATGCCCTGGAAGCTCACCTTCTCGGCGATGGTGCGGCTGAAGCTGGCCTCGGCGAGCTGGGCCCCGGCGAAGGTGGAGCCGGATAGCTCGGCCTTCTCCCAGGTCGACCCCGGCGCCTTCACACCGGCGAACGAGCATTGGAGGAGGCGCGCGTCGTCGCAGCGCGCCTCGTCGATCTGCGCGCGGTCGAAGCGCGCCCCCTCCGCCTTGGCGTAGTAGAGGCGCACCTCGGGCATGACCGCCCCCTCGAGGACGGCGCGGTCGAGGTTGGCCTCGGTGAAGTCGGCGCCTGCCAGGCGCGCGCGGTCGAAGCGAGCGTCGGCGAAGCGGCCTCCGACCAGCTGCACGCCCTCGCCCGAGACCTCGACGAAGACCGCACGCTCGGCGCGGACGCCGGTGAGGTCCGCGCCCTCGAGCGACGCGCCGTCGAGCCGGGCCCCTTCCAGGGTGGCGCCGGTGAGGTCGGCGCCGGCCAGGTTCGCGCCGCGCAGGTCGGCGTCGGTGAGGTCGACGCCGCCCAGCTGCGCGGCCGAGAGGTCGGCGCCGGCCAGGCGTGCCCCGCGCATGGAGGCGTCCTTGGCCTCCACGCCGCGCATCGAGCGGCCGCCGAAGTCGAGACCGGAGAGGTCGGCGCCTGCAAGCGAGGCACCGTCGAGCGCCGCGCCCGTCGCCAGCGCCGCGACGCACGCCTCGCGGAGCGCCGGATCGGCGGCGAGCGCCTGCGGGGCCTCGGTGAGCGCGGGGCCCGGCGGCTCCTCGGCCTCGTCGAGATCGGGGGCGACCGCCTCGAACAGCAGCTCCTTCACCACCGGCAGCGGCAGCGCCGCGTCGGCGAGCGGCTCGGTGTGGATGAAGAGCGTCTCCAGCTCCGGGGCCTCGTCGTCCGTCACCTCGCAGAGCCCGCGCCAGACCAGCGTCGCCTTCATGGCGTCGACGTCGAGGTGGACGGTGTCGAGCTTCAGCGCGATCTCGAAGAAGTCGCCGCCGAGCTCCTCGCGCTCGAGCGCAAAGGCGCGCACGCGCAGGCCTGGCAGCCGCCCCTCGAGCTTCGCGTGGTCGGGGTGCATGCCCCGCACCTCGAAGCTCTCGTCGCCGTGCGGGTGATCGATCTGCTGGAGCGACGGTGCGGCCTGGAACGACCCCCAGTCGAAGTCGGTCGGGAAGTAGGGCCAGCGCGTGGCCACCCAGAGGTCGTCGTAGGTGCCCAGGCGGGAGGACCGCTCGGCCCAGGCCGGTGCGACGGGACCGAAGCACGCGGGTGCGGGCACGTCGGTCGGCGCCATGATCGGCTTGCGCGGGTCCTCCAGGTTGGGGAGCGGCGCGGGCGGCGCGCCCGGCGCGGCGTGCCCGACCCCGACCGGGTTGGGCCCGTGCTGGGGCCCGCCGAACGCACGCTCCCAGACCACCGGCATCGAGGTGAAGGGCGCCGGATCGCCGGGGACGAAGGAGCTGCCCGAGCGCTTCCACGACCGCTCACCGAGGACCGCGATGGCGCGGTCGAAGCCCGTGGGCGCCGCCCCGCCGCCGAAGCGGAGGTTGACCCGCACCACCGTCGCGGGTTTGCCCGAGGCGTGCGCGTGGCCGCTCAGCGTGACGTCGGCGCGCGGCTTCACCAGAGCGAAGTCGGAGGCGGTGACCAGGCTCTTCGCCATGTCGTCCTCGACGTGGCGGTCGCCGTCGAGGAGATCGCTCTCCTCGCGGAGCGTCATGGCGCCGCCGGGAACGATGTCGAAGGTGCCCTTGACGATGACCGTGAGCGAGTCCTGCGGGGGCTGCACCTGCCAGGGCGTGGTCGCCGCATCCAGCGTGGTCACGTTGACGATGGGGACGTTGGGGCTCTCCCGCTTCGGCACGCGGCGGCGCGCCCGGGACACGGCGTTGGACGTCGTATCGTCGGCGACCCAGCGCGGGCCGGATGCCTCGGTCCCCGCCTCCCCGCGGGCGGAGGCGGGCGAGCGCGTCACATGGGCCGTCGGGAAGGGTGTGACAGCGCGACGGGCAGCGAGCTGCGCCTCACCGAAGGAGAGGCCCACCGTGCGTCCGAGCCCGGTCGCGCCGCTGTCGGGCGCCGTGGCGATCGCACCCGCCGCGCGCCTCGCGCCCTCCAGCGCCTCCTCCACCGACGCGCCCTCGCGGAACGGCGTCGTCGGCAGGAGGGAGGCCTGGAACTCATCATCCGGCGAGAGGTTGATCGTCCCCAGCATCGGCGCCGGCTCGGGCGCCGGCGGCGGCCCCGGCGGTGGCGGTGGCGGTGCCGGCGGCGCCGCGCGCTGCGAGAAGGGCAGCGCCGCTATCCGCTCGTCGTCGGGGAGGACGGCGACGGTGCCGCTCCCCACGGAGACGGCCGGCGCATCATCGGGGAGCATCACCGTCCCCGAGCCGAGCGCGGCCGGCCCAGCACCTGTCTCTCCGCCATGTGCGCGCGGGGCCTCCAGCGTTCGCAGGTCGGGCCAGGCGACGGGCTCGCCCTCGACCTGGAGCGCACCGAGCACGCGGAGCTGGGAGAGCTCGAGCCCCGGCTCCAGCACCACGCTGCCGCGCCACACCATCGCCGCGTGCAGGCGATCGGCGTCGATGGCGAGCGTGTCGGCGTGGAGCTCGACCGGTCGCGCGGGGCCGTAAACGCCGCCGGCGTGGACCAGCACCAGGGCCGCGCCGCGGAGCGCGGGGAGCTGCGTCTGCACGCGCGGGAGCAGCGGGTGCACCCCGTCGAGGACCAGCCACTCCTCGCCGGCGAGCCAGGGAACCTGCTGCTCGGACGGCGCCACCTGGTAGTAGCCCCAGTCGAAGCCGTCCCCCACCGTCGGCTCGTCCCCGTCGACGGCGCCGCGCGGGGTCACCCCCAGCGCGCGCGCGCGCGCCGGCCAGTAGCGCGAGATCGGCGCAAAGGAGGCGGGACGGCGCGGATCGGCAGGGTCGACGACGTTCGCCGGCACCGCGCCCGAGCCCGACGCGTCGGCGCCGCGACCCACCGGGTTCTCGGCGACGGCCTTGCCGCCGAACGCGTGCTCCCAGTCGAGCGGCATCCTCTGGAAAGGCTGCGGCGGCGCGCCCGCGCCCGCGCGCTCGCCGACGACGTGCAAGGTGCGGTCGAGGATGCGCGCCTGCCCCTGGATCGCCAGGCGGACCGCGGAGGTCGCGACCGGCTGCCCGCCCGGGGCGTGCGCGTGACCGCGCAGCGTCACGTCGCAGCGCGCGAGGTAGGGCGCGAGATCGCTCGCCTCCTCCACGCTGCGGGTGGGGAGGCCTCGATAGTGCCGCTCCTTCGCAGCGATCGCGGCGCCGGGCACGACTCGCGCGCGGCCTCCGGGGACGAGCTCGAGCATCACCTTGACCACGACGGTCAGGTGACGCGTCCTCGGGCCGCGCCAGGTGCGCGTGGCGCAGGCGACCACTCCCGCCGGCGCCAGCGAGGTGACGTCGACGAACGGTGCGGTCACGTCGCGACTTCGACCTTGGACTGCGACGCTTGCATGTGTGCGCCCACCGGCTGGTTCGCGTTCGAGCCGTTGTGCGCCGTCCTGCCGCTGTGGAACATGATCTTCTTGCCCTTGGCGTAGACCTTGGAGCTGTACTTCTTGAACTTCACCTCGGACATGTTCTTGCTCGAGATGAGGCCCTTGAGCGTGCCCGCCTCGTCCCCGCTGGAGCTCTTGATCTTCGAGCTCTCGACGACGGTCTCCTTGTTCTCCAGCACGACCTTGGCGATGGCTTTGTCAGTGCTGCCGAGCTGCGCGATGCTCGGGTAGGGCACCGGCACCGGCGGAGCCGGCGGCGTCTTGCAGACGTTCGCCTGCGCCATGGCGACGCCACCCTTCTTGCTCGACGCCGACTTGCCCATGGCTCCCCTCCCGCTCCTTCCGCCGGGGCCGATGCCCCGGCTCAGCCCGCCCGATCAGCCCAGCAGCACCTTGCGGCCGTCGATGCTGGTGTCGTCCTCCGACTTGATGACCGTGCGACGCGCGCGCTGCGAGTACACCCCCGCCACGACGGTCCGCACCCGGCCCAGGCGTGACTGCGCGAGGTCGCTCACGTCGCGGTAGGCGTCGCGCGCCTTCTCGACGATGCGCGTGGCCGACAGCTCGTAGCGCTCGGTCGCCACCGCGAAGGCCTTGGTGGTGGTGGTCGCCAGGTCGGCGATGGTCTTGACGTCGCGCGCGGCGGTCACGACTTCACGGGCCGTGGTGACGACGCGGTCGGTCGCCGTGGACACGGACCGCGGGGAGATGAGGATCTGCGGTGTGGCGTCGGGGTCGCCGGCCGCCTGCGCCGAGAGCGCGATCGAGCGCCCGGCCCGGTGGACCACGTCGCGCGTGGCCTCGATGGTGACGTCGAGGCCTGAGCGGAGGACGACGCGGCCGGAGGGGGCAGAGAGCACAAGATCGCCCGCAGGCGCCGCGATCTCGGCGGTGCCGGCGGCGTAGCGAACCAGCATGTGCCCCGCGGGATCGCGGAGCTCGAGCTCGCCGTCGACCAGCGCGACCGTGGCGCCGTCGGACAGCGTGGCAGGAAGCGTGAGCGGTCGCTCCAGCGTGGGCGGCAGCGCCGCGCGGAGGACGCCGATCACATACAGGTCGCTCTCCTCCCCCGCGACCAGGACGCGATCACCGACCGTCGGGGTGTACCCGGCCAGGCTGGTCATCCTCGCGGGGAGCGCCCGCGTCGCCGGCGTGGTCGAGGCGGCGCCGTGGGAGGCCGCTCCCGTCGCGACGCGCACGGTCACCCGATCATCACCCTCCAGGGCGACGATCGCGGCAGCGGTCGCGGCGTGCACGGCGACGCCCGGGCGTGCCTTCTCTCGCTTGGCGGTCATCGGCGGCAACATAGCGTGTTCCTCCTCGCTGCTCGTCAGCGCGGCTTGAAGTCCTCGGCGCGGGCGCGCGCGGGATCGGTTTGTTCCATGTCGCGGGTGTCCGCCCCCTCCAGCTTCACCCCGTCGCCCTTGACGCGGTGGACGTTGGCGCTGCGAAGATCGGCCTTGCTGAGGTCGGCGTTGCGCAGGTCGGCGTGCGACAGGTCGCCCCAGCGGAAGCTGGCGCCGGTCATGCGCGCCTCGCGCAGATCGGCGCCCATGAAGCGGGCGCGGCTGAAGTTCGCGTTGGCGGCCTTCACCGTCCTCAGCGAGGCCTTCTCCAGGCAGGCGTCGTCGAGCTGTGCGCCCTCCAGGTCGGCCTTCTCGAGGTTCGCCTCCAGCAAGTTGGCTCGCGTCGCCTGGATGCGGCGCAGGTTGGCGCCGGTGAGATCGCACTGGGAGAGGTTCACCTGGACCGCGCGCACCCCGGTGAGGTTCGCCCCGGTGAAGTCGGAGTTGGTGAAGGTCGAGTCGGTGAGATCGCAGCCGGTGAAGTCCACGCCGGCGGCGTCGCACTCCTCGAAGAGGGTCTGCACCAGGGAGGCGCCTGTGAGCTTCATGCTGCGGAGGTCGGCCCCGGTGAGGTCGGCCTTGAGGATGCGCGCGGTGCGCAGATCGGCGCCATCGAGGCACGCCTCGTCGATCTCGGTCGAGGTCAGGTCGACCCCCTCCAGGTTCGCCGCGGTGAGGTCGGCCGAGGTTAGATCGCTCTTGCCGACCAGGGCGCCGCGCAGGTCGGCGCCGGAGAGGTCGGCGCCCTCGAGGTCGACCCGTCGCAGCTTGGCGCCGCGCAGGTTGGCGCCTGCCAGCGAGGCGCCGCGGAGATCGCAGCCGTCGAGGTCGCGGTTCGAGAGATCCACCGCGCCCAGGCGCGCCTCGGCGAACGAGGTGCCGCGCAGCGAGGCCGTGCCGAGGGTCGCGCCGGTGAGATCGCATCCCGACCAGATCGTCTCGTCGATGGTCGCACCGTCGAGGGAGACGTCCGCGGCCCGGGCGGCGGTGAAATCGGCCTGGGTGAGGTTGGCGCCGGCGAGGGATGCGCCGCAGAGATCGGCGGACGTGAGGTCGGCCCCGGTGAAGTTGGTCCCCGCAAGGCTGGCCCGGCCGAGGTGCGCGCCGCGGAGCTGAACCCACGACGCGTCGGCACCGGCGAGATCGGCGCCCTCCAGGTGGGCCTCGGAGAGGCGCGCGCGGCGCAGCACCGTCTGCCGCAGGTCCAGGCCGGCCAGGTTGGCACCCGTCAGATCGGCGCCGCTCACGTCGCGCGGAACGCCGTGGGCGCGCGCGTCGTAGCCGGGCGCGATGGCGTGCGCGAGATCGGCGCGGGTGAGGTCGGCGCCGACGAGGGTGCACGTCGTGAGGTCGACGTGGCGGAGGGACACGCCGCCGAGGCGGGCGGCGGAGAGGTCGGCACCGGTCAGCACCGAGCCCTCGAGATCGCTGCCGCGCAGGTCGGCGCCGGCGAGCTTGGCGCGCGACAGGATCACGTTCGGGGCCGCGAGCCGCCTGGCAGTGGCGCGAGAGAGATCCGCAGCGGTGAGGACGACGCCGGACAGCGAGGCGTCGTCGAGGATGGCGCCGTCGAGGCGCGCCCCCTCCAGCGCTGCGCCGTCCAGCCGCGCCCCGGAGAAGGTCGTCATCGGTGCGCCGAAGATGGAGCTCGCGTCCAGCTGGGCGCCGATCGCGCTGGAGAGGTCGGCGCCCGAGAAGTCGACCACGTCGAGGCGCGCGCCGTTGAGCTTCGCCCCGGCGAGGCGTGCGCCGCGCAATGAGACGCGACGCAGCGTGCAGCCGGTCAGGTCGACGCCCTCGGCCACCAGGCCGTCGAGGTTCAGATCCTCGATGGTCTGGTAGGCGAGCTTGCCGGCGGAGAGCGCGGCCTGGAATTCCTCGGCGGTGTTCATCGGATCGGGGTGATCAAGCCAGCCGGATCTTGCCGCCCTTGATGACGCACTCCTTGGAGATCTTCAACTGGACGTTCTTCGCGATGACGTTCACGTCGTTCTCGGTCTTGATCAGCGCGCTCTTCGACTCCTGCTTGATGGACTTGGCGGCCTTGAGCGAGATGCCGGCCTCCGACGAGGTGACCGCGACGTCTTGCTTGGCGTACACGGACGCCTTCCCGGCCTTGACCTTGAGGTCGAAGTCCTTCTCCTCGACCGCGAAGTGCATCTCCTTGGTGGCGGTGAAGGCGACATTCTCCCTGGCCAGCATCGAGATGCTCTTCTCGGCCTTGCCGCGGATGCTCTCCGTCGTGCTCTCCAAAAGAACATCCTTCTTTCCCTGCACCGTGACCGACGACGTCTCCTTGGCGCTCCCCTTGACGGCCGCCGTCATCACGATGCTGTCCTCGGAGTGGATGTCGGTGAGCTTCTGGGTGGTCACCTGTACGGTGGGCGCCGCGACCTCGACCAGCTTCTTCGACTTGAGGTTGACCTGATCAGTTGCGATGACGTTCGCGTGCCCCTTGGAGGACATGGTCGCGGTCCGGCCGCCGAAGACGAAGGCGTTCGACACGCCGAAAATCGACGCGGAGTGCCTGGCCGCCTGCAGGTTGTGAGGCGCCGCGAAGTGTCCGACCTTCGGCATGCTCCGGCCCTGCGAGCCCACCGCGTCCGCTGCCGCCATCTTCTGCGCGCCCTTGGCGGTCACGTCGAGGGCCTCGTGCCCCGCCTTCGACAGCATCTTGTTGATGGCGCTCACGAGCTTCTTTCCGCCGGGCAGGAGGGACAGGGCCTTCTGGACGTTCGCGACCGTCTCCTTCGCCGCCTTGTACTTGGCGCTGAAGGTGTCGACCGCCTTGCCCACGGCCTTGGTCGTGGAGTCGTCGTCGTCGTA
>JBKJLX010000344.1:0-12294 GCA_046596645.1 Polyangiaceae bacterium
CCGACGACAAAGGCCTCGTCGAGATGGCGTGGGACCCGATCACCCGGATCGTCGGGAGCCTCGGGATCTACACCAAGATCGACTTCAAGCAGAAGGAGGTCGTGGAGTGCCACAGCACGTCCTCGATCTTCCGCGGCTACTCGATCTTCATGAAGGGCAAGGACCCGCGCGACGCCCACTTCATCACCAGCCGCATCTGTGGGATCTGCGGCGACAACCACGCCACATGTTCTTGTTACGCGCAGAACATGGCCTATGGCGTCAAGCCGCCGAATCTGGCCGAGTGGATCGTCAACCTCGGTGAAGCTGCCGAGTACATGTTCGACCACAACATCTTCCAGGAGAACCTGGTCGGCGTGGACTACTGCGAGCGAATGATCGCCGAGACCAACCCAGGCGTTCTCGAGCGCGCGAATGCCACACCTGCACCGCACGCCGGAGACCACGGCAACCGCACGATCGGCGACATCATGCGGTCGTTGAACCCGTTCACCGGTGAGTTCTACCGGGAAGCGCTGCAGGTCAGCCGCTACACGCGCGAGATGTTCTGCCTCATGGAAGGGCGCCACGTGCACCCGTCCACGCTGTACCCGGGCGGTGTCGGCACGGTGGCCACCATCCAGCTGATGACCGACTACATGACCCGGCTGATGCGCTACATCGAGTTCATGAAGAAGGTCGTCCCCATGCACGACGACCTGTTCGACTTCATGTACCAGGCACTCCCGGGCTACGAGCAGTCCGGCCTGCGCCGCACGCTGCTCGCCTGCTGGGGCTCCTTCCAGGACCCGGATGTCTGCAACTTCGAATACAAGGACATGACCCAATGGGGTCGGGCAATGTATGTGACCCCGGGCGTCGTGGTTGACGGCAAGCTGGTCACCAACGACCTGGTGGACATCAACCTGGGTATCCGGATCCTGCTCGGATCGTCGTACTACGACGATTGGGAGCACCAGGAGATGTTCGTCAAGAATGACCCCCTGGGTAACCCGGTCGACCGCCGGCACCCGTGGAACCAGCACACCAACCCACGTCCGCAGAAGCGCGACATGGATGACAAGTACAGCTGGGTCATGTCCCCACGTTGGTTCGACGGCAAGGACCACCTTGCCCTCGACACCGGCGGCGGCCCCCTTGCCAGGCTGTGGGCAACGGCGCTGGCGGGCCTGGTGGACATCGGCTTCATCAAGGCCACCGGCACGAGTGTGCAGATCAACCTTCCCAAGACCGCGCTCAAGGGCCCCGTGTCCTTCGAGTGGAACGTCCCGCAGTGGAGCAACACGATCGAGCGCAACCGGGCTCGGACCTACTTCCAGGCCTACGCAGCGGCGTGCGCGTTGCACTTCGCTGAGAAGGCGCTCGAGGAGATCCGGGCCGGACACACCAAGACGTGGGAGCCATTCACCGTGCCGGACGAGGGCATCGGCTGTGGCTTCACCGAAGCGGTCCGTGGCGTGCTGTCCCACCACCTGGTGATCCGGGACGGGAAGATCGCGAACTACCACCCGTACCCGCCGACCCCGTGGAACGCGAGCCCGCGCGACTCCTACGGGACGCCGGGGCCCTACGAGGACGCCATCGAGGGAACCCCCATCTTCGAGGAGAACCCGCCCGAGACCTTCAAGGGCATCGACATCATGCGCACCGTGCGCAGCTTCGACCCCTGCCTGCCGTGCGGCGTGCACATGTACCTGGGCGACGGGCGCGAGATCACGGTGCGCCACGAGCCCGGCTTCGGCCCGCGCAGCGACGTCGGCTCCCCGGGGGACGAGTAGCCGCGGTGGGCGACAGCGGCGCTCGCAGCTCGGAGGCGCTGGACCGCGCCTACGCCGACGTCGATGCGCGCCTGGCCGCGATCGAGTCCTGGCCCGACGACGAGCGCAAGACGGAGGCCCGAGAGCTCGCTCGCGTGCTGCTGGAGCTGCACCGTCAGGGCCTGGCCCAGCTGCTGCGCGCGGCGGGGCCGGCGGCGGCCGCGGTGCTCGCCGACCCGGCGGTCGAGGCGCTCCTGGTGCTCCACGAGCTGCACCCGGCGTCGTTCGACGAGCGTGCGCGCGCGGCCGTCGAGCGCGCGCAGGGCGCGTACCCGGACCTGCGGCTCATCTCGGTGACGGGTCGGGTGGTCCTGGTGGGCGCCGGCGCCCGCGGCGGCTCCGTGTCCGCGGTCCTCGGCATCGAGCGCGCGCTCCTCGAGCAGCTGCCCGACGCCGACCAGATCGTGGTCCGCCCCGACGAGGCGAACCTGGTGCAGCTGCGGCGCAAGGACCCCGAGCCGTGAGCGACGACCCTGGGTTCGCGCCGGTGGCGCGTCTGGCGGAGGCGCTCCTCTACGAGGGCTACCTGCTCTTTCCCTATCGCGCCGGTGCGCTGAAGAACCGGGGTCGCGTGTCCTTCGGCGAGCTCGCGCCCGAGGCAACGTGCACCTTTCGTCGCTCGTCGCAGAGCGCGGAGATCCCCCTGGTCGGTGATCCGGCGACGCGCATCACCGCGCGCGTCGCCTTTCTCCAGCCGGTGCGCCGCACCGTGCGCGACGGCGCGGGCCGCCCGGTGGAGCGTGCGACCGTCGGCGGGCGCGAGGTGGCCACGTGGGAGGAGGCGCGCGAGGTGATCGGCCTGCGCGGGCCCTGGTCCCTCGCGGAGCTGGCGGGCGCAGGCGTCGAGGTGGCCATCGAGGCCCAGCCGCTCGACGCGGTGGAGGATCTGCGAACCTCCCCCGGGGCGGCGATCGCGGCGCGCGTCGAGCGCACCGCGGCGCCGATCGTGGCGACGGTGCACCTGGCGGTGCGTCCGGTCGCCGGCGGCGCCCTCATCCTGCGCTGCACCCTCCGCAACGCGTCCCGCGGCCTCGGGGACGAAGCGCTCGGCCTCATGCACTCGGCGCACGTCGCCCTCCTCGTGGAGGGAGGGATCTTTGCCAGCGTGGTCGACCCGCCGGCGGAGCTGGCCGCGGCGGCCGAGGCCTGCGAGCCCGACGGCGCGTGGTTCGTCCTCGCCGGTCGCGCCGGCGAGGCTCACCTGGCCGTGGCCAGCCCCATCATCCTCTCCGACCATCCGCAGATCGCGCCGGAGAGCCCGGCCGATTTCTTCGATGCGACCGAGAACGACGAGCTGCTCACCCTGTGCCTGCGCGCGCTGGGGGACGACGAACGACGAGCGATCGCGGCCACCGATCCGCGCGCGGCGGCGCTCGTCGACCGCATCGCCGCGCTCGACGACGACGACGTCGCGTCGCTCCACGGTGCGGTCCGCGGCTTCCGCGTGCCCGTCGCCGCCGGCGATGGCACCACGACGTTCCGGGTGCGCGCCGGGGACGCGCTGGTCGGCGTCGGCGACGACGTGGTGCTGGCGCCGTGCGGCCGCGACTCGCTGGACGCGGCGCTGCTGGGTCGTCGCGCGCGCGTCGTCGACGTGCTGGTCGAGGTCGAGGGTCGCGAGCACCTGGTCGTCGTCCTCGACGACGATCCGGGCCGCGATCTGGGCGCCAGCGCCTCCGGCCTCGGCCACCGCTTCTTCGTCACCCCCGACGAGGCGCGGCTGGCGCCGCCGCGCGCAGCGCCGCCGCTCGCTCCGCCTCTGCGCGAAGGGGGAGGTCCGGCGTGACGATCTTGGTCGCCGGCGTCGGCAACGTGTTCCTGGGCGACGACGCCTTTGGATGCGAGGTCCTGCGGCGCCTGGCGGCACGCCCCCTCCCAGCAGGGGTCGTCGCGCGCGATTTCGGCACCTCCGCGCTCGATCTCCGCTTCTGGATGGAGCGACACGAGGCGGTCATCGTGGTCGACGTCGTCGGGCGAGGCCGCGCACCCGGCACGCTGGTGGTCCTCGACCCCGAGGGCGGCGCCCGCGGACCCGCCGATGCCGCCCCGCACGGTCTCACCGCCACCGATGTCATCGCGTGGGCGGTGGCCCGCCGCGCGCGCGGGGAGACGCCGCGCCAGCTCCGGCTCGTCGGCTGCGAGCCCGCGACGTTCGGCGACGAGGAAGGCGCGCTCGGTCTGAGCCCCGCGGTCGAGGCGGCCGTCCCGCGCGCCGTCGATCTGGTCCTGGAGGTCGTGTCGTCGCTCCTCGCCCAGCCCGCGACCCAGCCGGCGATCGAGGGCGGGGCCGACGTCGGAGGCCTCTCGTGCACGAGCTCGGGCTGACGATGGAGATCGTGGACGTCGTCGTCGAGCGCGCCGCTGGGCGCCCCGTGCGCCGGGTGCGCGTCCGCGTCGGCAAGCTGGCCGCCGTCCTCCCGGACGCGCTTCGATTCTGCTTCGATCTCTGCGCGAAGGACACGTCGGCCGAGGGCGCCGAGCTCGTCCTGGAGGAGGTGCCCGGTCGCGCCCGCTGTCGCGCGTGCGAGGGCATGGTCGATCTGGTGCGCCCTTGGGGTCGCTGCGCGTGTGGCAGCGAGGACCTCGAGGAGCTCTCCGGCCACGAGCTGACGGTCGTCGAGATGGAGGTGGCGTGATGTGTGCCGTCTGTGGATGCGAGGGAGCCGAGCACGAAGTGGGTGCGGCGCCGGTCGAAGGCCATCACGCCCACGATCACGATCACGATCACGAACATCACCACCGCGAGCATCACCACCAGGAGCCCGGCGGCGACCGGGCGCGCACGGTGCGCCTCGAGCACGCCGTGCTGGGCAAGAACGCCCGCTTCGCGGCCGAGAACCGGCGACTCTTCGTGGAGCGCGGCATCTTCGCCGTCGACATCCTGGGCGCACCGGGGGCGGGGAAGACCGCGCTGCTCGAGCGCTACCTGAGAGGCCGGAGCGACGGCGAGAAGGTGTCGGTGGTGGAGGGCGATCTGGCGACGGCCAACGACGCCGACCGCATCCGTGCCGCCGGGGCGCCGGTGGTGCAGATCAACACCGGCGCGGTCTGCCACCTGGACGCGCACATGCTCGGCCACGCGCTGGGGGAGCTGCCGATGGAGGCCGGCTCCACCCTGTTCGTGGAGAACGTCGGCAACCTGGTGTGCCCGGCGATGTTCGACCTCGGCGCCCACGAGCGGCTGGTCGTCTTCTCCATCACCGAGGGCGAGGACAAGCCGCTCAAGTACCCCCACATGTTCGCCGCGGCGACGGCGGTGGTGATCACCAAGCTCGATCTGGTGCCGCACCTCGACGTCGACCTCGCCCTTGCCGAGCGCGCGGTGCGCGAGGTGAACCCGCGCGCGCCGCTACTCCGCGTCTCGGCGCGGAGCGGGGAGGGGATGGCCGAACTGCGCGGCTGGGTGCGCGAGCGTGCCGCCGCCTCGCGAGGTGCGTCGTGACCCAGCCGGTGCCCGACATCGCCCAGCTCGAGGAGCTGATGGCGACGCTGGCCAGCCTGTCGGCGGCCCTCTACGGCAACGAGACCGACCAGCGGCAGATCATCGTCCCCTCCGGCGGCGCCCTCCGCACCGACAAGGCCAGGGCCGAAGCGAGGTACCAGGCGCTGGTCGAGCAGATCCCCGCCATCACCTTCACCGTCAGCCTGGAGGAGGGCGCGCCCGAGATCTACATCGGCCCGCAGATCGAGCACATCCTCGGGTTCTCCCAGGAAGAGTGGATGGACAACCCCATCCTCTGGTTTTCGCAATGTCATCCGGACGACCGCGACATCTGGCACCAGGAGTTCGCGCGCGGCATCCAGACCGGGGGGCCGTTCCGCGCCACCTGCCGCGTGTACGCCAAGGACGGGCGCATCGTCTTCCTCCACGGCGAGGCGCGCCTGGTGCGCACCGATCGCGGCCAGCCGCTGTTCCTCCAGGGCATCGCCTTTGACGTCACCGATCAGAAGCTCGCCGAGATGAAGATGAAGGAGGCGCAGGAAGTGCGGGTCCTCAACGAGCGATTGCACGCCGTCGGGCAGATGGCGGCCAGCATCGGTCACGATCTGCGCAACCCCATCGGCGCCATCCGCAACGCCTGGACCTTCATCGAGGGTCGCGTCGGCGAGGTCCCCGAGGTGAAGGGCGACGCGCGCGTGCAGCAGATGTTCGGCATCGTCACCCGCGAGCTCGGCCGCTGCACCTCGATCCTCTCCGAGCTGCTGGAGTTCGCGCGCGACCGCGCGCCGCACCGGGTGACCACCGACGTCCACGCCCTGATCGAGGAGGTGATCTCGGTGGTGGCGCGGCCGTCCCCCACCATCGAGCTGCGCAACGAGGTGCCGGCGGGCTTCGCGCCCATCGCGGTCGACGCCGATCAGATCCGCCAGGTGCTGGTGAACCTGGCGCAGAACGCGGTGGAGGCGGTCAGCAAGACCGGCGTGGTGCGCGTCGTGGCGCGCCTCGACGAGGAGGGCTCCACGGTCATCGAGGTGATCGACGACGGCAAGGGCATCCCCCCCGAGCTGAAGGACAGCATCTGGAAGCCGCTCTTCACCACCAAGAAGCGCGGCACCGGCCTCGGCCTGCCCATCGTCGTGAACATCGTCGGCCGCCACGAGGGCCTGGTCTCGTTCGACAGCGCGCCGGGCAAGGGGACGACCTTCCGGGTGGCGCTGCCCCCGCGCGAGGCGTCGAAGGAGCCGGAGCCGGACCGCGGCGGCGCGGCGGAGCTCTAGCTCGGCTCCGCCTCGCCGGTGGCCAGCGGCTCGCCGGCGTCGGCGTCGGCTGCGGCCGCGGCCGCGGCCGCGGACTCAGGCCTGGGAGCGTCGAGCGCGGGCTCGTCGAGGCCCGCAGAGCGGAGCGCATCGAGGATCGCGCCGCGCGCCTCCTCGAGCGACTCGCGGCTCGTGGCGCCGCCCAGCGCGTCGACGATGTCGCGCGCGAGGGCGCTCGCCTCGTCGACCGTGCGGCGCAGCTTCTTGAGCTTCGAGCCGAGGCCGGCCTCGGGCGCCGCTGCCAGCACGACCGGCGCGCACTCGGCCAGCTCGCGCTCGGTGGCCGCGAGCGTCGCGAGCATCCGCTCGATCGCGCCGAAGGCGTCGCCTCGCTGCCGCAGTCGCTGCCAGTCGCGCGCCGCCTTCTCGCGCACGGCCTCCCGCACGTAGTCCGAGAGAGGCGGGCTCTGGGGAGCGGAGGCGGCGGGCGTGGCGGGCGCGGCGTTCTTCGGCGGCATCGAGGGGTGCGGCGTCTACCGCGAAGGGACGCGCGATGCACGGGTTCCCTTCGCGTCGCTACTCCGTGGAGGTGAGTGCCCGCTGCTCCTCGCCCCCGCACTCCGTCCCCGGGCTGCGGCCACGACGCGCGCCATCGCGACGTCGATCTCCTCCCATCCGAGAAGCCCGAGCACGGCGCGCGGGGCGACGAAGAGCGGCACGGCGACCAGCGCGTCGACGACGAAGTGGACGACGAACCAGCGGCGCAGGCTCTCGGGGACTGCACCTTCGTCGCTCATGTTCACCTATGGTGAAGCATCGCTACGGCGGCGGCGAACATCTCGTCCCTCTCGAGCCCTAGGCGGGGCCTTCTGGCCCTGGACCCACCCCGGGCGGCGGCGTCGGCGTCGGCGTCCTCAGCGCGAGCTCTCCCTCGTGCCTGTGGCGCTGCCCGAGGAGGATCGTCGCCACTGCGTCCCCGGAGCCGTTCTCGTCGTCGCGCTCCAGGGCGTCGTGGTCGAGCAGCACGTCCGGCGACAGGTATCGCCGCAGCCAGATCTTCTCCACGATCGGGTAGGCCGCGACGATCGGCAGGACCAGGATCGCGCCGAGCACGCCCTGCAGCGACGCGCCGACGATCAGGGCCAGCAGCACCGCCAGCGTGCTGAGCCGCATCGCGTTGCCGTAGACCCGCGGCACGAGCACGTAGGTCTCGAACATGTGGTAGCCCATGAAGAGCGCGATCACGATGCCCGCCTTGGCCGGCGAGTCGGCGAGCGCGAGCAGCGCGGCGGGCGCGGTCGCGATGATGATGCCGACCACCGGCACCACGTCGCAGACGAAGGCGAGGATGGCGAGGGGCAGCGCCGCCTGCACGCCGAGCCCGGTCATGGTGATGCCGACGAAGATCGCGAACAGCCCGGAGATGAGGAGCTGCCCGCGAACGAACGCCTGGATCATGCCCGATACGCCAGGCACCGTCTGCGCGATGCGCGCTCGGTGTCGCCGCGGCACGTAGGCGAGGAGCCAGGCGTAGAGGCGCTTGCCCTCGAGCACGAAGTACAGCGTGAGCACCACGAGGAGGATCCCGGTCACTGCCGCGGACAGCGCGGTCTGCCCCACCGCCAGCGGCTTCATGTTCCCCAGCAGCTCGGGGGACTGCGGCGCGGCGAAGGCCTGCTCGACGACGGTGTGCAGCATCCTCGACTTGGGCAGCCGCTCCATCACCCGGTCGTGCACCGCCGGCAGATCGCCCACCAGGCGATCCATCTGCCCGACGATCGACGGCACGACGAACCCCAGAAACGCGACCAGCGCGCCGAGCACCGCGAGCGCGAGCACGAAGACCGCCACCCAGCGGGGGATGCCGCGCGCCTCCACGCCGTCGACCGTGGGGGCCAGCGCGACCGCGAACAGGACCGCAAAGGCGACGAGCAGTAGCTCGGGCCCCAGCCGCAGCGTCGCCCACACGATGGCCGCGGCGGCGACGATCCGGATGATCGTTGCGGTCGGCAGTCGGATCTCGAGGACCTGCGCTGGAGGCCTCGGCACACCGGGCAGCGTCGAGGGTCGGGGCGCGGACGCCTCGGGAGGGGCGGCGTGCGCGCGATCGACCATCGGGCTAAATAAGCATTCCTCGAGGCTCCCCGCTCGTCTTCGCGACGAGCTCTCGAGGAATCGTCGGTGTGCAACCTCGGCCGCCTCGGTGAGGCATTTTCGCGCGTGGCGGTGAGCGTTTCCCCCCGAGGAGGCCAGACGTTCGCGCCTCGATGTGCCCCCGATGCGCCAGCCGGGGCAGCTCGCCACGGGGGCACGCTTGTTGCCATTGCGCGGCTATGGCCACCTCGACGACGACCCCGCGGAAGCGGAAGTCCAACGGCATCCAGACCAGCACCTCGCACCTCGCGGGTCTCATCGACGGAGCGGAGGCGCTCGTCGCTGCGACCGCCGACCTCGGCGAGGACAAGGTCGTGGCGGTGCGCGACTCGCTGCACGCCGACCTGGAGGCTGCGCGCGCACAGCTCGAGAAGCTGGAGGCTGATCTCAAGGACCGCGCCGTCGGGATCGACGACTACGTGCACGAGAATCCCTGGCAGGCGATCGGCGTCGCCGCCGCTGCTGGCGTCCTGGTGGGCGCCATCGCCTTCCGCAGGTAAGACGCCATGGCCGGCCGATCGACGAGGACCGCGGCGATCGTCGATCTGCTCGCAGCGCATCGTGAGCTGTCCACCGTCGAGCTCCACGAGGCGCGTCAGAACGTGGTCTCCGCCCTGGTGTGGGTGGTGGTGGCGACCGTCGGCGCGCTCGTCGGCTGGTTGGCCCTGAACGGCGCTCTGGTGCTCGTGCTCCGCCACGGGCCGTGGGCCGTCTCGCCCCCGATGGCGCTCTGCGCGGTCGCCGCGCTGAACCTCGGCGCCGCGCTGGTCGCCGCGCTCCGCGCGCGCTCGCTTGCCGGTCGCCCCTTCTTCGCGCTGACCCGCCGCGAGCTCGCGCGCGACTCGCGACACATCCTCGAGATCGTCTCGTGACCCGCCGCGAGATCGCATTGCGCAAGGAGCTCGCGGTCACCCGCCTGCGGATCGCGCGCACCCAGCTCGCCATCGCCCGGTCCGGTCGCCAGCGGGGCTCGCTCGCCACCGCCAGCAGCGCCGTCGAGCTGGCATCGTCGGTCCTCGAGCAGACGGCGGCCAGCAAGCTCGGGGGAAGGTGGACAGTGTACGCGCGGCTGGCGCTCCGTCTCGCCCACGTGGTGCTGGGCCTGCGCGGCGCGGGCTAGGGCTCCCTCGTACCAGGCGCGGCCGAGAGCCCCGGCGGCTCTACGAGGCCGGGGTCTTCGTGATCGCCAGGAGGATGGTGCCCGCCGGCGCGCTCTCCGGGCCCTCGAGCTTCGTGGTGCGGCCGAGGACGTGCTCGGCGACGCAACCCGGGCGCCCATGCCGGCCCAGCATCAGCCGGGAGGCGCCGTGGTCCGACGCGACCTGGAGGAGGTGATCGGCAATGGCTTCCTGGCTCCGCGCCAGATGCACCGCGGCCACACCGATCTGCACGTCGAGGTCCATCCCGTCGGTGCTGAGACCGTGCGCGTCGCACACGTCCTCGATGCGGCGCCAGACCGTGGGGAAGGCGCGCTCCACCGCCACCCGTCGCTTGTCCTCCTTCGACAGCTCGCCGGTCTTCTCCAGGTCCGCCTGCGAGATCACATGGACCACGCCGATGGCCAGGTCGGGCTCGACTGCGGCGAGGCGGAGCGCGGCGAGGAGCGCGTCGTCTCCGCGCGTCGTGAGATCGTGGCCGACGACCAGGTCCATCGCGGGAGAGGGTAGCCCGGAACGCGGGCCCGGCCGCGACGGTCGGTGCTGGCGCCGGGCTGGCGGATCGCCGCGCAGCCTCCTCAGGCGTCTCGGGACCTCGCCGCCTCGGTCACCGACGCGAGCGGGAGGTCGGCCACCGGCCGCGTCGTCACCTCCCAGCCATGGCGGGTGGCGACCAGCGTGTGCTCGCCGCGTCGCTCACGTCGTCGGCCGCACCATCGCCTCCGGCCGCACCCATTCGTCGAACTGCTCGGCGCTGACCAGGCCGAGGTTCGTCGCCGCCGCCTTCAAGGTGGTGCCCTCGGCGTGCGCCGTCCTGGCGATCTTCGCGGCGGCGTCGTAGCCGATGTGACGGTTCAGGGCCGTCACCAGCATGAGCGAGCGGTCGAGCAGCTCGGCGATGCGCGCGCGGTTCGGCTCGATGCCGAGCACGCAGTGATCGACGAACGAGCGCACGCCGTCGGCGAGGAGGCGCGCGCTCTGCAGGAAGGCGTCCGCGATCATCGGGCGGAACACGTTCAGCTCGAAGTTGCCCAGGCTGCCGCCGACGCCGATGGCCACGTCGTTACCCAGGATGCGGCAGGCGATCATGGTGAGCGCCTCGCACTGGGTGGGGTTGACCTTGCCCGGCATGATCGAGCTGCCCGGCTCGTTCTCGGGGATGGTGAGCTCGCCCAGGCCCGATCGCGGGCCGGAGGCGAGCCAGCGCACGTCGTTGGCGATCTTCATCAGCGCGGCGGCGACGGTCTTCAGGGCGCCGTGGGCGAAGACCAGCGCGTCGCTGGCGGCGAGCGCCTCGAACTTGCTGGGCGCGGAGACGAAGGGGTGCCCGGTGAAGGCGCGCAGCTCCTCCGCCATGCGGGCGCCGAACGCCGGGTGACTGTTGAGGCCGGTGCCGACCGCGGTCCCGCCGATGGCCAGCTCCTCGAGGTGCGGCAGCGCCTGCTCCACGTGACGGCGCCCGTGCTCGACCTGCGCCGCCCAGCCCGAGATCTCCTGCCCCAGGGTGAGGGGCGTCGCGTCCTGCAGGTGGGTGCGGCCGATCTTCACGATGTCGCCGAAGGCGTCGCGCTTCGCCGCCAGCGCGTCGCGCAGCTTCTCCAGCGCCGGGAGGACGCCGCCGCGCAGCGCGCCGACCGCCGCCACGTGCATCGCCGTGGGGAACACGTCGTTCGACGACTGCCCCATGTTGACGTCGTCGTTGGGGTGCACAAGGCGCCCCTCGCCGCGCGACCCACCGAGGATCTCGCTCGCCCGGTTCGCCAGCACCTCGTTGGCGTTCATGTTGGTCTGTGTGCCCGACCCGGTCTGCCAGACCGAGAGCGGGAACTCGCCGGCGTGCTCGCCCGCGAGGACCTCGTCGCAAGCGGCGACGATGGCGTCCGCTCGGTCACGCGGCAGCGATCCCAGCTCCTGGTTCACCCGCGCCGCGGCCCGCTTCACGACGACGAGCGCTCGAATCAGCTCGGGGCGCATGGTCTCGCTGCCGATCGCGAAGTGGTGGAGGCTCCGCTGCGTCTGCGCCCCCCACAGGTGCGCCGACGGCACCTCGATCCAGCCCATGGTGTCCTTCTCGCGCCGGGTCTGCATGCCCGGAGTGTGCACGCCCTCGCCCCGGCCGCCCAGGCAGCGCTTGCGCGAGAGACTTGCCTCCCGGCACGCCCTTTGGCCACCCTGCCCCCATGGCATCGGCTGCACCGCCCGAGGAACGCGTCGTCGGCGACATCCACGAGCTGACGGGCGAGATCCACTCCCCGTACGCCAACGAGGACCTCGCCCCGACCACCAAGGCCCAGCGCAAGTGGGCGATGAAGGACATCGCCGCGCTCTGGATCTCGATGAGCGCCTGCGTGCCGACCTACATGCTGGCCACGTCGCTCATCTCCGAGGGCATGAGCTGGTGGCAGGCCGTGCTCACCATCTCCCTGGGCAACACGATCGTCCTCATCCCGATGATCCTGAACGCCCAT
>JBKJLX010000002.1:0-7311 GCA_046596645.1 Polyangiaceae bacterium
ACGTCTCTCGCCCTGTCCGGCGTCCCGCGGGCGGGTGTCGCCTCCAACGACCGCTCCACCGTGTTCGTCGCCCTGGGGGGTACGGAGTGGCCGCCCCGCGGCCGCGGCGTCGCGATCTCGCCGCCCGTGCCGTGATCTGGACCTCGACCGCCTCGACCCGTCTTCGCCTCGCCGATGCGGCTCCACGTGCGCCAGGTGTGCCCGCTTGTCGCGCCGTGTTCCGGGGAGGAGCGTGCAACCAGGAAAGCGGACTTGGTGAGGCGCTGGCCCAGGTTCTGCAGACGAGCTGCGCATGTCTCTTCGAACGAGCTTCGCCATCCTCCTTCTTCCAGTCGCGCTCCTCGGCTGCGCGGCCAACGTGTTGTCGGGGGATGCCCTGGGGGACGCGGACGAGAACGCCGTTGCCGAGGACGCGAGCGAGCTCGAGCGCCGGGTGGCCGCGCGCTGCGCGCTCGCCGAGAGCGGCACCATCGCGCCCGCGACGCTCGCCGAGTTCGAGGGCCACCTCGTGAAGCGGTGGTTTCGCTGCAGCGCCGAGCTCTTCTTCGATGCCGATGACGCAGGCGGCTTCGAGTTGCTGACCGACGGGACGTGGCACCTGTTCGACATCCAGGCCGACGGTTCGATCACAGCGCGCACCGGGTTCGACAGCGAAGGGCGCTGGTCGGCGAAGGACATGCAGGACTGGAACGGTCCGGGTTCCTTTCAGCTCGACCTCGACCTCGCCGGCGGCGGCAGCGACTATCTCCAGGTTCGTTTCGCGGCCGAAGCCGATCGAGCGCACATGAGCAGCATGGGAGGGGACTTCGAGCTCGTCGCGCTGCCGGAATGAGCGGCTGCCCCCCCCTCGTCTCGGCTTCGCCTCGCCGGTCTCCCGCTCTCCCTGGCTGCGGCTGGCGGACGCCCGAGGGCTGCGACGTGCCGATCGACTTCGGCGACGTCATCCTGCAAGCCTCCGGCGGAGGGCTGTGGCTTCGAGAACGGCGCCGGCGCGATCTGCGAAGTCGAGCTCCCGGGCGGCTGCCCCACGACGACCGTCAGCTGGAGCTGCGAGAACGGCGAGGGGGACCTGGGCTGGCTGCGACGCAGCGAAAGCCACTGCGACTGGCGTGTCGCAGCGATCTCTGCGGCGGTGGGTAGCCTCGAGGACGGTCCTCGGGCGACCGCTTGATCCCCTCGCTCAGAAGAGGATGGAGGAGCCGAAGAAGGGCATGATGTCGTGGTAGACGACGTCGCGCACCAGCAGGTCCTCGACGTCGCCGATGGCGATGGCGCGAGCATCGCCGACGCCCAGCGCGTAGCGCACCGCGAGGGTGGTCGAGAGCACCAGCGCCTCCGTCTTCTCCGGGTCGTCGGCGAGCGCGAGCGGCGTGCGTAGCGTCAGCCCGAAGACGCCCCCGAACCAGTCGATCACCTCGGCGCCGAGGAAGCCGCCCAGCTCGCTCTGCGGGGAGAGGTCGGTGAATGCGCCGCCGCCCAGGATGAGCTTCGGCGAGACCATGCCGCGCACGCCGGCACGCGCGTTGATCACCGGCGAGCGCGAGATGCCGATGGCCTCGTTGTCCATGCCGGTGGCGAAGTCGACGTCGGCGCCGATCTCCAGCTCGCGGTGGGGGACGATCAGGATGCCGGCTGTGAAGCGCGGCGGCGCCAGCATGCTGGAGCCGGCATCGGGATCGATGGCGCGCGCGATCTGCAGCTCCGAGAGGGCAGGGGCCTCCAGGGTGTAGGACTGCGCGCTCACCGCGCCGCCTTCGGCCGAGCCGTGGAGGAAGAGCTCGGGTGGGCGCGCCGTGAGCCCGAGGTGCACGTGCTGGCCGAGGTCGGCCTGCAGCCCGACCGACCCGGTCAGCCCCACCAGCGTGGTCGACACGGTGCCCTGCACGATCTCGTGGCCGTTGCCCACCGGCGAGGCGAAGCCGAGGGCCAGCTGGGCGATGGAGCTCTCGGTCTTGTAGGTGACGAACACCGCGGCGCCGAGGCGCAGCCCGTCGGCCAGGCGGAACCCGATGCCCGGGCCCAGGTGGTACTTGGTGATGTCCGACTGGATGTCGACACGTTCGGAGAGCGTCGCCCCCTCGACGTCGGGGATCGGCTCGTCGATCACGTCGTCGGCGGACTTGCGCACGTCGCGCTCGGTGACGAAGAGCCCGACGCCCAGCGTGGCGCCGTCGGCCAGCTGGAACGCGACGGTGAGGGCGTTGGGGACGGCGATGATGTCCCTGGCGTCGGAGTCGAGCTCGACGAACGCCCCTCCGACACGCGTCTCGAGCGCAGCGGGGATGTGCCGCAGTCGCAGTCCGAAGACGCTGCCGTTGGCCGACACGCGTCCGCGCTCGATCGCCGCCAGCCCCGCCGGGTCGTACCAGAGCGACGCGTTGTCGGCCGGGCGCGCGGTGACGGCGCCGGCGAGGAGCGCCGCGTCCTCCGAGTAGAAGAAGCCCTCGGTGTTCTGCGCGCTCGCCGCATCGGCGACGAACGTCATGGCAGCGGCCGCGGCGAAGGACGCCGCGCACCGGCTCACGGACAAGCGTTCGCCGCGCCGGGGGTCTTCGTCGTCTGCTCGAAGCTGGCGCCGAGGTTCTCGCTGGTCTCGTCGTGGCCGTCGACGCCGTTGCCACCGCTCTGGGTCTCGTCCGACTCCGCCGCGCAGCGCGAGATCGAGGTTTCCTGATCGGCCTCCGTCGCCGGACGCTGCGAGGCGGGCGCCGTGTCGGCCACGTAGCCGTCGACACCGGTCTTGTCGACGCGGGTTCCCTCCTCGAACTCGGCGCCCCAGGTGACGTAGTCGAGATCCTCGACCGGATCGCCGGCGTTGCCGCTCCAGCGGAAGAGCACGACCATCT
This sequence comes from Polyangiaceae bacterium, assembly GCA_046596645.1. GTDB lineage: Bacteria > Myxococcota_A > Polyangia > Polyangiales > Polyangiaceae > JBKJLX01. Next base: position 2,847 of record JBKJLX010000002.1, read on the forward strand.
CCCGGCTGTCGGAGAGGTGACCGACGCCGTCGGTCGGGTCGGGGAAGCCGCCGTCGACCGGCTCCTCCATCAACTCACCGCCGCAGTCGAAGGCCTGCGCCCAGGAGTAGTCGGGGCAGACACCGAGCGCCTCGGCGGTCGCGTTGCGCCCGGCGACGACGATGCGCCCACCGGCGGCGATCGAGGAGCCGGCGGGGAACTGCGCGATCCAGTCGGTGCCCGGGTTGTCGGTGACCGGGTCCCAGGTGCCGTCCGTGATGGTGTGGTAGGTCGCGTTGTCCGAGAGGTAGACGTCGCCCAGGCTGACCGCCTCGTTCGACGGGTTGAAGATCTCGATGAACTCGGCGGTGGTCGGCTCTGCGCTGACCTCGTCGATGAGGAGGTGGTTGCCGCCGACGGGCGTCCCCCCGCCCGTGCTGGAGCTGGAGCCGCCAGTCCCTCCGCCGCCCTCGCCGCTGCCGGTCGAGGTGGTGGTGCTGGTGGTGCTGGTCGTGGTCCCGCCGGTGGTCGCGCTGGTCGTCGCCGCGGCGCCGCCCCCGTCGCTGCCCCCGTCGCCGCCGTCGTCGTCATCGTCGTCATCGGTGCCGCCGGTGGTTCCGGTGGCGTCGTCCTCGGTGTTGCTGCTGGCGCAGGCAGCGAGGGCGAGGGCGGCGAGGAGGAGAGATGCGGAGCGGAAGTTCATCGCCTCGAAGTCGCACGGTCGGGGGCAGGCGGCAACGGCCCGGAGCGCCGCTCCCGTGCCCCGCCGGCTAGGACGAGCGTGCCTCGGGCTGCACCGTCGCGTGGGCGATGCCGAACTCCTCGCGCAGGGCGGTGGTGACCTGGCGGCAGACCTCGGTCCCACCGGACGCGTCGTCGATGACGACGTGCACGGTCACGACGTCGAACCCGTCGGACACCCGCCACACGTGCAGGTCGTGCACGTCGCGCACCCCAGTGACGCGCCGGACCGCTGCGTCGACCGCGGCGGCGTCCACCCCCGGGGGCGAGCCCTGCATGAGGACGTGCGTCGTCTCCCGCACCAGGCGGACGGCGTTCCACGCCACCAGCGCGGCGATGAACACGCTGGCCACCGGATCGGCCCAGAGCAGCCCCGCGAACGTGACCAGGAGCCCCGCGGTCAGCGCCCCCACCGAGCCCAGCGCATCGGAGAGGACGTGCGCCAGCGCCGCGCGGACATTGACGTTTCCCTTGCTCCCGCTGGCGAGGACCCAGGCCGCCAAAACGTTCACCAGGAGCCCGCCGGCCGCGGTGATGCTCATGGCCCTCCCGTGGATCGGGCCTTGTCCGCCGAGGCGGTCGGCGGCCTCCACGGCGACCGCGATCGCCACCGCGAGCAGCAGGACCCCGTTGACGAAGGCCGCGATCACCTCGGCGCGTCGATAGCCGTACGTCTGCCGCGCGGTCCGGGGGCGCGAGGCGATGCGCTGGGCGACGATCGCCATCGCCAGCGCGCCGGTGTCCGCCAGCATGTGCCCGGCGTCCGCCAGCAGCGACAGGCTCCCCGACCACCAGGCGACCCACGCCTCGACCAACATGAAGCCAGCCGTCAGCGCGAGGGCGATGGCCAGCCGCCGCACCGGCGCGCCGCTCAGATCGTGGTGTGCATGGTCGTGCCCATGGCCGTGGTCGTCGTGCTCGCCCCCATGATCATGGGCGTCGTGACCGTGATCGTCGTGCTCCGCGGCGTCGACGCGCAGCGGGCATGCCGCCTCGGCGAGGGGCGGCGCCGCAGCGACGGGGACGCGAGAGGAGCCCGGGGACGGCATCGAGTCTCGCTACTCTACCCCGCGGCAGCAACTCCTCCCAGGCGGGCCTCGGGTATCCTCGGTCCCGTGAGCCAGCGGAGTGCGCGAATGTTCTGGGTGGACCTCGAGATGACGGGGCTCGACGCCGAGCGGTGCGTCATCGTTGAGGTCGCATCGCTGGTGACCGACGGGGAGCTCAACATCCTCGCCGAGGGCCCGGCGCTCGTCGTGCACCAGCCGGAGGAAGCGCTGGCGACGATGGACGACTTCGTCCGTCAGATGCACACGCGCTCCGGTCTGCTCGATCGCATCCGGGCCTCGACCACCACGCTGGCGGAGGCGTCGGCGGCGACGCTCGCGTTCCTGCAGGAACACTGCCCGGAGGTGAGATCGACCCCCCTCTGCGGCAACAGCGTGTGGAAGGACCGCGAGTTCCTCGCGCGGTGGATGCCGGCGGTCATCGCGCACCTGCACTACCGCATCATCGACGTCTCCACCATCAAGGAGCTGGTGCGCCGCTGGTACGGCCCCGAGCGCCAGACTCCGAAGAAGCGCGAGGTCCACCGCGCCGTCGACGACATCCACGAGTCGATCGAGGAGCTGCGGTTCTACCGCAGCAAGGTATTCGTCGCGCCGTAGCTCCCGGCCCGAGCTGGAGAGGATTCGCGTGTGCAGCACGGGAAACCGGCGGAAGTCGCGTTCCGCGGTCAGGATGAGGAGCCTCCCCTCAGGTGCTCAATCGGCGAAGAGGATCGCAACCCACGCGCGGCCGTCGTCGCTGCGGGCGACAGCGGCGCCGGCCCGGCCGAAGCGGCCGTCGAGCAGGTTGCCGCGATGTGAAGGGCTGTTCCAGAGAGCGCGGTGCGCGCGGGCGACGGTGGCGGCGACCGCGACGTTCTCACCCGCGGCGCGCGCGCGCAGGCCGGCCGCGCGCATGCGCTCCGCCGGGTCGCCGCTTCCGACGTCGTGGCCCAGCGTCTTCTCCGCGACCATGCGCGCGACGTGCTCGCGGGCCAGCCGCTCCAGGGTGGGATCCAGGGCGAGCGAGGGCAGCCCCTCGGTCGCGCGCGCGGCGTCCATCATCCTGCGCAGCGCCGTCAGGTCGTCAGCGGCGCCGTCGGCGGCTGCCTCGCCGGGCGCGTAGGACGTGGTGAAGCGCGCCGGCGGCGCCTCGCCGGCGAACACGTACGCCTCGAGCGCGGGGCGAGGGCCCCGCGGTGTGGTGAGCAGGACCTGCACCAGCCAGCGCCCGGTTCGATCGACGACGAAGCTCGAGCGGATGTTTCCCTTCCCGTCGACCGTGGCGACCGCGCTGCGCGGCGCGCCGCGCGGACCGAGGAGCACCACCTTGGCCTCCGTCGCGGGCACCAGCGCGCGACCGGTGAGGGTGAGCCACTGTCCGGTGCGCGCCAGCGTGGGGAGTGGATCCAGGTCGGCGATGGCGTCGACGGCGACCGCCGCGACGAGCCTCCGACCGTCGCGCCGCTTCCACTCGGCGACGCCGCAGCGCCGCTCGCCCTGCGCCGGCATCGCGCTGGCCCAGCGCGTGATGCGCTCGGCGACGACCTGGTCCTCCAGGTCCTCGCCCTCCACGCTGAACGCCCGCGGCCACACGTGCGGCTCGCCGGTCGTGCGCAGGAGAAAGGCGAGCTCGTCGGGCGGCATGAGCCCCTCGCCGCGCGCCTGGCGGAGCGCCACCCGGCTCGCGGCCTGCGCGACCGCGGTGTCGTGGCGACCACAGGCGGCGACGAGCGCCGCGGTGGCGTCGCGCGGCCTCCCGGGCTCCGGCGAGCGCGTGGTTGCACGCCATGGCAAGGGCGGCGGCTCGGGCAGGGGAGGGGCCGCGGCGGCCGGCGTCGATGCCAGCCAGTGCGCCAGCAGCGTCGCGGCGAGCAGCCGCGCGAGCCGCCTCACCGGGGCGCGTCCCCCTGGGCCAGCACCCGCGTGTCGTCGAGCGCGGGGGCCCCCAGCACGTGGCGGAGGACGTAGGCCACCGTCGCGCGGTGGACCGGCTCGGGCGCGGTGCGCGCGCGCTCGGGGCGATGCTGGCCCAGCACCTCGTACATCGCGTAGCCCGCCAGGCCCTCCTCCCGCGCGATGGCGAGGAGCGCATCCAGCGTCGCGTCGGGACCGCCCCCGCCGCCCTCGCGGTGCACCAGGTAGGCGCCGATCGCCGCCTCCAGGCAGACGACCTCCTCCACCAGACCCAGGTGGTACGGCCCTGCGCGCCCGTGGAGGAGCTCGCGCACCTCGGGCTCGTAGCGGACGATCGCCCGGCAGCCGGCGTAGGACCGCGCGGGCAGCGTGCCGTCGGTCGCCGCGCGGACGGCGCCCTGGCGGTCGACGTCGAGGAAGATCGCGAACGGCCGCGGCCGCGGCGGCCCGTCGCCGTGGGCGGCCACGGCGGCCAGGCGCTGTGCCCGACCGCTGGGCGGGTGCAGCGCAAGCGCCCGCGCGAGGGCCAGCTGCCCGCCGTCGTCGTCGCCCCGCGCGAACAGCATGGCGGCCAGGCCGACGTGGGCGGCAGCGTAGGTCGCGTCGATCTCCAGCGCGCGGACGAACGCCTGCTCCGCGGCCGCGACGTCATCGCGCGCCAGCAGCTCCCCCAGCTCGACGTGCAACGCGGGGACACCGGGGTGCGCCGCGGCGGCGGCCCGCATCATCACCTGCGCCTCGCCGCGGCGCCCGCCACGGGCGAGATCGACGGCGCGCTCGAG
>JBKJLX010000134.1:0-23834 GCA_046596645.1 Polyangiaceae bacterium
GCGGACGCCGTCCCCGCCGCTGCACTGCTCGGGGTGCCACCGATGAAACGCCTTCCCATCGCCATCAAGGAACAGTCCGAGGCCTTCGCGAAGGATCTCGGCCACAGCTACTGGCGCACGCCGGAGGATCGCTCCGGCGAGCTCGCGTTCCGCGCCGATCAGGCGCGCGAGTTCGTCGACGGCGAGCACGAGGCACCCGAGGGCGTCGACCGGCGGACCTTCGTCACCCTCATGGGGGCGAGCTTCGCGATGGCGGGCCTCGCCGGCTGCCGCCGGCCGGAGGAGAAGATCCTCCCCTACGCGCACATGCCCGAGGACATGGTCCCCGGCCGCCCGACCTACTACGCGACCAGCGCGCCCTGGTGCGGCACCGCCGTCGGTCTCCTCGTGGAGAGCCACGAGGGCCGACCCACCAAGATCGAGGGCAACCCGTCGCACTCCGGCAGCCAGGGCGCGACCAACGCGTACCTCCAGGCGCTGGTCCTCGATCTCTACGATCCCGATCGGAGCCCGCAGCCCCTGCACCAGGGCAAGCCCGTTTCCTGGAAGGAGGCGGAGGACGCGCTCGCCGCCCTCAGCGGGACGCTGCGCGCCAACGGCGGCGCCGGCCTCGCCATCCTGGTCGAGGAGCACCGCTCCCCGACGACCAAGCGTGCGCTGGAGACGCTGGTGCGCGACATGCCGCAGGCCAGGGTCTTCCGCTGGGAGGCGTTCGGCCTCGACAACCAGCGCGTCGGCACCAAGGAGGCGTTCGGCAAGGCGATGGACGCCGTGATCGACGTCGGCGCAGCCGATGTCATCCTCGCCCTCGACTCCGACTTCCTCGGCTGCGACGGCGGCTCGATCCGCAACTCCAAGGGCTGGTCGAAGCGCCGCCGCATCGAGGACGGCCCGCTCAACCGCGTCTACGTCGCGGAGAGCGCGCCCACCGAGACCGGCTTCGCCGCCGATCATCGCCTGCGCATCCAGGCCCGGCAGATCCCGGCGCTGGCGCGCGCCGTCGCCGCTGCGATCGGCGTCGACGCCGGCGCGGCCCCGGCGGGGGCGCAGCTCGAGCCCGGGGCCAAGGCCTTCGCCGACGCCGTCGCTGCCGACCTCAAGAAGGCGGGACCCAAGGCGCTCGTCGTCGCCGGTCGCAAGCAGCCGCCGGGCGTCCACGCGCTCGCCGCGGCCATCAACGATCGGCTCGGCGCGGTGAACACCACCGTCCGCCACATGCCGGTCTTCGAGGACGTCGTCGCCGCGTTCGGTGCGGTCGAGGCGCTCGCCGCGGCCAACCCGACCACGGTGGTCATCCTCGGCGGCAACCCGGCCTTCAACGCTCCGGCGGATTCGAACGTCGCGGCGCTGCTGTCCAGGTCCGGCGTCACCAGTGTCCACCTGTCGACCCATCAGGACGAGACCAGCAAGGCCTGCACGTGGCACGTCCCGCGCGCCCACCTGCTCGAGTCGTGGAGCGACACCATCGCCGACGACGGCACCATGTCCGTGGTGCAGCCGCTCATCGCCCCGATGTACGGCGGCAAGACCGACGCTGAGCTCCTGGAGAAGCTCGTGGGGGGCACCCGCAGCGCCTACGATCTGGTGCGCTCGACCGCGGCCGGCGCCGGGATGATGCCCGGCGGTGCCGCCTTCGAGATGGCCTGGCGCAAGGCCGTGCACGACGGCGTGCAGGCCAAGCCCGGCGCGGACGTCGCCTTCAGGGCCGACGGCACGCCGGCGGTCGGGTACGGGGTGCCCGAGGGCACGCTCGACACCGTCCCCGCCATCGACGCCGCCGGTCTCGGCCGAGCGGTCGCGGCGATCAAGCCCCCCGAGGGGGCCGTCGAGATCACCTTTGCCCCCGATCCCCACGCCTGGGACGGCCGCTTCGCCAACAGCGCCTGGCTGCAGGAGCTGCCGGATCCCATCAGCAAGGTCTGCTGGGCCAGCTACGCCGCCATCTCCCCGGCCACCGCGAAGAAGCTCGGCGTCGTCACCGGCGATCACGTCACCGTGTCTGCCAACGGCGGGTCGGCCACGCTGCCCGCGCTCATCTCCTTCGGCCACGCCGACGACGCGGTCCAGGTCACCATCGGTCAGGGCCGCAAGGCCGTGGGCCGCGTGGGCACCGGGGTCGGCGTCGACGCGACGGCGCTCCGTCGCCGCGCCGGCCTCGACATCACCGGCGGCACCATCTCCAAGGCCACCGGCTCGACGAAGCTGCCCATCACCCAGGGCCACTTCTCGCTCGAAGGTCGCCCCCTGGTCCGCGAGCAGACGGTCGCCGAGCACCAGGCCAAGCCGAGCTGGGCGAAGGAGCTGGTCCACCACCCCCCGGCGGAGAACCTGTTCAAGGGCTTCGAGTACCACGGCCACAAGTGGGCCATGGCGATCGACCTCTCGCTCTGCACCGGTTGCGGCGTCTGCGTCACCGCCTGCCAGGCGGAGAACAACACGCCGGTGCTCGGGCCCGAGGGCGTCCTCCGCAACCGGGAGATGCACTGGATCCGCATCGATCGTTACTTCGAGGGCACCGAGGAGGACCCGCGGAGCGTCACCCAGCCGATGACCTGCCAGCACTGCGAGAACGCGCCGTGCGAGCAGGTGTGCCCGGTCAACGGGGCCGCGCACAGCCCGGAGGGCATCAACGAGATGACCTACAACCGGTGCATCGGGACCAAGTACTGCGGCAACAACTGCCCCTACAAGGTCCGGCGCTTCAACTACTTCAACTACACCAAGGACATCCCCGCCACGACGAAGATGCAGCTGAACCCGGACGTCACCGTCCGCAGCCGCGGCGTCATGGAGAAGTGCTCCTTCTGCGTGCAGCGCATCAACCAGGCGAAGATCGCCGCCAAGACGACCGAGGGCCGCGAGCGCCTGCGAGACGGCGAGGTCGTCACCGCGTGCCAGCAGGCTTGCCCGACCGAGGCCATCGTCTTCGGGGACCTGAACGACGGAACGAGCGAGGTCGCGAAGCGCATCGGCAAGCCGCGCAGCTACCAGATCCTGCGCGAGCTCAATGTGCGACCTCGCATGCACTACCTCGCCCGCATCTCGAACCCGAACCCCGCGCTGGTGAAGGCATGAGCGCCGCCGCCCCTATCGTCCCCGGCGACACGCCCGGCACGCGCGCCCAGCTCATCCTGGGCAAGCCGACCTTCCAGTCGATCACCGACGACGTCGCCGTCGTCGCGGAGCGCAAGACGCGCACGCGCTGGATCCTCACCTTCGCCGCGGCGGTGAGCGTCCTGATGATCATGGCGGGCTCGCTGGTGAAGCTCGTCTACTCCGGCGTCGGCGTCTGGGGCCTCGACAACACCGTCTTCTGGGCCTGGGACATCACGGGCTTCGTCTTCTGGATCGGCATCGGCCACGCCGGGACGCTGATCAGCGCCATCCTCTATCTGTTCCGGCAGAAGTGGCGCACCAGCATCAACCGCGCGGCCGAGGCGATGACGATCTTCGCCGTCATGGCCGCCGGCATCTATCCAGCGTTCCACGTCGGTCGCGTGTGGTTCCTCTACTGGGTCTTCCCGGTGCCGAACCAGATGACGATCTGGCCGAACTTCAAGAGCCCGCTGCTGTGGGACGTGTTCGCCGTCTCCACCTACGCCACCGTCTCCATCCTGTTCTGGTACGTCGGCATGGTCCCCGACCTGGCGACGCTGCGCGATCGCGCGAAGACCAAGCTCGCGCACACCCTCTACGGGATCTTCAGCCTCGGCTGGCGCGGCAGCCACAAGAACTGGCTGGTCTACGAGAAGGCGTACCTGATCTTCGCCGGCATCTCGACGCCGCTCGTGCTCTCCGTGCACACCGTCGTGTCGATGGACTTCGCGACCTCGGTCGTGCCCGGCTGGCACACCACAATCTTCCCGCCCTACTTCGTCGCCGGCGCCATCTTCTCCGGGTTCGCGATGGTCATCACGCTGATGATCATCGCCCGCAAGGTGCTCGAGCTCGAGCACATCATCACGATGCGGCACCTCGAGAACATGTGCAAAATCATCCTCGCGACGGGATCCATCGTTGGATACGCGTACGGGATGGAGTTCTTCATCGCCTGGTACGGGGCGAATGAATACGAGCGCTACGTCTTCTTCGAGAACCGCGCCTTCGGACCTTACGCCTGGGCCTACTGGACGATGGTCAGCTGCAACGTGATCTTCCCCCAGCTGTTCTGGTTCAAGAAGGTCCGCACCAGCATCCCCGCGATGTTCATCCTCAGCATCATCGTGAACATCGGCATGTGGTTCGAGCGCTTCGTCATCATCGTGACCAGCCTCAGCCGCGAGTACATCCCCTCCGGGTGGACGTACTTCGTGCCGACCATCTGGGACATCTCGCTGTTCCTCGGCACCTTCGGCCTGTTCACGACGATGTTCCTCCTGTTCTGCCGCGCGCTGCCGGTGATCGCGATGGCCGAGGTGAAGGCGATCCTCCCCCAGGCCGACCCGCACCCCGAGGTGGGCGAGGTGCACGCCGCCACGGCGGGCGGCGGCCCGGCGGCGACCAAGCACCGCCAGTCGCCGCTGGCGGCGAAGACCGCCACCGAGAAGGCGGAAATGGCGGGGCAGGCGCACGCCGCGACGGAGAACGTCGGAGCAGCGCCCGTGGATCCAGCGCCCGTGGCGGCGGTCGCCACCACCGACACGCCCAAGGCCGTCAAGAAGGCGAAGAAGAAGGAGCCGAAGGGAAATGGCTGATCTGCCCTTCTTGAAGTCGGACGAGGCCGGCCCCGGGGAGACCTGGGGCATCGCGGGACACTTCGCGACGCCGGCCGAGCTCTTCCACGCCTGCGAGAAGCTGCGCGACAAGGGCTACCTGCGCTTCGACGCGCAGACGCCCTTCCCCGTGCACGGACTGGAAAAGGCGATGGGCCTCAAGCCCACCCCGCTGCCCTGGCTCTCCATCACCGGCGGCGCGGTGGGCCTCACCAGCGGCATCGCGCTGACCTGGTACTGCAACTACGACTACCCGCTGAACATCGCAGGCAAGCCGCCGTTCTCCTGGCAGATCTACATCCCGATCTACTTCGAGCTGACGATCCTCCTCACCGCGCTGACCACCTTCGTCGCGCTGTGGGCGATGTGCGGCCTGCCCCGGTTCTTCCACCCGACGATGACCCACAAGGCCTTCACGCGGACGACCACCGACGCGTTCTTCCTGTGCGTCGAGGCCAAGGACCCCAAGTACGACCCGACGAAGACGCGCGCGCTCCTCGAGGAGCTGGGCGCGCGCGACGTGGAAGAGGTGCTCGCGTGACTCCCCGCAGCTCGATCGCGATCGGAGTGGGCGCGCTGGCGCTGTCCGCTCTCCTGGCCGGCTGCCGCGGCACGCCGAGCGAGGACCCGCCGTTCCACCTCGCGCCCGACATGGACTGGCAGCCGCATCGCCGGCCGCAGCAAGCCGCGCCGGAGAACGACGGCAAGCCGATCTTCGCCGACAAGCGCGCGGCGCGCCCCATCGTCGAGGGGACGATCGCCCAGGGCCGCCTCCACGCGGACGACGCGTTCTGGCGCGGCCTCGGTGAGGACGGCAAGCCCATCGGCCGCATGCCGGTCGGCGCGGTGCTGGCCTCGCACAAGAAGAAGAGCCTCTCCGAGGTGATGGCGCGCGGTCAGGACCGCTTCAACATCTACTGCACGCCCTGCCACGAGGCGTCCGGCAACGGACAGGGCATCGTGATCCAGCGCTCGCAGGGCGGCTTCCCGCCGCCCCCGCTGTTCTCCGCTGCGACGGTGAGAGACATGCCGGACGGGCAGATCTTCGACGTCATCACCCACGGCGTCCGCAACATGCCGTCGTACGGAGCGCAGATCCCGGCGGCCGATCGCTGGGCCATCGTCCTCTGGGTTCGCGTCCTCTCGAAGAGCCAGGGCTCCGGCCAGGAGGACGTGCCGGCCTCGGAGCGCGCGAAGATCGCCGAGCCCGAAGCGCCGATGGGAATGGAGGGCGGCAAGTGAGCGCCTCACACGACCAGCACGGCGGTCACGCGAAGAAGTCGCCGCCCAGGGGCGACGGCCTCATCCCGAAGGAGGCCGCGTCGAAGCTGTTCCTCCCCTTCGCGGTGGCCGCGGTGATCGGCATCGCGCTCTCCGGCCTCGGCTACGCGACTGACCCCAAGCGCTTCGCCTTTGCCTACCTGACCGGCTTCGTCTTCACGTGGACGATCTGCATGGGCGGGCTGTTCTTCACCATCATCCACCACCTGACCCGCGCCAGCTGGTCGGTCGGTCCGCGCCGGGTGATGGAGTGGCTGTCGCAGGGCCTCCTGCCCTGCCTGTTGATGTTCCTGCCCATCCTCGCGCTGAGCTCGATCATCTACCCGTGGCTCGACCCCGCGCGCACGCACGGCGATCACCTGATCCACGAGAAGGCCGGTTACCTCAACCAGACCTTCTTCCTCATCCGCTGCGCGGTCTACTTCATCATCTGGATCTCGTTCGCGCTGTTCTTCTACCGGAACAGCCGCGCCCAGGACGCCTCGGGCGATCGCGTCCACTCGGAGAAGATGCAGGGCGCGGCCGCCCCGGCGACGGCGCTCTTCGCGCTGTCGATCTCCTTCGCCGGCTTCGACTGGATGATGAGCCTCGACCCTCACTGGTACTCGACCATGTGGGGCGTCTACACCTTCGCCGGGGCGCTGGTCGGCTCGCACGCCGTGCTCAGCATGGCGACGCGCAAGATCAACGTGGAGCGCTGGGGCGGCGATCTGGTGACCACCGAGCACCAGCACGACGTTGGCAAGTACACCTTCGCCTGGGTCGTCTTCTGGGCCTACATCGGCTTCAGCCAGTTCATGCTCATCTGGTACGCCAACATCCCGGAAGAGACGATCTTCTACCGTCACCGCTGGGAGCACGGCTGGAGCACGGTGAGCCTGGCCCTCCTGGTGGGGCACTTCATCGTCCCCTTCCTGCTGCTCATCTCGCGTCACGCCAAGCGTGGCCCGGTGCTGGTGGTGGCGGCGTTCCTCCTCCTGGTGATGCACTACGTCGACATCTACTGGATCGTGATGCCCGCCATCGCCTGGCCGATGGACGTGCACTTCGAGCCCTCGTGGATCGACCTCGGCGGTCTGCTCGCGCCGTTCGGCGTGGTCGGCGCGTTCATCGCCAGGAAGGCGGCGAGCGATCCGGTGGTCCCGCTCCGCGATCCCTACGTCGCCGAGGCGATGAAGGCCGAGAACCTGGTCTGAGCCATGGCTGACGACAAGAAAGACGGCACACACGGGGGCTCCGCCCCCGTGCACCCCCGGGACGGCATTCGCCCCACCAAGGCGATGAAGGAAGCGGAGGCGGCGGCCGACGAGGCCGCGCGCAAGATCCGCGAGGAGCACGAGCTCGCCGCCGCCAGGCTGAAAGCTACCGACGAGGAGGCCGCGATGACCGCGAAGGCCGAGGACGACAGGGCGGAGGCGGAGGCGAAGGCCGCACTGGCCGAGGCCGAGGGGCGCAACAAGACCGCTGACGAGGCCGCGGCCGCTCGGGCCAAGGCCGAGGCCGAGGTCGCCGAGGTGGCGCGCAAGGCGGCGGAGGAGGAAGCGGAGCGGAAGCTGCGCGCCGACGACGCCGAGGACGGCGCCCCCAAGCTTGCACCGCCGGTGACGGCGGAGACGGCAATCATCGGCGCCGACGAGAAGGAGGTGGCAGCCGGCAAGGCCGGCGCCCCGCCCGACGCCGCCATCCAGGCCGACGTGCTCGACATCAGCGCCGAGGCGGTCACCGCGACGCCCGGGCCGGTCGCCGTCGCCGCGAGCGACGAGTCCGCGCCGACCAAGGCCAAGAAGAAGAAGAAGAAGGCCAAGGACGACGAGACCCCGGCGCCGGCAGGCGCCGAGCCCGCGAGGCCGCGCGCCGCGGAGCTCGGCGTGGTCGAGGCCGAGGCCGAGGCGCGCTCGATCGCCAGGGCGGCGGCCAGAGCGGAATCGCCCGCGCCCTCCGAGCGCCCCGCGGTGAAGCACCACGCTGCCACCGCAGGCGCCGCGCCGACGCCGCACGTGCCCGACGAGGGCGAGGAGCTGCCGACCGAGCGCGACTCGCCGAAGATGAGGATCATCACCGGGGCCTTCGTGGTCACGGCATTCGCCGTCATCGTCGCCGTCGTCGGCACGCGACAGGTGTTCTTCTCCATCCTGCGCGGCGAGTACGAGCGAAAGGTGATGCAGCACCAGAGCTCCGACCTGGGCAAGGCGCGCGCGCGCGAGCAGGCTCAGCTCGGCAAATACCAGTGGGTCGACAGGAGCAAGGGCGTCGTCCGCGTGCCCGTCGATCGCGCCAGGGAGCTGGTTCTCGCCGACTACGCCAGGCCCTACGTCCAGCCGGTGCCCACCACCCCGACCGAGACGGCGCCGGTGCCTGGTGAGCCGGTCCCGACAGACGGCGCCGCTCCGCCCGGCGACGCACCGACCGGCGACAGCCAGGGCGACGGCGCCGCGGCGCCGCGGGAGGGCGAAGGCGGACCGAAGGAAGCGGCCCCCAAGGCGCCGACCCCGGGCCAGTCGGGCGAGACCAAGAAGGACAAGCCGCCGACCCCGCCGCCCGCGCCGCCGAAGGATCCCCCCGCGCAGCCGCCGCCGGGACCCAACCCGAACGCTCCGCCTCCGTCGCCCGTGGCGCCCCCGCCGCCGGCGCCCCCCGCTCCGCCGCCGCGCTGAGCTGCACACTTCGAGCCCCACTGAACGCCGTGATCCGACCCTCCCTGCACCGCGCGCTCTTCGCCGCCATCGCCGCCCTCCTCGGGTTGGCGGCGCTCGCGCTCGTGTTGGGGGCAGGTGCGGGCGCCGCGCACGCCGGCCCCGGCATCTCGAGCCCGACCATGGGCAGCGCGGGAGACTCGAAGCCGAGCGTCAACAAGACGCCCGGCGCGCTCCAGGACATCGGCATCGAGGACCGTTCAGGCACCAGTCTCCCGCTCGACATCCGCCTCACCGCCAACGACGGCAGCGGCGTCACGCTGCGCGACCTGGTCGATGGCGAGCGGCCGACGCTGATCGTGCTCGCCTACTACGGCTGCCCGATGCTGTGCTCCCTGGTCGCCAACGGCGTGGTCGACGGCATGAAGTCGATGACCTGGGCCGCCGGTGATCAGTACCGGGTCGTCGTCATCAGCTTCGACCCGCGCGACGGACTCGAGCTCGCGCAGGAGAAGCAGAAGAACTACATCGGCGCGTACGGCCGCGAGGTGAAGAACCGCGGCTTCGAGTTCACGGTGGGCGCCGAGAGCGAGGTGCGCCGGCTGGCCGACGCGCTGGGCTTCCACTACCGCTGGGACGCTTCGACCAACCAGTACGCCCACGCCGCCGGCGCCTTCGTGGTGACCCCGCAGGGCAAGCTGGCGACGACCCTGACCGGCATCAGCTTCCCCGGCGAAGAGCTCCAGAAGGAGCTGATCTCCGCCGACCAGGAGGTCTCGCACGCACCGCTCCGCGCGGTGCTGATGCGCTGCTTCGTCTACGACGCCCACGCCGGGAAGTACGTCGTGAACGTTCGCCTGCTGATGAAGCTCGCGGGCGGCATGACCGTCCTCGGCCTCGCCACCTTCGTCTGGCGCTCCGCCCGCCGACGACCGTCCCCTTCCGCATGATGATCGCCCATCCTCGGAGCCTGCAGTGAGCCAACCCCAGAACATTCCCCCCATCCACCTCGACGGCGTGTGGATGCCCAAGGACGCCTCGACCATCGCGGCCGAGACCGATCACACGTTCTGGGTCACCTACTGGATCTCGATCGTCTTCTTCGTGCTCGTGATCGCCCCGATGGTCTACTTCGCCTTTCGCTACAAGCGGAAGCGCGAGGACGAGCGGACCAGCCCCATCGATCACAACATGAAGATCGAGGTCTTCTGGACCTTCGTGCCGACGGTGCTGCTCATGTGGCTCTTCGCGCTGGGCGTGAAGGGCTACGCGAACACCCAGATCGCCCCCGACGGTGCGTACGAGATCAAGGTCACCGCGCAGATGTTCTCCTGGAGCTTCCAGTACCCCGACGGGACGGTGAGCGGCGAGCTGGCGGTGCCCAAGGGCAAGCCGGTGAAGATGATCATGAGCTCGCAGGACGTCATCCACGCCTTCTGGGTCCCCGAGTTCCGGGTGAAGCAGGACGTGGTGCCCGGCCTCTACACGACCCTCTGGTTCGAGGCGACGCACGTCCTGGAGACCGCGCTGCAGTGCACCGAGTACTGCGGCGAGAAGCACTCGGGGATGATGACCAAGGTCATGGTCCTCGAGCAGAAGGACTTCGACACCTGGGTGCAGAACGGCGGGACCATGCGGAAGCTGCCTCCGGTCGAGTGGGGCGCGAAGCTCTACGCGTCTCGTGGCTGCAACAACTGCCACTCCATCGACGGGACCAAGATCCAGGGGCCGACCTTCAAGGGTCTGTGGGCCAAGGGGACCGAGAACATCGCCGGCGGCGTGAAGCAGAAGATCGACGAGAACTACATCCGCCAGAGCATCCTCGAGCCGTCGACGCAGATCGTGGAGGGCTACCCCAACGTCATGTCCGCGTACGCCGGCCAGCTCCGCGACGAGGACATCGACGCCATCATCGCCTGGCTCAAGACCGTCAACTGAGGTCACGGAGAAAGTCATGTCCACCAGCATCACGGCCGACGCTCCTGCGACTGGTTACGGCGGCGGCGGCACCAACTACATCAACGCCGAGAAGGGCGTCTGGTCCTGGCTCACCACCATCGACCACAAGCGCATCGCGCTGATGTATTTGGTGAGCACCTTCATCGCGTTCGGCATGGGCGGCACGTTCGCGCTCCTGCTGCGCTTCGAGCTGCTGACGCCAGGGAAGGACCTGCTCGACGCCAAGGGCTACAACCAGGCCTTCACCCTGCACGGCGCGGTGATGGTGTTTCTCTTCATCATCCCGAGCATCCCCGGCGCGATGGGTAACTTCCTCCTCCCGCTCATGCTGGGCGCGAAGGACGTCGCGTTTCCCAAGCTGAACTTGCTCAGCCTCTACCTCTACTGGACCGGAGCGCTCTTCACCCTGTCGTCGCTGGTGACCAGCGGCCTCGACACCGGGTGGACCTTCTACGTCCCGTACAGCGCGTCGGTCAGCGACACCAGCGTCATCGCGGTGACCTTCGGCGTCTTCATCCTCGGCTTCTCGTCCATCCTCACCGGTCTCAATTTCATCGTCACCATCCACAAGCTGCGCGCGCCCGGCATCACCTGGTATCGCCTGCCGCTCTTCGTGTGGGGCACCTACGCGACCAGCCTGGTGCAGGTGCTGGCGACGCCGGTGCTCGCCATCACACTTCTCCTCCTCATCTTCGAGAAGGTCGCGCAGATCGGCATCTTCAACCCGAAGCTGGGCGGCGACCCGGTGCTCTACCAGCACTTCTTCTGGTTCTACAGCCACCCCGCCGTCTACATCATGATCCTGCCCGGCATGGCGATCGTGAGTGAGCTGATCGCGGTGCACAGCCACCGCCGCATCTTCGGCTACAAGGCCATCGCGTTCAGCTCGGTGGCGATCGCGCTGGTCGGCTTCCTGGTGTGGGGCCACCACATGTTCACGTCGGGGCAGAGCGAGATCGCCTCGGCGATCTTCAGCTTCCTCACGTTCTTCGTCGCCATCCCCTCGGGCATCAAGGTCTTCAACTGGACCTCGACCATGTGGCGCGGCTCCATCGCATGGAACACGCCGATGTTCTACGCGATGAGCTTCCTCTTCCTCTTCACCATCGGCGGGCTGACCGGCCTCTTCCTGGGCACGCTCAACGTCGATCTCCACCTGCACGACACGTACTTCGTCGTCGCCCACTTCCACTACGTGATGATGGGCGGGTCGGTCATCGCCTACCTCGGCGGCATCAACCACTGGTGGCCGAAGATGACGGGCCGCATGTACAACGACAACGTCGGCAAGTTCGCCTGCGCTCTCGTGTTCATCGGCTTCAACATGACCTTCTTCACCCAGTTCTTCCTGGGGAGCCAGGGCATGCCGCGCCGCTACTACACCTACCTGGCGCAGTTCCAGCCGCTGCACGCCTTCTCGACCTACGGGTCGTGGGTGCTCGGGCTCGGCCTCGTCATCTCCTTCGCCAACCTCCTCATGTCCCTGAAGACCGGGGAGAAGGCGCCCCCGAACCCGTGGGGCGGCAAGACGATGGAGTGGGAGACGGCGTCGCCCCCCATCACCGAGAACTTCGCGCGCACGCCGCTGGTCACCCACGGCCCGTACGACTTCGCCACGACGGAGGACAAGTGAGCGCCACGACTGCGGACCACGGCCATGCCGGCTCGGGGCACGGAGGGCCCGCCTCGCCCGATCACTCGCCGGACTTCGAGGTTGCCCACCACTGGGACTCGGCGGACACGCAGTTCGACGCCGGGCGCATGGGCGTCTGGCTGTTCCTGGTGACCGAGGTCCTCTTCTTCGGCGGCCTCTTCTGCGCGTTCTTCATCTACCGCACCTGGTACTTCGACTCCTTCATCGAGGCCCACCACCACCTCGACTGGAAGATGGGGGCGCTCAACACGCTCGTCCTCATCTTCTCCAGCCTGACGATGGCGCTCGCCGTCCGCTCGGCGCAGGTGAACGACAGGGCGAAGACGGTCCAGTACCTGGTCGTCACCCTGATCTGCGCCGGCATCTTCCTCGTCGTGAAGTATTTCGAGTACTCGCACAAGATCCACGACGGCCTCTTGCCGGGCGGCCTGTTCACGGCGCAGGGCTTCACCTCGGCCCACCCGCACATCTTCTTCTCGATCTACTTCATGATGACGGGCATCCACGGCCTGCACGTCGTGATCGGGATCGGGCTCATCACCTGGATCCTGGTCCGCGCGGCCAAGGGCGAGTTCAGCCAGCGATACTACGCGCCGGTCGAGGGCGTCGGCCTGTACTGGCATCTCGTCGACCTCGTCTGGATCTATCTGTTCCCCCTTCTTTACCTGGTCGGCTGAGGAGGCATCGTGGCTCACGACGCGCACGCACACGGCGATCATCACGGGCACGCCCCGAAGCGTGACCACACCCCTCACGTCACCCCGCTACCTGTCTACCTGAAGACGTTCGGCGCCCTGATGGTGCTGACCATCATCACGGTCGCGGTCAGCCGGATCGACCTGGGGACGACGGTCAACCTCGTCATCGCGCTCGCCATCGCCACCGTGAAGGCGACGATCGTCGGCGCGATGTTCATGCACCTCTACGCCGACCACAAGTTCCACACCGTGATCTTCGCGTCGTCGGTGGTGTTCCTCGGCATCTTCATCATCTTCACGTCCTTCGACCTGATGGAGCGCGGCAAGGCGGAGTCGATCGAGCGCGACCGCCCTCAAGACAGCACCAAGCCCTGGGCCGTTCCCTCGCCGAAGGCGAAGGTCGCCCCCGCGGGCCCTGGCCCCGGGTCGACTGCCGGCCCGATGCATTGAGCCGCTGAGGCCGCGGTGCCGCCGAGGCCGATGGGCTCATGACGCGCGCCGCGGACGACGCCGGTCCGCCGAGCGATCCGCAGCGGCCCGGCGGGGCCACCCGCGCGCCCCTCGACACGACCCAGCCGGTCGTCGTCCTGGGGCGAGCGGCTCCATCCGATCCTGCCGAGTGGTGGCTGGTCGCGCTGCGATGGGTAGCGACGCTGGGCATGGCGGCGACCATCGCGCTCGGCGACCGCTTCGTGGCCGGTCTGCGCGTGGCCCCGATGGCGATGGTGCTGGCGGCCATCGCCGCGACCAACGTCGGGTGGATGGTCTTCCTCCGACGTGTCGCGCCCTCGGGCGTGGTCGCCGACAGCCGGGCGGCGGGAGAGGGCGAGGCGCGCCGGTGGGTCGAGCCGCAGCTGGTGGCCGACGTCGTCCTGCTGACGGCGATGCTGTGGTTCGCGGGCGGCGTCACCAATCCCTTCGCGGCCTTCATGACCTTCCAGATCGCGCTCGCCGGTCTCCTCTGCACCGCGCGCGCGACGGCGCTCGTCGCCTCGTTGACCATCGCCGCGGTGGGCGTCCTCACCCTGGCAGAGCCGCTCCCACCGCTCTCACCCTCGCTGGAGCGGCTGGCGGCGGTGGTCTCGCTCACCACGCTGACCGCGCTGCTCAGCGCGTTCGTGGCCGTCACCGCGCAGCGCCTCGACCAGCTACGCCGCTGGCACGCGCAGAGTGAGAAGCTTGCCACCCTGGGGCGGCTGGTCGGCTCGATGTCGCACGAGCTCAACACGCCGCTCTCCACCATCCTCCTCCTTGCGCGCGATCTCGAGGAGTACAGCGCCGACATGACCCAGCCGGAGGCGCGCGAGCTGGTGCGCAGCATCCACGAGGAGGCACAGCGGGGCAGCCGCATCATCGGTCTGGTCCGCGGCCACGTGGTGCCGGACGAGATGATCGAGCCGGTCGACCTCGCCCGCTTCGTGCGCGAGTTCGCCGAGGCCGAGCTCGACCGCCTCGCCTTTCAGGGCGAGCGCGTCTACCGCTGCCAGGAGGGCGTGGTGGCCCAGGTGGTGACGCCGGCGCTGGGCCAGGTGCTGGTCAACATCCTGCGCAACGCCGCCGAGGCCAGCGTCCTCGGCCGGCGGCGCCGCATCACCATCGAGGTCGAGCGCGTCGGCGACCGCGCCGAGGTGCGGGTGGAGGATCGCGGTCCCGGCTTCTCGCCCGAGATCCTGGCGCGCCTCGGCGAGCCCTTCCAGACCACCAAGGCGGGCGGCATGGGCCTCGGCCTCTACCTGAGCGGCGAGCTGGCCCGGCAGATGGGCTCGTCGCTGCTCGTGCAGACCGTCCCCGGCGGTGGCGCCCGGGTGACCCTCAGCCTTGACGCCCGCCCGGAGCGGCGCTCCGCCCGGCATTGACGCGAGCCCGGTCGGGGGGGAAAACGACGGCCTGGTGCGAAAGGTCGGCTCCGCCCTGCTCGTCGACGACGATGACGCCTTTCGGCGTGCCTTGCAGGGCGCGCTGCGGCGCCGTGGCGTGCGCGCGGTGACGGCGGCCACGGTCGACGAGGGGCTGGTCCTCGCCGGTGACGACCCCATCGACCTGGTGGTCCTCGACCAGAGGATGCCGGCCGGGGAGGGCGTCAACTCGATCGCCCGGTTCCGCGCGGCCTGCCCGGACGCCGTGATCATCATGCTCACCGGCTTCGGGGACATCCCGCTCACCGTCGCCGCGATGCGTGAGGGCGCCGACACGCTGCTCACCAAGCCGATCGACGCCGATCGCCTCCTGCGCGAGGCGGCCGCCCTGGGCACGGCGGAGAGTCGCGGCGACGCCGCCCTCGCGTCGACCGGGCCGCGCAGCTACCGGCTCGACGACATCGAGCGCCGCACCATCGAGGCGGCCCTCCACGACGCCGGGGGCGTCGTTGCCACCGCCGCGAAGATGCTGGGGATCGACCGCCGCACCCTGCAGCGCAAGCTGCGGCGATCGTCCTAGTCCAGCGCGCCCGCGTCGGCCGCCCGCCAGCTCAGCAGCCGTCGGTCTCGCAGTTCCCGACGCACGTACCCACGCCCCCGCCTTCGCAGATGACGGTGCAGGTGTCGACGGCGTCTGTGCAGTCGAGGACGCAGGTGGAGTCGCCGTCACAGGTCAGCTCGCAGCCGCCGCCCTCGCAGGTGTGAGCGCAGCTCGAGTCGTTGTCGCAGTCGAACACGCAGCCGCCGCCGGAGCACTCGTAAGCGCACGCTCCGCCCTCGTCGCAGTCGAGCTGGCAGGCGCCGTCCACGCAGTCGGCGGAGCACGTCGCCTCGATGCACTCGGCCTGCTCGCAGCCGTTGCCGCTGCAGTCGAACACGCACGCTTCGCCGGTCGGGCAGTCGCACTGCACCGGACACTCCACGACGTTTCCGGCGCCGCCGCCCGCGCCGCCGCTACCGGCGGGCGCGATGCCGCCACCCTGCCCGCCGGTGCCGGCCGCGTCCCCGCCGGTGCCGGCCGCACCCCCGCCGGTGCCGGTCGCGCCACCGGTGCCCGCCGGGGTGTCACCGCCCGCCCCGGTCGAGCTCGCGCTGGTCGACGTCGTCGCGCCGTTCGACGTCGAGGTCATCGAGGTCGAGCCTCCGGTCCCGCTGCTGCCGCCGCTTCCGTTGCTCGCCGTGTCGTCGCTACAGCCCGTGGCCGTCACGATCAGCGCCGCCCCTACCATCGTCCGTGCGAGCAAGTTCATGGGAAGACCTCCGCGGACGATGGTCGCATGCCCCGGCTCTGATCCGCGCGCTCACCGACATCCTGGCCGAGGGGTGGACGGGCAAGGCGGCGATTCGCTTCCGGCTGCGGTGGCAGGCGCGCCGCCCGCCGGGGGGCGCTCGCTCGACGTCGCGGGCGAGCTCACGCCCTGGCTCACGCGACGGGCGCGACCTCGTCCAGCCACGCCGTCATCGCCGCGCCGGTGACCTGCGGGTCCTCCAGCATCGGGTAGTGCCCGAGGCTCTCCAGCTTCGACAGGCGCGCGCCGGGAATGGTCGCCGCAAGGCGCTCGGCGATGGGCATGACCGCCACCGTGTCGAGCGGGCCCCAGAGGATGCGGACCGGGAGATCGAGCCGCGACAGCGGCGGGATCCACCGCGCGCGGTAGCGCTCACGCTCGTCGACGTAGCCGATGGTCGCCGGCAGGCGCAGGTGACCGTCGTCGCGCCGCAGCGCTGCCCACATCGCCTCGAGCTCGTCGTCGGCCAGCGGAACCCCGCAGATGCGACCCATCTGCATGGAGAAGGCGCGGAACGATGCGACGCGCGCGAAGGCGGCGGCCAGCGGCGTGCGCAGCAGGCGCTGCGACGGCGTGAGGTGCGCCATCTCCACGAAGACGCTGCCGTTGAAGAAGAGGACGCTGCCGACCTCGAAGGGGAGTAGGCCGCGCTCGCGCCGCGCGAGCAGCTCGCAGGCGACGCTGGTCCCCATGTCGTGCGCGACCAGGTGCACCCGGCGCAGCCCGCGCTCGCGGGAGAGCGCGCACGCGACGTCCGCCACCTCGAACAGCGAGTAGACGCCGCGCTCCGGCTTGTCGGAGAAGCCGAAGCCGGGAGCGTCGAAGAGCAGCACGCGCCGCTGCCCGAAGGCCCCGGTCACGCGGTGGAAGTCGAGCGAGCTCGAGGGAAACCCATGCAAGACGAGCACCGCCTCGTCGCGGGCCGCCACGTGGTCATCGTCGAGATCGACCGTGAACACGCGGACCGCCCCGCAGGCTTCGTGGCGACCGCGCGCCTCCCATGCGCGGGCGAGCTGCGGGAGGGGCTCGGTCATCGCGTCAACGGGCCTTGGATGCCAGCGAGGCGCAGCGCCTCGTCGAGGCGGACCTTCGCCTGGTCGGTGGCGCCCGTGCCCGCCAGCGCCGCCGCCTCCTTCGCCATGTTCAGCGCCTGCTCGGCGCGCCGGCGCGCCGACTCCTCGTCGTCGGCGGCGGCGAGGAGCTGGCGCGCCGATTCGCGCATGCTGGCGGCCGACGTGCCGTGCGTCTCGATCTCGAGGCGAATGCGGTCGATGGCGCGCGTCCACTCGGTGGTGCCGGGGGCGATGCGCCGAGGGCCGCTGCCCGCCTCCGGTGGGCGCGACCTCACGTCCGGCCGCGGCGGCGTGGAGGGCGTGGCCCGCGCCGGCGGCGGCGCCGAGGCGGGGCCCGCGGGCCCCGGCGCCGGGGGCGCGCCGGGCGCCAGGGGACCCTCCGACGAGAGCACGCCCTTCCCCGCGCGGAGGCGGGCGAGGAGCTCGGCGGGCAGGTCGTCGCGCTTCATCGCGACCGTCGGCACCTCCTCGCTGTCCTCGTCGTAGACCGTCGGCGGGTCGGCGATGTCCACGTTCGCCCGCGGCAGGGGCGCGCTGGCCGGGGGCGTGGTGGGCGGGGGCGCCGAGTCGGCGCGGCGACGGCGCGCGGGGCGCTCGACCGCCGTCATCTCGGCGCGGTTCTTCTCCGGGGACGGTGCCTTCGCCGCGGCCTGTGTCGCGGTGGCCCGAAATGCCGGCGGCCGCGGGGTGGCCTCGCGAGCCCCGCCGGCGATCGCGCGCTCGAACCAGTGCATCTGCCGCATGGCGTTGCGACGGACGAACCGACCGAGCGTGACCTCGTTCTCCTCCTGCCAGCCGTGGGCGAAGAGCCAGCTCGAGAGCTCGCGCGCGACCTCGTCGGCGCTCTGGAAGCGGGCCTGGGGGTCCTTCTCCAGGCAGCGCAGCACCAGGCGCGACAGCGCGCGGTCGAGCTTCGGCCGCAGCGAGAGCGGGTCGGCCGGCGCCTCGCGGACGATCTTCTGCACCGTCTCCAGATCGTTGGTGCCGGTGAAGGGCAGTCTGCGCGTGAGGACCTCGTAGAGGATGACGCCCAGCGAGAAGAGGTCGCTCCGCCGGTCCACCGTCTCCCCCCGCACCTCCTCCGGGCTCACGTGGGTCGAGGGGCGGTTGGGCAGGCTGGACGCGGTCGTCGTCGACAGGCGCTGCTTCGCCTTGGCCAGGCCGAAGTCGGCGATCTTCACGTCCCCCTGGAAGCCGAGCAGCACGTTCGACGGCGTCAGGTTGCGGTGCACCAGCATGAGGGCTTCGCCCCGGTCCGAGCGCAGCTCGTGCGCTGCGCCCAGGCCGCGTGCGACGCACAGGACGAGGTAGACGGCCAGGCGCTCGGTGAAGTCCTCGCCGGTCTCGAACACGGTCTTCATGAGTCGGGCCAGCGAGACGCCTTGCACCAGCTCGACCGCGAGGTAGCTGCCGCGATCGTCGCTGCCCCAGCCGATGACCCGCACCACGTTGGAGTGGTGCAGCGCCGAGGTCATCCACACCTCGTCGAGGAAGCGCTGCGACAGGACCGGATCGTGGAGCAGCTCCGGGAGCAGTCGCTTCACCGCCAGCAGCTCGCCCTGGGCGAGCGGCCCGCGAGATCTGCAGAGGTCCACGCGCGTGGTGGTCCCCACCGCGATCTCGGCGAGCAACTCGAGGCGGAGCTGGCCGACAGCGGGTCGCGAGCCATCGGCCGAGGCATCGCGCGACACAGGGCCCATCGGGAGGAGAACGTATCAGACGTCGCGGACTTGACGTTCGCCGCGGCTTCGAGGACCGTAATCGCTCCATGCCCGTTGCAGACGCCAAGATCCTCGAGCGGGTCGCCCAGGGTCTCCGCGTCAGGGCGACCGCGGCAGAGAGCGACGCTGCGGCCGCGCCCTCGGGCGGCAAGGGCTCGATCCTGGTCCAGGCGGCCGCCGTCTACGGCGCCAAGCCCGACCAGCCCGAGGCCACGCCTGGCACCGGCTTCGATCCCGTCGCGGCCGCCCTGTTCGAGGCCCTGGTCGAGGGCGCCTTCCTGGTCGCCAACGCCGACGGCGTGGTCGACGACGAGGAGCGGGCGGCGTTCGAGCAGGTGGTCGCCAGCGCTGCGGTCGGTGGTGCCGCCGTCAGCCACGTCCACGCGCTGCTCTCCGACCTGGGCGAGGCCCTGGCGGAGGACGGCCTGGAGCGTCGCGTCGAGATCCTCGCCCACTCCGTCACCCGCCCCGAGCACCGGGCCGAGGTGCTCCGCGTCGCGGCCCTGGTGGCGCACGTCTCCGGCGGCGTGAGCGAACCCGAGCGCGGCGTGATGGAGAAGCTCGCGACGCGCCTCTCGCTCGACGCTTCGGACGTCGACCGCGCGATCGCCGAGGCCGCCGAAGCCCTCGCCAGCTGACGCGTTGCGCCCCGAACTGCTCCTCGTTCAGTACGGGCGGCGCTGAAATCGCCGGCCGCGGGCCCGGCGACCTCCGCACCCCTGGAAGGGGGGCAGGGCTTGGACTAGGGTCCGCGCCATGTCGACGCAGCCTTCCCACGTCGCCAAGCCGGCGGGACCCCCGTCCGGCGAAGCACCGGTGAACGGCGCCCATCCTGCCCCGGCAGGGTCGGCCCGCCCTCAGGACCACGACGCCGTGGGCAACGCGCAGCTGGCGTCCATCGCCGCCCAGCGCAGCGCCGCCCGCCACCCGACGGACGCGACGGCGTCCGATGTGGTGCGCGTGATGCGCGAGGACGGGACGGTCGACGCCGCCACCGATCCGAAGCTCACCCGCGACGAGCTGGTCGCGATCTTCACCGCGATGCTCCGCACGCGCGTGCTCGACGATCGCCTGGTCACGCTCCAGCGCCAGGGCCGCATCGGCTTCCACATCGGTTCCCTGGGGGAAGAAGCGTCGATCCTGGGCAGCGCCTTCGCCCTGCGCGACCAGGACTGGATCTTCCCCTGCTACCGCGAGTTCAGCGCGGCGCTGTGGAGGGGCATGCCGCTCCAGCGCTACGTCGACAACATGTTCGGCAACGCCAACGACCCTGCCAAGGGCCGGCAGATGCCCGACCACTACTGCTACCGCAAGGCGAAGTTCACCTCGGTGAGCTCGCCCATCGGCACCCAGATCACCCAGGCGGTGGGCTTCGCCTGGGCTGCCAAGATCATGAAGGACGACCTGGTCGCCCTGACCTACTTCGGTGAGGGGGCGACCAGCTCCAACGAGTTCCACAACGGCATGAACTTCGCCGGGGTCTTCAAGTCGCCCACCGTCTTCTTCTGCCGCAACAACGGCTGGGCGATCAGCGTCCCCACCGAGCGGCAGACGGCGAGCGCCACCTTCGCCGAGAAGGGCATCGCCTACGGCATCCCCGGGGTTCGCGTCGACGGCAACGACGTCCTCGCCGTGGTGAAGGTCACGCGCGAGGCGGTGGCGCGCGCGGCGCGCGGAGAGGGCGCGACCCTGATCGAGGCGCTGACCTACCGCCTCTCCGGCCACTCCACCAGCGACGACCCCAAGGCGTACCGCCCCGAGACGACGCTCGACCCGTGGCGCGCGCTCGACCCGCTGGGGCGCCTGCGCAAGCACCTGACGGTCGCTCACGGGTGGGACGAGTCGACCGAGAAGCAGATCGAGAGCCAGGTGGATCAGGAGCTCAAGGCCGCCATCCAGGTGGCGGAGGGCACCGGCGCACCGTCGCTCGACTCGATGTTCGAGGACGTCTACGCGGAGATGCCGTGGCACCTCCGCGAGCAGCGCGACGAGCTGGTCAAGGGACCGCGCGCCAAGGGGCACTGACGATGCAGATGAACATGGTCCAGGCCATCAACGATGGCCTGAGGCACGCGATGCGGAAGGACCCGCGCGTGGTCGTGCTCGGCGAGGACGTCGGCAAGGTCGGCGGCGTGTTCCGCGTGACCGCGGGGCTCTTCGACGAGTTCGGCGACGACCGCGTGATCGACACGCCGCTGTCCGAGGGCGGCATCATCGGCACCGCCATCGGCATGGCGCTTTACGGCCTGGTGCCGATCCCCGAGATCCAGTTCAGCGACTTCATCTTCCCCGCCTACGATCAGATCGTGAGCGAGCTCGCCAAGTACCGCTACCGCTCGGGCGGCGAGTACCCGGCGAACATGGTCATCCGCACGCCGGTCGGCGGCGGCATTCGCGGCGGGCACTACCACTCGCAGTCGCCCGAGTCGCAGTTCATCCACGTGGCCGGCCTCAAGGTGGTGTGCCCGTCGACCCCGGCGGACGCGAAGGGCCTGCTCCTCGCGTCGATCGCCGATCCGGACCCGGTGCTCTTCTTCGAGCCCAAGCGCATCTACCGCGCGGCCAAGGGCGACGTGCCCGAGGGGGACCACACGGTGCCGCTGGGCGTCGCGCGGCTCGCACGCGAGGGCTCCAACGTGACCGTCATCACCTGGGGCGCCATGGTCTACGAGGCGCTCGACGCCGCGAACAAGGCCGCGGCCGAGGGCGTCGAGTGCGACGTCATCGATCTGCGCACGCTGTGGCCCCTCGACATCGAGTCGATCGTCGCCAGCGTGAAGAAGACGGGCCGGGTGGTGGTGGTCCACGAGGCGCCCAAGAGCTGCGGCCTCGGCTCCGAGATCGTCGCCCTGGTGAACGAGAAGTGCTTCCTCCACCTGGAGGCGCCGCCGGTGCGCGTGACCGGCTTCGACACGCCGTTCCCCTACACGCTGGAGAACGAGTACCTCCCGCTCTCGCACCGCATCCTCCCCGCGCTGCTGGCCACTGCCAGGTACTGAGGCCGTCCGAATGAGCACCTACGAGTTCAAGCTCCCCGACATCGGCGAGGGCGTGAGCGAGGGCGAGATCGTCAAGTGGCTCGTCGCGCAGGGTGAGGTCGTCACCGAGGACCAGCCCATGGTCGAGGTGATGACCGACAAGGCGACGGTCACCATCACCTCGCCCAAGGCGGGCACCATCAAGGAGCTGCGCGGTGGCGTGGGCGCGGTGGTGCCGGTCCACAGCGTGCTGGTGGTCTTCGACCTCGGCGGCGCGTCGTCCGAGCAGGCGCACGCGGCCTCCGCGGCCTATCCGCCCGCGACCGCGCATGGCAACGGCTCCGCGAAGAAGGACGAGGGCCCGGCGGCGACGGCCGTCGGCGACATCAAGGAGGACCTGCCGGGCATGGGGGTGCTCACGCCCACGCCGCGTGTCGTTGCCGCGGCCGCCAGCGGCAACCTCCAGACCTATTTCAAGGAGAAGCCGCTCGCGACGCCGGCCACCCGCAAGCTCGCGCGCGATCTCGGCGTCGACCTGCGCACCGTCGAGCCGTCCGGCCCGCACGGCCGCGTCACCAAGGACGACGTCCAGCGGGGCAAGCTGGGAGGCCGCGGCCACGGCCAGGAGATCGCGCTCGTCCCCGGCGGCAACGGCACGCCGAGCGCGCAACAGCAGCTGCAGCAGAGCTTCGATGTCAGCACGCCGCGGGCCGCAGCCCCTGCGCCGACGCGCATCGCCGCCAGCGTCCCCTCCGCACACCCGGAGGACGAGCGCATCCCCCTCCGCGGCGTGCGCAAGCGCATCTTCGAGGGGATGACGCGGTCCAAGCACACCGCCGCGCACTTCACCTTCGTCGAGGAGTGCGACGCGACCAAACTGAAGCAGGTGCGCGACCGCCTCAAGCCCGCCGCCGAGAAGCAGGGCGTGAAGCTCACGTTCCTGCCCTTCGTCGCCAAGGCGGTGGTGGCGGCGCTCAAGCGCCACCCCACGCTGAACGCCGCGTTCGACGAGTCGACGAGCGAGATCGTCGTCCGCAAGACCTACAACCTGGGCATCGCCGCCTCGACCGAGGCCGGTCTCATCGTCCCGGTGGTGCGCGACGCGGACCGCAAGAGCATCCTCGAGCTGGCGCGCGACATCCAGCGCCTGGGTGAGGACGCGAAGTCCGGCAAGGTGCGCGCGGAGGACCTCGGCGGCTCCACCTTCACCATCACCTCGCTGGGTGCCCAGGGCGGCCTCTTCGCGACCCCGATCCTGAACTTCCCCGAGGTCGGCATCCTCGGCGTCCACCAGATCAAGCAGAAGCCGGTGGTGAAGGAGGGGCAGATCGTGATCGGCGACGTGATGCTGCTCTCGCTCTCCTTCGACCACCGGATCATCGACGGCCACGTCGGCGCGGCGTTCGCCTACGAGATCATCGCGTTCCTCGAGGATCCCGACCGGCTCTTCCTCGCGATTTGACGTCGCACTGTGCTTCTCATGCCTCACAATCCGCCCGAAGTCGCAGGCGACTCCGGCCGTGTGAGGCAATTGACGGCTCGAAGCGCCCCGGAGACCATGGCCGCGATGGTTCTCCGGTCGGTCGCGGCCGCATCTGGCCGCGCGCAGGCGTCCGCCTTGGCGGCGATGGCGGCGCTCGTCCTGGCGTCGGGCGTCCTCGTGTCTCCCGTCACCGCGCAGGCGGGTCCGTTGCCGACGACTGGCCCGCTGCGCGGTCCTGACGCGAGCAAGGTCCGCACCGCTGCGGAGGAGTTCGACGAGGCGGTCCGCCGCTACAAGGCGAAGGATTTCGGGGGCGCCGCGAGCCACTTCGAGGCGGCCGACGCGGCGGTGCCGAGCCCCAAGGCCCTCCGCCTCGCCATCCGCTCGCGCACGGAGGCTGGTCAGCTCGGCCGCGCCGCGACGCTCTCCGCCTACGC
>JBKJLX010000193.1:0-2735 GCA_046596645.1 Polyangiaceae bacterium
CGCGACTTCACGATCAACGGCCTCTTCTACGACGTCGAGGCGGGCGAGATCCTCGACTGGGTCGGCGGCATGGACGACGTGCGGCGCCGCGCCGTGCACACGATCGGCGATCCCGAGATCCGCTTCCACGAGGACCCGATCCGGATCCTGCGCGCGCTCAAGTTCGCGGGCCGCCTCGACCTCGGCATCGCGCCCGAGGTCTACGACGCCATCGTCCTGACCCGCCGCCAGATCGAGCTCGCCGCGCGGCCGCGCGTCTCGGAGGAGATCCTGCGCCTCCTGCGGGGCGGCGCCGCACGTCGCTCGATCTACCTGGCGTGGGAGACGGGCGTGCTCGACATCCTCCTCCCCGAGCTGTCGGCGCTGCTCTACGACGGCATCGAGGAGGGCTCGCCGGGCTGGCGCGTCTTCCGCCACCTCGCCCACGCCGACCGGCGCGCGGCGGAGGGCGTGATGCTCGATGACGCGGCGCTGTGGACCCTCCTCCTGCTCGAGCCTCTGAAGGAGGCGTGCGACGGCGCGCGCGATCGGAGCTCGGCGGCCGCCGACTTCCTCGAGCCGGTCCTGGAGCGGCTCGCGGTGCCGCGGCGCTTCGTGGAGGTCATGCGGCGGGTCATGGCGATCCTGCCGCGCGTCGTCGCCGGCAAGGGCGGGCGCTACGCGCGCGGCGAGTTCTTCGACGCCGCCCTCGAGGTCGCCGCCGCGGATCTGGCGGCTCGCGGTGAGGGCACGGCGCGGCTCGACGCCTTGCGCGCCGCTGGCCGAGTCGAGGACGAAGCGGACGAGGCGCCTCGCCGCGGCCCTTCCCCTGCGGGCGACGGCACGCTCCCAGCGCGTGCCGGTCCGGGGGACGTCCGGCGACGGGTCCGCATCGCGCCGCGGCGCTGACTGCCCGAGGCGCCCGCGACGTGTAGCGCCATCGCGGCGTTGGTGGGTGGAACTTCCGGGCGCGTCTGCTTTCATGGCCCTGGCATGAGCGCGCCTCGCAGGTCCTTACGGCGCCACGCCACCATCGCCGCGATCGCGGTGGCGGCGGCCGCCGTCCTCCCCGCACACGCGGCGGGCAGCCTGCTCCACGAGTACGTCGAGCCCAACCCGGGCGAGGACCTGAAGCTCAGCGCGACGACGCTCGACGGCGACCTCCCTGCCGCGATCGAGACGCCCAGCGGGATCGCCACCGCGCCCGACCCCACCCGGCCGCCCGACGCGGTGCCCGCGTATGGCGGCGGCACCACCGATGACGCGCCGGACTCGACCTACGAGCCCGATCGGGACACCCGCCGCCCCGAGGTCGAGGCCTACGACGACCCCTTCTCTCCCTCGACCGCGCCCTTCAAGCGCCTCCGCGCCTACGACAGCGTGGACGCGTCGTACCGCCTGCGCGTGGCCAACCTGGCGCTCACCACCCTGGCGGTCGGCGGCGTGGCCGGGCGGGACGACGAGGCCTTCTATGCCGACTTCACCGTGCAGCTGCTGGAGGGGCAGCCGGTGCGCATCCCGTCGGTGGGCCCCGATTCCCGCATCCTCAAGATGCACGTGGAGCCGACCGAGGGCGTCGCGCTCCTCCGCGACGGCGCCGACAACTGGTTCGCCCGCGGCAAGAAGCGGGCGTCGGTGCGGATGGTCATGGAGCTGGCGATCCGCCGGGCGAGCTTCGGCAGCCCCTTCGCCGACGCCTCCTTCGACCAGCTCGCGCGCTTCGTCTCCCCGGTGCACTCCAGCCAGAGCGCCGCCGCCGAGCGCGTGTTCGGGGTGATCGGGGTGTCCCGCTCGATGCGCCCGCGCGAGGCCGTCGACAGGATGGTCGGCTACTTCCGCAGCTTCGCGCCCTCCGACCAGCCGCCGCAGGAGAACGGCGACATCTACCTCGATCTCGCGCTGTCCAGGAAGGGCGTGTGCCGCCACCGCGCCTTTGCGTTCCTGGTCACCGCCCTGCACCTCGGCACCCCGACGCGCATGATCGTCAACGAGGCCCACGCCTGGGTCGAGGTCTACGACGGGCAGATCTGGCATCGCATCGACCTCGGCGGCGCCGCGCTGGATCTGGAGCAGGAGGGCGATCCTGACGCGCCCATGCACCGCCCTCCGTCGGACCCGTACGATTGGCCGCCTGGCACGCAGCAGGAGTCCGGGCAGGACCTGGCCGAGCGCGAGCGCGCCACCCTGGACGCGACGACGCCGGGGCAGGGGAAGCCAGGCAGCAGTCCCGGGACGCCGCCGGCCTCCGGCAGCGCGCCGAGCGTGGATCCCTCGGCGCCGGGCGCGGCGGCACCGGGCAGCCCCGCACCGGGAGCGTCGGTCACGCCGCCGGTGCCGCCCGTCGTCGATCCCAACCCCCTCGCGGTGGAGGCCGCCGTTCGCGTCGACGCGGTGGAGCGCGAGGCGCGCCGCGGTCGGCCCACTCGCGTGAAGGGCCGCGTCACCAGCGCCTCCGGGCCCTGCGCTCGGCTGCGCCTCGACGTCATCCTCACCAGCACCGGCGCCGGGGGCCGCGCCGTCCGCATCGGGTCGCTCAGCACCGATGACGACGGAGCCTTCGACGGCTCGGTGGTGGTCCCGCGCGACGTGGCAGCCGGCGACTACGATCTGGTCGTGGAGACGCCCGGCGATGCGCGCTGCCGCGCTGCCCGCTCCGACTGACCCTGCTCCGGCGGGGGGAGCTACTTCCCGAGCAGCGCCTTGACCTCGTCGGCGATCTTGTCCTCCACGCCGGCTACGAGAGCGGCGAGGAGGAC
>JBKJLX010000241.1:0-19469 GCA_046596645.1 Polyangiaceae bacterium
AGGCCGACCACGTACGAGCACGAGCCGGCCGCGTCGGGGGAGGGTGCGCGGGCGACGCCGCTCCTCGATCGGGCGATCCGCGCGCTCGCGGTCGCCCTCCGCTTCGCCGACGACCTGCCGGAGGCTGACCGCGCGGTGCTCACGACGGTGCTGCTGTTCTCCGACGTGGCCAAGGGCGGCACGCCCCTCCAGCGCGCGGCGTGGCTGCGCCGTCTGGGCGTCGACGGCACCGTGCACAACGAGGACAGCGCGGTGATCCTGGAGGACGTCATCCGCCGCGTGCTCAACAAGGTCGCCCTCTCCGACGATGGCCGATGGAGCGAGCGCGTGCAGGCCCTGTGCGCCGCCAGTGGCCTGTGCGGCATGCGCCTGCGCGGCGAGGTCGGTCGCGACGCGCTCGCGCCGCTGTGGCGCGTGCTGCACCGCGAGCAGGACGGCGGGGCGCGGCTCGCGCGGGTGTGGTCGCTGGTGAACCATGCCGAGACCAGCGCGGTGCGCAGCGGTCTGTGGACCGAGCGGCTTTCCGCGGCGTTCGCCGAGGAAGAGGCGTCGATCGTGAGCGCGGCCAGCGCGATCGATCTCGGCCCTACGCCGCTGGCCGAGCGCATCGCACGGGCCCGCGGCGGCGCCCTCATGACCTGCGAGAGCATCGACGAGGTGAGAGCCGCGCTGGACGAGCTCGGCGATCACCGGCCCGCGCTCGAGCACCGCCTCGCCTACGGCCGGCTCTGGTACGCGGAGGCGGCGCTGGGGGCGCTCTCGCTATCGGGCGCGGTGCGCCTCCTCGCGCACCTGGCGGGCGCGGCGGTCGCGCAGGGCCTCGACGTGTCTCGGCCCTGGCACCTCGACTTGCTGGGTGTGGTGCCGGCGCTGCGCGACGGGGCCGGCGATCGGAGGCACTACCCGGTGCGCCTCCTGGAGGCGCTCCTCACGGCGACGCCCCTCGCCGAAATCACCGCCGGGCGCATCGTCGCAGGGCCCCGAGGCGCCGGCGCGCTCGCGTCGTTCCCCTCCACCAAGGGCGGCGAGGACGCGATCGCAGTGCGGCTCGACTTCGACGCCGAGGCGAAGGCCCTCCTCACGCTGCTCGCCGCCTACGAGGCGCGCGACTCGGCGGACTTCCACCGCACGCTCAAGGCGCTCTGCGACCTCTACGGTCTGCGCAAGGACGACTTCGATCGAGTGGCCAACGAGGCCAGCTACCTGGCGACGATGAACGCGGCCCGCAGCGACAAGGCGCGCATGCTCGACTTCGTCGTGCCCGGGCTCATCGTGGAGGTCGGCCCCGGTGGGGGAGTGGTCCTCGATCTGCTGGCCGAGCGCTTCGCCGAGGGCCGCATCGTCGGCCTCGACGCATCGCAGGCCGTCGTCGACGCCCTCCGCCTGCGCGCCGACGGCAAGCCGCCGCGCGTCGAGGTGCTCCACGGCGACGCGTTCGAGCTCTCGCACCTCCTCGGCGAGGGCGAGGCGTCGACCGTGATCTTCTGCAGCGTGCTGCACGAGATCTTCAGCTACGTCCCGTGGGGCGACCCGCCGAAGCGGTTCCAGCTCGGCAGCGTCGAGGCGCTGGTGCGCGCTTCGTTCCGCGCCCTGCGGCCGGGTGGTCGCATCGTCGTGCGCGACGGGCTGGCCCCGGCGGACGAGCCGCGGGTGGTCGCGCTCGATGCGGCCTGGCTCGAGGGCCTGCGCCTCTTCGCGCGGTCGTTCGAGGCGCGGCCGGTGGCGTTCGAGGAGCTGGCCGACGGTCGGGTGCGCCTCGGGCAGAGGGACCTCTACGAGTTCCTCACCACCTTCACCTGGGGAGCTGCCTCGTTCCCTTACGAGATCCGCGAGCAGCGGGGCGTCCTCCCGCGCGGGGAGTACGTCGAGCTGCTGCTCCGCGCGTGCGAGGGCGCGGTCCCGGGGTCGAACGCGCGCGAGGTGACGGTGCCCACCGATCTCGCCTCGTACCTGCAGCCCGGCTACGCGCTGAACATCGAGCCGCACGTCACCATCTTCGACGCGGGGGGGGAGACAGAGCTCCCCCTGCCGGACGTACAGGGCGTGATCGTGATCGAGAGGGCCTGACGCCGAGGTGCAGCTCCTGCACCCCGACGTGCAAGCGGGGCGTCAGCCGCCCGTCGTCGGGAGGGTGGAGCCGATCTGCTCGCCGCGATCGCCCAGATGGTAGACGTGCGCCCGCACGTGGCTGACCTGGTGCCGCTCGCACCAGAGCCGCTGGCCGCGGCTCGAGGCGCGGGCTTGCGCGCACTCCGGGCAGACCGGCTCGATCTCGGGGACGCGCCAGTCGGCGTGGTGCTGCTTCTCCCGCACCACCATGACCGGGCAGCCGGCGAGGCGGACCACCTTCTCCGCGACCGAGCCGAGGAGCAGGCGCTTCAGCCCCCGCCGCCCGTGCGTCGCGAGGACGATGAGATCGGCGTCGACGTGCGCCGCCAGCCAGACGATCTCGTCGGGCGCGTAGCCGAGGGCGGTGTGCACCTCGACCGCGGGCATCCGCGCCGAGGGCGTGCGCTGCTTGAAGTCCTGCAGGTGCGACCGCGCGAAATCGGCCAGGCGCGCCGGATCCGGCGCGGCGAGCTGTTCGGGCGACGGCACCATCGGGGGCACGACCACCGCAGGGGAGGGCTCGTTGACGGCGATGACGTGGACCTCACCCCCCTCGTGAATGCTCGCGAGCTCGATGGCGCGCGACAGGACCAGCGGGCTGCCTTCTCGCAGGTCGATCGCCGCGAGGACGACGTACTTGCTCGTTCGGGTGTCGCTCATCGGGAGCTCCTCTCTTCTCTCTTCGGGTCGCAGACGAGCATGGACCGTGCCCAGGCGCCACAGCGCGGGGGTGACGCGGCGTGAGGTAGGCCTCGTCGTCGGGGTTGGCGAGAACGCCGGTCGCGTCTAGCGTTCCGCCCCATGGCGAACCCGACCGCAACCTGCGAGACCTCGCTCGGCACCTACACCATCGAGCTCTTCGTCGACAAGATGCCCATCACTGCGGGCAATTTCGTGAAGCTCGCGAAGGAGGGCTTCTACGACGGGCTCCACTTCCACCGCGTGATCAACAACTTCATGATCCAGTTCGGCTGCCCGAACAGCAAGGACCCCAAGAGCCCGCGCGCCGGCACCGGCGACTCGCCCTACGGGCGCCTGCAGGACGAGCACCCCCAGAACGCCAAGATCTCCAACGAGCCCGGCACCCTGTCGATGGCGAACACCGGCGCGCCGAACAGCGGCAGCTGCCAGATGTTCATCAACACCGTGCACAACGCCTACCTGGACTGGTTCAGCCCCGGCAACAGCAAGCACCCGGTGTTCGGCAAGATCATCAGCGGGATGGATGTCATCAAGAAGATCGAGTCGTCACCCACCGACAGCGGCGATCGGCCCACCACACCGGTGAAGATGATCAAGGTGACCGTCAACGAGTGACGCGCGGCGCCTCGTGGAGGCGCGAGGCGGAACGCCGCGGCGGGGCAGCATGCCTCGCCGCCGGCGTCTGCCTCCAGGGTGTCACGGCCCTGCGTCCTTGACGGCTCCGGCGGCGCGCGAGCGCACCGCGTCCGTCGACATCAGCGCGAAGAAGGCCGAGGGGACGTGGCGCGCGATGAAGGCGCCGATCTTCCCGTGGCCGGTGAACACCAGCTCGCGCTCGCGGTGCTCGATCGCGCGCACGCAGACGCGTGCCGCGCGCTCGGACGTCCACATCAGCATCCTCGGCCGCCTGTCCGAGCGCGACGCGTCGAAGTTGCCGCGATTGTCGACGCGGCCGATCTCGCTCTCGACGAAGCCGGGGTGGAGCTGGGTGCAGGTCGCTCCGCTCCCCGCGAGCTCGAGCGTCAGCGTGTCGCCGATCGCGCGCACCGCCGCCTTCGACGCGCTGTACGGGCCCATCCGCGGCGCCGAGAGGTAGGCGGAGACGCTGCCCACCAGCGCGACGCGCCCACGGTGGAGGGCGATCTGGGGGAGGGCCGCGCGCACGGTGGAGGCGACGCCGACCACGTTCGTCTCCAGCTGACGGCGCCAGTCGTCGGCGGTGAGGTCCGCCACCTTGCCAGCGACGCTGAAGCCCGCGTTGGCGACGACGACGTCGATGCGGCCGAGCTCGCCCACCACCGCCGCCGCAGCCGCGTGTACCGCCGCCTCGTCGCACACATCGACCGGCGCGACGCTAGCCCGGCGGCCGAGCTGCGCGATCTCCCTCGCGACCTCCTCCAGGCGGTCGCGTCGTCGGCCAGAGAGAGCGACGTCGGCGCCCTGCCGCGCCAGCTCCAGCGCGATGGCCTTCCCGATGCCGGACCCGGCCCCCGTCACCCAAGCGACCTGCCCTGCGAAAGCGCCTCTCATCGCGCCTCTCTAGCGGCGCCCGAAGCGCGGACGCAACCCGCCCGCCCGCGGTGATACCTTCGGCCCGTGACGCTGAAGACGGCGCGTCTCGATCTCGTTCCCATCACGGTCGCGCTCGTCGAGGCGGTGTACGAGGGGCGACGCGCCGATGCCGAGCGCATCCTCGGCGCGACGCTGCCCGACGCCTGGCCGGGGCGCGCGCTCGTCGAGCGTGCCTTCTACGCCGAGCTCGAGGCCATCCGTCGTGATCCGAACGTCCGCCTGTGGGGCGACCGCGTGATGATCACACGCGACCTGCCCGTGCGCGCGGTGGGAAGCGTGGTCTTCCACGGCGCGCCCGATCACGACGGCGCCGTCGAGATCGCCTACGGCGTCGAGACCGACTCGCAGAGCCGTGGCTACGCCACCGAGGCGGTCTGCGCGAGCGTCGCCTGGGCGCTCGAGCAGCCCGACGTGCGCGTGGTCCGCGCGGCCACGCCGCCCTGGCACCGCGGCTCGCAGCGGGTCCTCGAGAAGTGCGGCATGCGCCGGGTGGGGAGCCGCGAGAGCCCCATCGGCGAGATAGAGGAGTGGGAGCGCTGGAAGGGCGCGCCCCGACATCGCGATCCGTCGCGACCGTGACCGCGAGTCCACGGTCGGGGCGCCGGCAGCCAGAATCACGGCGAGATCTCGAGGGCATGCGCGCTGCAAAGGCGGCCGCGTCGTCTTCGATCGCCGTGCACCATTCCTTGCGATAGGCAGGCTCCCCATGCGCTTCCGCTCGTCGTGTCTCGCCGCCTCCGCGGCGCTCGCCCTCGCGTCGATCACCGCTCTCGCGTCGGCGCAGCCCGCGCCCCCGCCGCCCTTGACGCCCCCCGCGCCGGCCCCTGCCGCCGCGCCCTCGGCCCCGGCGCTCCCCCCTCCGATTCCTCCTCCGGCTCCTTTCGCCGGCCCCACGCCGCCCTCCGTCGCCCTCGGCGGCCCCCCTGGCGAGCGCCTCGAGCGCCTCCGCGCGGTCCTCGCCCACGTCGATGCCGAGGCGACCGATGCGCACATCCCGGTGCTGGTCGGCTCGCTCGCCGTCGGCGGCGCGGCGATCCCCACCGGCGTGGTCCTCCTCGGCCGAGGCGGCGACCGGACCACCATCGGTGGCGGCACGGTCGACAGCGACGCCACCACCATCGCCGGCGCCATCATCCTCGGCACCGGCATCGGCTCGGTGCTCGGCGGCGTCATCCAGCTGTTCGTGCCCTACGGAGCGACGCTCGAGCTCGGTGAGGAGCTGAACGACGCGATGGCCACCGGGGCGCCCACCGATCACGTCGTCCTCGCGATCGAGCAGCAGTGGGCGGAGGCGGCCGCCGACATCCGCATGGGTCGCAAGATCAGCGGCGGGCTCGGCATCGGCGTCGGTGCCGTCGCGCTCGGTGCCGGCACGGTGGTCGCGCTGGCCGAGCCCGAGGCGTTGAGCGGAACCGAGACCGCGGTGATCTCCTCCGCGCTCGTCTTCGGGGGCGCGCTGAGCCTGGTGGGCGGCCTCCAGGTCTTCTTCATCGAGACGCCGCAGGAGGTCGCCTGGAACACCTACGCCGCGTCCACAGGCATCTCGCGGCAGCCGCTGGTGGTCGCGCCTCGTCTCGGCTTCGCGCCGGTCCCGGGCGGAGCCGCAGTGTCCCTCGACGGCAGGTTCTGAGCGGCAGGGCCTGAGCGGCAGGGCCTGAGCGGCAGGGCCTGAGCTACGTCGCGGGCGCCGCGGGCGGGGGGCCGGCGTCGTGCACGTCGATGCCGTGCCCCTTCGCGATGCCGACGATCTCGAAGTACGCCTCGACGTCGGCGTGCATCGACGCGTCCCAGGGTGCGGTCTCCGGCCAGGCGGCGAAGCGCGAAGCGATGACCCGGGCGCGCCGCGCCAGAGCGGCGAGCGACTCTCCCATCTGCCGATCGAGCGCCGTCAGGACCTTGCTCCGTCGCTGGGCCTCTCCGTCGAGACGATCGGCGAGACTCTCGGCGAGCGTGCGGAAGGCCTCCGTCCGCGCGGCCATGGCCGTCGGGCGCGTCTCTTCCCGCTCCCAGAGGTCGTCACCCATCCGCCGCGACCCTACCACGACGAGGTTCGTCGGGCCTGCGGCATCCCTGGCGGCGGCCGGCGAGATTCGCCGGATGTCGAGGCGAGACGCCTCGATCGGGGCGTCCTGCCGGCCCACCGCCGGCTCGGAGGCGCCAGCCCGGGTCATTCTCCCTCAAACAGAGGTGGGTTCACGAATTGCTTAGGCTCGCGCCATGGATCTCGCTCACCCGACCGTCCTCGTCGTCGACGACGAGCCGGACGCGCTGGAGCTCCTCGCCGCCTGCCTCGAGTCGCGCGGATGCGACGTGAAGACGGCGTGCGACGGGGAAGAAGCGCTCGATGTCCTCCGCGGCGGCGACGTCGGGCTGGTGATCAGCGACATCATGATGCCGAGGATGGATGGCCTCGCCCTCTGCGATCAGATGCGCACCGAGCCACGGCTCCGGTCGATCCCGGTGGTCCTGGTGAGCGCGCTCTTCGGCCGGGGGCCACAGGACGTGACGACGGAACAGATCGTCGGCGCGTTCGGCAAGCCGGTCGACCTCGACGCGCTCCTGGCGATGGTCCACGACACCGTGGGCTGCTGACGCACGGACCGTGGGCTGCTGACGCGCGGAGCGAGGACTGCTGAACGCAGCGGTCACCCCTCGACCGGGCGTCCGTGCTCGTCGATGGTGAACCGTCGCAGCGAGCGGACGGTCGCAGCGGCCACCGCCACCACGAAGAGGCAGGCGACCCCGCCGCCGACGACGGCGAAGGTCGCGCTGGTCGCCGCGGCGAGGAACCCTGCCTCGGCAGCGCCCAGCTGGTTGCTGGCGCCGATGAAGATCATCGAGATCGAGGACACGCGTCCGCGCAGCGCGTCCGGGGTCGAGAGCTGGATGAGGGTGCTACGCACCACGACGCTGACCTGATCGGCCATCCCCACCGCGATGTACGCCGCGACGCTGAGCGGGAAGCTGCGCGACAGACCGAACACGATGGTCGCCAGGCCGTAGAGGGCGATGGTGACGAGGAGTGCCCGGCCCAGGCGGCGGATGGGGGGCAGGGCGATGAGCAGCATGCTGGTGAGGAGGGCACCGATGTCGAGCGAGGCGGCGAGGAGGCCGTACCCCTTGGGGCCCACCTGGAGGATGCGGTCGGCGTAGACGGGTAGGAGCGCGGTGGCGCCGGCGAAGATCACCGCGGTCATGTCGAGTGCCATCGCCCCCAGCACCGCCGGCTTGCTGCGGACGAAGGAGAGGCCCTCCGCGATGTGCTCGAGCTTCACCCCGCGCTTCTCACCCGCGGGGCCGGCGACCTGCACCAGGGTCACCAGGAGCATCGAGACCGCGTAGAGCGCGGCGCCGACTGCGTAGGCAGCCGTCATGCCCGCGTACCCGAGGAGGAGGCCGCCGATCGCGGGCCCGGTGACGAACGCCAGCGACTGGAACGTCGTGTAGACCGTGACCGCGCCGGAGAACTCGGCACGCGGCACCAGGTTGGGCAGGGTCGCCGCGCGCGCCGGCGCCTCGAACGCGGTGGAGAAGGCGCAGATCGCGACGGTCGCGTAGATCGTGGCCTCGGACGTGGACCGGAGGCCGCTCGACACCGCGAGGCCGAGTCCCGCCGCGAATGGCACCAGCTGGGCCAGCACCACGATCCGCTTGCGGTCGTACACGTCGGCCACCGCGCCACCCACCAGGCTGGTCAGCAGCGCCGGGACGAACTGAATGACGCCCAGCACCCCGAGCGCGAGCTCCGACCCGGTGATGATGTAGAGCTGCCACGCCCACACCGTGCGGAGCAGCGTCGCCGCCGTGCCCGACGCGACGCGGCTGGCGATCCACAGAGCGAAGGGGCGGTGACGCAGCGTCGCGATCGGCCGCGGACGCGGCCCGGGCGCCGCCGGAGCATCGGGCATCGGGCGGACCGTCTAGCACACCGAAGTAACAATTCTTCACGCACCAGCATGCAAGCCCTTCACGGAGGAGGGGCATCGTCTCAGAAGCGGGCCGACGCCGGCGGCTCGCCGCAGCTCATCCGCACCGTGCGCGGCGTCGGCTACCAGCTGGCGAAGGACGGCGGGTGAAGCGCGACTGCCCGAACGGCGACCCGCTGGAGCGCCTCCACCGACGCCACCAGCACCACCACCATCGCCGGCGCAAGTCGCTGCAGTTCCGGCTGTTCGCGTGGCTGGGCGTCACCATCCTGGTGACCGGCCTCCTGGTCTCGACGTGGGGGTGACGACGCGCGACGTCGACGGCGCGCTGCTGGAGGGGTTCGGGCCTTCCTCCAGGAACGCATTCCGGACCATTCCGGTGGAGGTGGGCGGCGTGCGGCGCGGCACGGTCGAGGTCTTCTCGAAGCGCTACAAGAGACCTCACGAGGTCGTGATCCCGATGGCGGTGGCGCTGGTGGTGCTGTGGGGCCTCTCCGGCCTCCTGGCGCGCCGGCTCGCGCGCCCGCTCGCCGATCTGGCGTCGACCGCCGCCGCGATCGGGCGCGGCGAGCTCGACCGGCGCACGGGTGGCGCGCCACGCCCCGCGCGAGGTGGCGCGGGTCGCCGAGGCCATCGACGACATGGCGTCGCGCATCCAGCGGCAGATGGCCGATCAGCGCGAGCTGCTCGCCGCGGTCTCCCACGAGGTGCGATCGCCGCTGGCGCGCATCCGCCTGCTGGTGGAGATCGCCCGGCCCGACGCCGCCGAGCGGGAGCGCGCGCTCACCGAGATCGACCGAGAGGTGGAGGAGATCGACGCGCTGGTGGGCCGGGTCTGGGCGATGACGCCGACAAGCTCTTCCTCGCCTTTCACCGCAAGGCCGGCACGCACGGCGCGCTCGGCCTGGGCCTCGCCATCGTCGCGCGCATCGCCGAGGCGCACGGCGGTGGCGCCTACGCCGAGGATCGCGCGGAGGGCGGCGCGCGCATCGGCTTCTGGATACCGGGCGACGCGCGGGCCACCTCATCGATGGAGAACGCCGCCACGCCCCTGCCGGAGGAGGGGGTTCAGACGATCCGCGGGGCAAAATCCGCAGGGGTGCTTGCTCGTCCCTGAGTTTGCAAGGATGCTTGCGCGCGGTGAGTGCCGAGCGAGACCTGTCGACGATCCAGAGGCAGCTCGCAGCGATTCCCGATCCTGTCGCGCTCCTCGCCGGCCTCTTCGCCTTTGCCCCGGTGGGCTTCCAGATCTACCGCGCGAGCGGGCACTCGCTGCTGGTCAACGCCGCGTTCATCGAGCTGTTCGGCTCCGAGCCACCGCCCGACTACAACGTGCTGGAGGACGACGTCCTCGAGAAGCGCGGCGTCCTCGACCAGATTCGCAGTGCCTTCGCAGGTGAGACCGTCCACCTCCCCCCGGTCTGGTACGACCCGCGCGAGCTCCGCAGCGTCGAGGTCACGGAGGGAAAGCGCGTGGCGATCGAGGCGACGTTTTTCCCCCTGCGGGACGGGGCGGGAGCGCTGACGCACGTGGCCGTCGTCTTCGCCGATCGAACCGAGCTGCAGCTCGAGCGTGAGCGACTGGTCGCCAGTGAGGAGCGGCTCACGTCGGAGCGTGACCTGTTGCAGGCGATCATCGAGCAGAGCACCGAGGGCATCATCGTCGCCGACGCGAAGGGGACGATCGAGGTGTTCAACGCCGCGGCGAGCCGGCAGCACGGCGTACCTCAGCGCGCCGTGGCCGCGCCCGACTGGGCCGACGCGTTCGGGCTGTTCGATCTCGACGGCACCCGCCTGACGCTCGAGGCGACCCCCCTCCACCAGGCGCTCCAGGGGCGCGTCGTGGGCGATGCGCGCTGGCGCGTGCGGCGCCCCGACGGGGAGCTGCGCACGCTGGCCGGCAGCGCGGCGCCCCTTCGCCATCGCGACGGCAGCTCGGCCGGCGCCGTCCTGGTGACCCGCGACGAGACCGAGCGCGAGCGTGTCGACGAGGCGCTGCGCCGTAGCGAGGAGCTTGCGCGTGCCGGTGCAGAGCAGTTTCGTACGTTCGCCGACGCCATCCCGGTGCTCGCCTGGTACGCCGAGCCCGACGGCTACATCCCCTGGTACAACCGCCGGTGGCACGAGTACACCGGCATGCCCCTCGATCAGCAGGAGGGCTGGAAGTGGCAGTCGGTGCACGACCCCAACGACCTGCAGCGCGTCGTCGACAAGTGGAAGGCGTCGCTGGCGACGGGGCAGGCGTTCGAGGACCAGTTCCGCTTGCGCGGGCGGGATGGAGAGTACCGATGGTTCCTGACCCGCGTCGAGCCGCTGCGCGACCAGGCCGGCCGCGTCGTGCGCTGGTTCGGCACCAACGTGGACATCGAGGACCAGAAGCGAGCCGAGCGTTCCCTGGACCACGAGCGGGCCCGCGCCGAGGAGGCGAACCGCGCCAAGGACGAGTTCCTGTCGATCGCGAGCCACGAGCTGCGCACGCCGCTCAACGCGATCCTGGGGTGGGCGAGTCTGCTGCGCACCGGCGGAGTGCCGGAGGCGCGGCGCGCTCACGCGCTGGAGACCATCGAGCGCAACGCGCGAGCGCAGGTGCGGCTCATCGAGGACATCCTCGACGTGAGCCGGATCATGACGGGCAAGATGCAGCTCGAGGTGGGCCCGATGGACCCGACGCAGATGGTGCGCGCCGCGGTCGACGTCGTTCGCCCGGCGGCCGACGCCAAGGAGGTGGAGCTGCTGGTCGAGGTCGAGCCGCCCGTGGGCATGGTTCAGGCGGACGCCGGTCGACTTCAGCAGGTGGTGTGGAACCTGATCGCGAACGCCGTGAAGTTCACGCCGCAGAACGGGCGGGTCGAGGTCCGCCTGACGCGCGCCGGGGACGCGCTCCAGCTGGAGGTGAAGGACTCGGGGCAGGGGATCGACGCGGAGTTCCTGCCTCACCTCTTCGAGCCGTTCCGGCAGGCCGACGCGAGCACGACGCGGGCCCACGGCGGCCTCGGGCTCGGTCTCGCGATCGTGAAGCGCATCGTCGAGCTGCACGGCGGGGAGGTGGAGGCGATGAGCGATGGCCTCGGCCTCGGGTCCACCTTCGTCGTCCGCATCCCCGTCGTCGAACGGGGCGTGGCGTGATCGCGCCTCTCCTCCGGCGTGACGCCGATCTGCTCGTCGGGCTCGCGTACTCGCCGTGGACCGAGCGCGTCCGTCTCGCGCTCGACGTGCTGGAGCGGCCCTACGTCTTCGTCGAGCACGTGCCGATGGTCATCGAGCCGCTCGTCCGGCTGCGGGCCCGGCGGCTGGGCGGACGCTTCACCGTGCCGCTCTGGATCCCCCGCGTGGGGGAATCGGTCGTCGACTCGATGGCGATCGTGCGGTCGATCGATCGCGATCGCCGCCTCTTCCCCGAGGGGCAAGACGAGGCCATCGCGGGTTGGGAGCGGCTCTCCCAGGAGGCCTGTGACGCGTTCCGCGGGAGGGTGGTCGCCCGCACCGCGGCCTCCCCCGCCGCGCAGGAGGCCTCGTTGCCGCCGTTCGTCCCGCGCGCGCTGCGCCCCCACCTCCGCGGGGTCACGACGATCGCCCTGCACTTCTTCCGCCTCAAGTACGACGCGCACCGCGACGACGATGCGCCGGTGGTGCGCGCGCTGGACGCGCTCCGCAAGGGGCTGTCGGCCGGCAAGCGCCACCTGATCGGCGATCAGCTCTCGTACGCGGATCTCGCGATGGCCTCGCTCCTCCAGGGGGTGACCCCGGTCGAGGACCGGTACCTCCCGCTCTCCGCGCCGCTCCGCGACGTGTGGCGGGACGACCGCCTCGCCGGCGTCTACTCGGAGCTGGTGGCCTGGCGCGACGCGCTCTACGCGGAGCATCGCCATCCGCTCCGAGAATGACGCCGCCACGCCGAGCGTAAGCTAGAGCGACATCATGCCGAGAGGCCGCCTGCTCCACTCGCTCGCCGTGCTCGGGACCTTCACCTCCGGCTGCGCGGGTGCCCTGCCGATCGGGGCGACGTCGGTCTCCCTCGACGCCCCGGCGGCCCCGGCGGTCCGCGCCGACAGAACCCCTCCGCCCCTCGTCGACGCCATGCCGCTCCGCAACGCCGCCGACGCCCCGGGCGCCGTCGCGTTCGTGGAGACCGTCGGCGATCGGGCGTGGCTGGTGGTGGGCGAGGCTGCGGGTGGCGAGGTCGCCACGCGGGCGGCGCTGCTCTCGACCTCCGAGCGGTCGATCACGGTGATGGAAGCCAAGGCCCGCTTGTCCGCGGTCGACCCCGAGGCGCGCCTCGGGGGGCGCAGCTTCGACCTCTACCGGGAGGACACCAAGGTGTGCACCGTGGAAGGCGGGCAGCTCCGCGTGCTCGGCCTCATGTTCACCCCTGACGACGCCTACGGCGACGCCGACGGTGACGGCGTGACCTCGCCGGAGGAGCTGTGGTCGCTTACCGGCCGCTACCTCGCCCTGCCGGTGGCGCTGCCCGATGCGTGCCGCAAGGCGACCTGGGCGCGGCTCACCGAGCTGCCGGAGCCGCGCTTCGCCGAGGTGCTGAAGACCGTACCGGCGCCCCTCGGCGCTCGCACCGAGGTCGACTTCCGCGCGTCGGTCGCCTGGGCGGGGGCGCAGGAGAGCTACGTCGAGTCGCAGAC
Source organism: Polyangiaceae bacterium (assembly GCA_046596645.1). Taxonomy (GTDB): domain Bacteria; phylum Myxococcota_A; class Polyangia; order Polyangiales; family Polyangiaceae; genus JBKJLX01. The sequence goes on from JBKJLX010000241.1 coordinate 12,947, forward strand.
GCGCATGGGCGGCGCGGCGAGCGGCGGCACCTGGGAGGACGTCGCCTCGGTCACCGAGATCACCTGGAGCGCACCCTTTCTCGGCGCCAGCTGGACCGTGCGCCAGGCGGTGTGGGACGAGGGCTGTGGCGCCAGCGCCGCGCTGACCATGGCCTGGCGCTCCGCCGGGCCGGAGAGCGCGCTCGTCCACACCGGCACCGATCGCTTCACCGCCGAGGTGGTGCTCGACCTCGACGGCGACGGCACGATGGAGATGATCGGCAGCAGCCTGAGCGGGCGGGAGCTCCGCCGCTTCTTCGGCCAGGAGGACGTCACCGTCCGCAGCTTCGCGGTCCAGGACCACGGCTGTTCCTGCTGAGTTTTTCGGGGGCCCTTCGGTCCCCCGCCCCGCCGCTCCGCGACGGTCCCCCTTTCCCGTTCAACTCTCGAGTTGTCGATGGGCTTTGCTGCGCAGCCCTCTGCTCACCGTGTGGCCGACGAGGCCGCGGAGCGCAGCGCAGCACGCGCAGCGGTCAGGCTCGGATGCGGATCCAGTGCAAGGTTGCAGACCGGCGGGGCGTCACCCGCCGCATCCGAGACTCACCGCGGAGCGAGCGGGTGGGAGTGGGGGGCCCAGCGAAGCTGGGGGAGAGGGCCGGCGCAGCACCGGCCCTCTCGGAAACAGGCTGAAGAGGTGTCCGCATCGGCCGCTCATCCGAGCGTCACCGCTTTTGCGGACACGTCTTCAGCGCGTGATCCAGGCGAGCTCGGTGATGTACTCGTCGCTGTCGTAGCAGTCGCGGATGCGGGTGGGCGCGTCCGCCTCCGATCCGTCGGCGGCGACCACCTCGACATGGTCGCAGTTCGCCACGTCGGGGTGGCCGTCGCCGTCGTCGTCGGCGTCGGCGATCAGATAGACGACCCGCGTGCCGTCGGGAGACCAGCGTGCGTTCGAGCCCTGGCGATCTGCGACCAGCACGTCGTCGCCGCCGGCGACGCTGCCCGACCAGAGTGAGCCCTGGTCGGTGAAGTCGCGGTACAGGAAGCGCGTCCCGTCGGGCGACAGCACCGGGAAGCCCGCCTCGTCGTGGATCAGCTCCACCTCGCCGCCTTCGAGGGTGAGACGGCGGATGCTCCAGGTGTTGGTCGCGATGTCGATCCACTGGAAGATGCCCGTCGCCTCCTCGGCGTCGGGCTGTAGCGCCAGCGTGTAGACCTCGTCGCTCTCCGGGGTGAGGAACTCGAGCTCCCCGCTGGCCAGCTCGACGCGCCCCACCCGGTAGCCGTCGCTCACCCAGAACCCGATCTGCTGCTCCTCGTCGGGCACGCAGTGCGTGTCGTAGCGGCGACAGAGATAGAGCCGCTCACCGTCGTCGGAGAAGTGGTGGCACTCGTCGTTGATGTTGCCCTGGGTCAGGTTCGTCGCCGTCTCGGTCGCGGCGTCGTAGAGGAAGGTGTGCTGGATCGCGTCGCCCAGCGTGATCCCGAAGTGCTCGACCTGATCGGGGTCGCCGCTGGAAAAGGCGATGGTCGAGCCGTCGGGCGACACGCCCATGCTCCACACGCGGTACGCGGCGAACACGGGCGCCGCGGCGCCGCCGTCGGGCGCCATGGTGGAGACGGTGTTGGGGAACGCGTTCCAGTCGTTGAAGAGGATCTGCTCGCCGGTGGGCAGCGCGCCCAGCGCCTCGAACTCGATGCTCTCGGGGGTCGGCTCGAAGGCCTCGAACCCGCCCACGCCGACGTCGCACAGCGCCGGCGCGCCGCCGCCGCCGCCGCCGTCGCCGCTGGTCGCGCTCGACGTCACCGCGGTGCTCGACGCGGTGACCCCGACCGGCGCCGCGGACGGCTGGGGGCCGCCGCCGCCGCCGCTACCGGTCCCCGTCCCGGTCCCGCCCGACCCCCCGTTGTCGGTCGCGTCGTCGCCGCAAGCGGCCAGCGCGAGCGGCAGCGCGAGCGCGGCGAGCGCACGGACCCCAGAATGTGGCAAATTTGTCTCCGCTCGGGGGCGCTTCATCGCCGCAGAATACTCCGCTGGTTCCTGCGTGCTATCACCCGGTCGTGCGCCGCCGCGCTGCAGCCGCGCTCGTGCCCCTCGCCAGCGCGATCGCGATCGCGACCTGCAGCGCGAGCGCGAGCGCCGAACCGTCGAAGCCCGGCCCCGCGTTCGGCGCCGAGATCGGTGAGGCTGGCCTTGCCCTGGCGTGCGCGGCGACGCTGAGCGCGCGGCTCCTCCCCCAGCAGACGAGCAGCTGGGGTCCCAGCCACGCGGCCGAGTTCGCCTTCGATACCGGCCTGGTCAGCGACTACACCGGCGCCGGCATCGGCTCGGTACTGCAGATCGCCGCCGGGTACGGCTTCGAGACCGCCTACCTGGCCAGCCACGGCGAGGCGCAGCCGGCGGTGTCCGCGCTGCGCGCGCCAGTGATCGAGGTCGAGGCGCTCATGCTCTCCGGGGGTCTCACCTACCTCGTGAAGCGCCTCGCAGGCCGCTGTCGTCCGCGCGCCTTCGTCAACGGCAAGTGCCAGGACGAGTACGACGCGTTCCCCTCCGGTCACACCTCGTCGGTCGGCTCCTTCGGCGGCGCCCGGCTGGTGACGGTGCTTCGCTCCGACCCCGAGGACGACAACGCCGGCCTCCGCTGGACCGCCTTCGCGATCGCAGAGACCTCGATCGTCGTCACCGGTGCGCTGCGGGTCGGCGCCCATGCCCACAGCTGGGAAGACGTGGTGGGAGGCGCCATCCTCGGCCACGCCGCGGGGGCGCTGGTGGCGCTGCTGCACCCGGAGGAGGCGCTCGATATCCCCGGCGACCCGCCAAACTTCTCCGCCGGCTCGTCCGCCATGCGGCGGCGTCGTCCCGGCGGCGGGGCCGGTCCCGGCCTGCCGCTGGCCTTCGCCTGGGGCACCGAGTTCTAGAAGGCCCCATGGGCGCCGGACCCGGGGCGATCTGGACCAGCCCCCGCTCCGGCGGTGCCGACCGTGGTGCCGATCGCCGCACATCATCCCGTCGGAGCGGGTGGTGCGCGACTTGCCAGGTGTCCCGGCGCGGCAAGACCGCCGCTTGGACGCGCTCCTCGACCGCGTGTCGGTGCTCACCCATCCAACCAGCAAGAATCGATGCCGTTGACTCCGAGGCAGCGCGGGCACCGCGCGATGATCGTCGCAACCGCCGTGGTGCTTTCCCTCGCAGGGGCGGCATCGGCCTTCGTGGGCTGCAAGGGCGACGACTCTCCAGCTGGCTTCGAGCTGCGGGCCGCCGTCCCCGCGACCTCCCCCGGCTTCGAGCTGGCACTGTTCCAGACGCTCGGCGTGTCCCTCACGCCCGGGCACGAGGTGAAGCTCGCTTCCAACGGGGCCATCTTCGACGAGCTGGAGACCGCCATACGCGGCGCGCGGAGCAGCGTGCACGTCGTCATGTACATCTGGGAGAAGGGCGCGGCGTCCGACCGCGTCCTCTCCGCGCTCCGCGAGCGGGCGAAGGCCGGGGTGGCGTGCCGCATCGTCATCGACGACTTCGGCAGCCCCGACTTCGACGAGGACGTGCGGCCCGCGCTCGCCGCTGCCGGATGCGAGGTGCGGACGTTCCGCCCCATCCTCCGCGGGGAGGACGAGCTGGCCCGCAATCATCGCAAGATCGTCGTCGTCGACGGGCGCATCGCCTTCGTCGGCGGCTTCGGCGTGCGCGACGACTGGCGAGGTGACGGAGTGATGGGCGACGGCTGGCGCGACGCCAACGTGCGATTCACCGGGCCGTCGGTGGCCCAGGCGCAGCAGGCGATCGCCGAGAACTGGTTGGAGGCGGGCGGCGCCCTCTTCCCCGCCGATGCGTTCCCGTCAGCGACCGCCTCCGGCCCTGCAGCTGCCGCGGTGGTGACCTCGACCGCGGCCCCCTCGGGCAGTCGCGCCGAGCGGCTGACCCAGCTGATGATCCAGGCCGCGACGCGGCGCCTGTGGATCGCCAACGCCTACTTCGTCCCCTCGCGCGCCATCCGCGCGATGCTCGCGCGCAAGGCGGAGGAGGGCGTCGACGTCCGGCTCCTGGTGCCGAGCCACGAGAAGAACGACTCCAAGGCGTCAGCCGGGATCGAGCCGTTGCAGGTCGGCGAGCTGATCCGGCGCGGCGTGCGCGTGCTCGCGTACCAGCCGTCGATGATGCACGCCAAGACCATGGTGGTGGACGACGAGCTCGCGACCGTGTCCTCGATCAACCTCGACCCCCTCTCGCTGGGCAAGCTGGAGGAGGTCGCGCTGGTGGTGAAGGACCGCGCGTTCGCCGACGATCTGGCGCGCACCTTCGAGGAGGACAGCGTGCGTTCGCGACCGGTCGAGGAGTGACGTCGCATCCGTCGCGCTACGCTGCGAGGCGGTGTACCGGATCAAGGCTCCAGCGGACGACACCGCCCTGCCCAAGACCTTCGCCTACCACGCCGAACAGCGAGGTCACGACGCGTCGACGCCGGCGCTGTTCCAGCTGCTCACGCCGCTCCTGATCGGCGCCCTCGTCGCGGCGGTCGGCCTTCCGGCGATCGCGGTGCCGGTGTTCTTCGTCGCCGCCATCGTGCTCCGCATCAAGCGCAAGCGCGATCGTTCACGCCCCACGGCCACGCTCGCGATCGAGGGCGCGACGCTCCGCGTGCTCGGCCCGACCTCGAAGGAGCGCCTTCGGGTGCCCCTGGCGGAGGTGCTCGACGTGGGCCTCGACACCAAGACCATCGAGCAAGTGCAGGAGGCGCCGGGGCCGATCCCGGAGCTGGTCTTCGTCAACGCCACCGTCGGCCCCCCCATCGACCGGTCGCGCATCGAGATCGTCACCAGCCGCTCGGGGTCCCTGCGGCTGACCGAGGAGCACCTGTCGCATGGAGACGCGCTGGAGTGGCGCGGCAAGATGCGGCAGTTCCTGCGCAAGCAGGGGTGGGTGCCGGAGAGCGAGCGACAGGCGGCCGGAACGGCGAACACGCGGGCGAAGGCGAAGCGCAAGGCGACGCCGGAGCCGTCGTAGAGGAGGGGCGACGTCGAGGCGGGGTGACGGCGCCGCGGTCAGTCGGTCAGCGCCCCCAGTAGCGTCTCGCCCCACTTCGCGACCTTCGCCGCGCCCCAGCCCGGGACGTCGCTCATCGCCTCCAGATCCCGCGGCGCGCTCTCGGCCAGGGCCCACAGTGCGCGGTCGTGGGCGACGACGTACGCGGGCACCTTGTTCTCCTTGGCCAGCCGGGCCCGCACCTCGCGCAGCGCCTCGAAGCGGCGGGTGACGCTGGCATCCACCGCGGCCAGGTCGCCGGTGCGTGCCGCTTCGCCCTCGCCGCCGCGCGCCTCGGTGCGACGCGCGCGGACGGCCTCGCGTGCGGCCCGCGGCACCTTCGGCGCCGGGCCTCGGCGGCCCCGCTTCGAGCGTTCGTCGCGGAGGACGATCTCGTTCGGCACCTCCGCCTTCATCACGCGGGCGCCGGCCTGGGTCAGGTAGGGGACGGGGTGCTCGCTCGAGGTGAGCCCGACGTACCCGGCCGCGATGGTCGCCCGCAGGACGCCTGTCACCGCGCGCTCCTCCAGCGGGGAGAGGATGCCGAAAGTGCTGAGGTCGTCGAAGCGGAAGCGCTTCACCTTGTCGGTCGCGGCGCCGACCAGCATCTGCGCGATGGCCTGGATGCCGCCGCGCCGGTTGGCGCGCGCCACCGCCGCCAGGACCTTGCGCACGACCTCGCGGTCGCGCGCCGCCTTGGCCGGGTCGTCCGGCGAGGCGGCCCGCTCCAGGCACACGTCGCACTGGCCGCAGCCGCCCAGCGACTCCGCCTCGTCGCCGAAGTAGCGGAGGATGAAATCGTGGCGGCAGCTGCGCGCGTCGACGTAGCGGAGCAGCTCGCGGAACATCGCCCAGCCGCGGGCCACCTCGGCCTCGCTGGCCGGCACGCCGCCCGTTCCCAGCTCGAGGAGCCGCTTGCGGAGACCGATGTCGGCCGGCGCCAGGTGGAGGATGCCCTCGGCGGGGAGACCGTCGCGACCGGCGCGACCGACCTCCTGGTAGTAGGCCTCGATCGAGGCCGGCGGCTGGATGTGCACAACCACGCGCACGTCGGCCCGGTCGATGCCCATGCCAAAGGCGTTGGTCGCCACCACGATGTCGAGCGCCTGCGAGGCGAAGTCGCGCGAGATGCTCATGCGCACGTCGCCGTCGAGCCCGGCGTGGTAGGCCCTCGCCCGCCAGCCCTGCTCGCAGAGCGACTGCGCCACCAGCTCGGTCTGCTTCCGGGTGGAAGCATAGACGATGCCCGCCCCCTGCGGGCGCGCGGGCTCGGCCAGCGCCACGCGCAGCGCGTCGTGCGCCCGCTTCATCGCCTCGCGCGGGCCGGTCAGGTGACGCACCGACAGCGCCAGGTTGGGTCGGGCGAAGCCGCGCATCACCACGGGCATCGACACCTCGTCGAGCCCAAAGGCGCGCAAGATCTCCGAGCGCGTGCCGGGCGTCGCGGTGGCCGTGCACGCCAGCAGCCGCGCGGGCGGGTTGCGCCGGATGACGTCGCCCAGCCGCAGGTAGTCGGGGCGGAAG
>JBKJLX010000455.1:0-18599 GCA_046596645.1 Polyangiaceae bacterium
CGGAACCCCCGGAACCGGCCCCCCCCGTTCAGACCCCGCCCGGCGCGCGCAGCGCGTCTGCGGCCGCCCGCACGTGACCGCTGAACGCATCGAGGTCGACACCGAGCTGGTCGTGTCCCGCGAGGAGCTCGTCGACGAGCACGCGGAGGCGCCCGGCATCCAGATCGGCGGCGTACGCGTGCCGGAGGAAGTGCCTGAACCGCATCAGCTCGGCGAGCGGCCGCTCGGTGGCCTTGCTGACGATCGAGGGGCGCACCTCGGGAACGGCCAGCGCGGCCAGGTGGAGCAGCTCGCGGTGCCACTCGGGCCCACCGGCAGCTTGCCCTCGAACGCGAGGACGCACCTCTCGAGGCAGCGCTCGATCGCCGAGTAGTAATGCTGGAGCTCCAGCGCGACCACGGCGAGGAAGGGCGAGCCCACCTGCCAGACGTCGCTTCGATCGACGAGCCCGGCAGCGCGTCGTGGCGCCGCTGCGCCCCTGCGCGGTCGTCGTCGAGCTCCGCCAGGAGGCGGAGGAGATCGACCCGCGTCTCAGCGGCCGGCGACAAGCTCCACCCCGTCGTTCTCCACCCGGAGCGCCAGCGAGGCCGACGCGTCCTCCATCCGGATCAGATCGACGGGCGCGTCGAGTATGCGCGCGATCTCGTCGAGCGCCGATGAGCTCGACGAGGCGGCGAGGCCCCAGACGGCGAGGTCGACGTCGGAGCGCTCGTGCGCGCGCCCGCGGGCGAGGCTCCCGAACAGCACCACCCGCGTCGCACCGTAGGCTCGAGCCAGCACCTCCGCCGCCCGCTGGGCGCGTGCGTGTCGGGCCTGGACCTGCTCCGCCAGGCGCGACTGGCGCTCCGCCGCCCGCGCGACGAGGCGCTCGATCCGGGGGGGCGCTGCGAATTCACACCCTCAGACTACTTGACGGGCTTGCTGCACGCACGCGACCGACGACGCGCATGCGATGGAGTCTCGCGGCATCCAGGTCGGCGATGTACTTGACGTGCATGGTGCACGCACGCGACCGTCGGCGCCCATGCGATGGATTCCATCCAGGGGCGGGCGACTTCTCCTCACGCTGGTCGTCTTCGGCCCGCCAGCGTGCCTGGAGCGCGAGTGCGGCTCCAGGGAGCACGAGTGTGAGAGCGATGGCGGCTGCCCGGAGGGCAGCCTCTGCCTCGAGCTCGTCGACGGCTGCGGCGACGTCGGTCGACGCTGCGTCGCGGCGACGCCGTGCGCCTCGGACGCGGACTGCGCCGACGGCGAGCCGTGCGTCGTCCGCGACGGGGCCTCGGCCAGGCACCCCTTCGAGCGCAGCGTCGACGAGCGCGGCGTGTGCGGCTGCGACGGTGACGGCGCGTGCGAGTCGTTCGCGACCGCGGGGGGTGGTGGCGCACCGCCGAGCGGCGACGAGGGCTCGGGGGGTGTGACCGGTCAGGGCGGTGCGCCGTCGACCGCGGTCGACAGCGACGGCGCGGAGGGTGCCTCGTGACACCGTCCCGGCTCGTCCTGCTCGTCCTGCTCGCCTTTGGCGCGGCCTGCAGCTCGACCGTCGACGGGGTCTGCGAGGACATCACCGAGGCGTGCAGCGACCCCATCGACGAGGCCGCCTGCAAGCACGAGGGCGCCGAGCTCGAGGAGGTGGCGGAGAACCTCGACTGCGACGACGTCTTCGAGGCCCACCTCGACTGCATCGACGAGAGCGGCTGCGCCTGGGAGGCGCGCTGCGCGGAGACCCTCGACGTCCTTCTGCGCTGCGTGAGCTAGACCTTGGAAACTGTGAGGACCGCTTCAACGCGGATGCGCATAGCGGCTCGTCACCCGCGAATCATCCGAGAGAACCTGGGCTCTACCGGGTGAGGGACAGCGCAACTGGCGTTTCACCCGCGCTGACGCCGGACCTGGCCCTCAGCGAAGTGGCGGGTGAAGCCCGAGCCAGGCTTGCCGAGGGCGGGGACCTGCACTGCGATAGTTCCTCGCGCGACAGGGTCCCGTTCGATTCTCTCAAGCACCGGGGGCGACGGCTCCGCCCAACACGCGAGCCAGCCCGCCGTCAGGCGGCAACGTGAGCTCCACGGCTCATCGCTCGCGAGCCGGCCACACCACGCCGCGCGCCCGCAAGTCGGCCACCGTGTCCGCCAGCGTCTCCAGCGGGTCGCGCGGCGCCCACCCCAGCTCATTGCGCGCCTTGGAGCTGTCGACATACCAGTAGTACGTCGCCATCTCCGTGCTGACCGCATCCATCGGCGGCAGATTGGGAAACCTCTCCCGCGCCATCCCCAGCGCGCTCCCCAGCCACGACGCCCCGGCGCGCGTCACCGCCGCACCGCGCCGCGGGATCTTCACCGCGGGCGCCTTGACCCCGCTGATGCGCTCGAGCTGATCGCAGAAGACCTGCATGGTGAGGTTCTTCGCCGCGACAAGATAGCGTTCCCCCGCGCGCCCGTGCTCCCAGGCCAGCACCAGCGCCGCCGCCGCGTCGCGCGCGTCGACGAAGGAGATGCCACCGGGCGGAATGGCAGGGATGCGCCGCTCCAGGAAATCCACCACGTCGCCGGTCGACGACCCCGCCACGTCCCCGGGCCCCAGCAGCAGCGCAGGGTTCACGCACACGACCCCGAGCCCGTCGCGGTTCTGCTCGAAGGCAGCCTGCTCGGCGAAGAGCTTGGTCCGGTAGTACGGCCACCGGCCAATGAGATCCATCGGCGGCGGCGCCGTCTCGTCGCGCACCTCGTCCGGGTCGTCACCGACGCAGACCACGCCGCTGGTGCTGGCCACCACCACCCGGCGGATGCCGGCCTCGCGCGCCGCCTCCAGCGCAATCCGTGTCCCCTCGACGTGGATGCGGTGGAGGGCCGCCGCGTCCTTCGGATCGCGCGAGACGCGACCGGCGGCGTGGAACATGACGTCGGCGCCGCGCGCTGCCTCCAGCACGGTGCCGCGCTCCAGCACGTCGCCCCAGGCGATGCGCACGCCCCTGGCCTCGAAGTCGGCCTTGCGGGCGCGGGTGGGCGCGTCGTCGCGGCACAGCGCGACCACCTTCACGTCGCGCGCCAGCAGCTCGTCCACCAGGTGGACGCCGAGGAACCCCGTGGCGCCGGTGACGATCGCCGTCTTGCCCGCGGTGGTCATGACAGGTCGAACGCCTTCTGGAAGGTGAGCAGCAGCGACACGTCGTTGGACTTCACGGCGCCGGTCATGAACTCGAGCGGCGAGGGCACGTAGGCCTCGCGCACGATGCGGGTGAAGATCTCGGGCGAGGTCTTGAGCACGCAGTCGGCCTGGTCGAGCTTGCCGGGGAGGATCTCGCAGCGCTCGCCGTCGAGGCGAATGGAGAACTTCGCCTCCTGCTCGTTGCCGAGCGTGAAGTAGAAGGTCGTCATCTTCTCCACGCGGCCGGGGACGAATTTCTGCGAAAGCTCGCGCATGAGGAGCGTCACCGGGTGCTCGGCGACCGGCGCCGGCGCGTCGGCCCCGCCCTCGAGCGTGCGCAGGTCGAGGACGTGCCCGTCGCGCAGCGCCTTGACCGCGCTCTCCGCGATCTGGGCGATCTTGCGGGCGGCGGCGGCCTGCTTCATCCCCGCGGTGAGGCGGCGCAGCTCCGCGATCGCCAGCGGGAGCCCGATGCGGGCGACCAGATCGCGCCTGGTGGGGAGGCGCGTCCCCTTCTTCATCGCCTCGTAGGTGCCGCCGATCCACACCGGGAGGATGTCGACCTCGTGCACCAGCGCGAGGTGGAAGGCCGCCGGCTTGAACTCCTGGATCGACCCGTCGGTCGAGCGCGTGCCCTCGGGGAACATGAGGACGGTGCGACCGCGCTCCAGGTGCTCGCCCGCGATGCGCAGGCCCTGGCGCAGGCCGCCCTTGCGATCGAAGGGCGCCAGGTTGGTGAAGTTCTCGATGTAGGTGCGGCGCAGGCTGTTGCCGCGGAAAAAATAGTCCTGCGCGGCCAGCGACACCAGGCCGTCGCCGTAGGAGCCGAGCGCGTACTTCACCAGCCCCATGTCCAGGTGGCTCGAGTGGTTCGCGACGACGATGGTGTTGCGGTTGTGGGGGACGAAGGCGCGCCCGGTGACGCGCGGCTTCATCACCTTGCCGTAGAACGCCATCTGCCCGGTGGTGAGGATGCGCTTGGCCGCGTCCTGCACCGGCTCCGGGAAGCGGACGGGATCGGGCGCCGGGGCCTCGATGGCGGTCGCGTCGCTGCGCGTGGCCAGATCGCGGCGACGGTCCGCCACCAGCGCCTCGAGATCACCCACCGTCTCGCAGCGGGCCAGCGCCTCGCCGTCGATGGGGCGACCGACCTGCGCCTCCAGCGCGGCGGCGAGCTCGAGGCCGAGCAGCGAGTCGATCGCGAGGTCACCGCGCAGCGTGGTGGACGCGACCAGCGTCTTCGCGTCCTTGCTGGTGATGGTGGCGACCGCGTGGCGGACCGCGGTCACCGAGCCGATGGTCGAGTCGGGCGGCAGCTCCGCGGCGGACGCCAGCTTCTCCAGGATGGCGCGCACCTCGGGCCGGCGGACCTTGCGGGTCGCGGTGCGCGGCAGCTCGAGATCCCACAGCTGCACCACGGTGGGCTTCGCCACGCGGGGGAGCTTCTCGAACGCGGCGCGCAGGTTCTCGGTGGCGCGAGCGTGGCGCTCGCCGCGGGTGCGCGGTGCGTCCTCTCCACCGCCGCCGGAGGGCACGGCGAGGCACGCGACGCGCTCGCCGCCGCTCCCGTCGGGGAGGCCGACGATGCAGAGCTCCTGCACGCCCTCGACGCCGGCGAGGAGGTTCTCGACGTCGTCGGGGTACACGTTCTCGCCGCTGGGGCCGACGATGACGTCCTTGTTGCGGCCGACGATGACGAGCCGGCCCTTGGTGTCGAGCTTGCCGAGGTCGCCGGTGTGAAGCCACCCCTCGTCGTCGAGCGCCATGCTGGTGGCGCGCGGATCGTCGACGTAGCCCTTCATCACGCTGGGGCCGCGCGCGAGGATCTCCCCCACGCCGCGCTCGTCGGCGGCGGCGATGCGCACCTCCACGCCCGGGACCGGCTTGCCGACCTGGCCCAGCGCCGAGCGCATGGACCCCTTGGACACGGTGATCACCGGGGAGGCCTCGGTCATGCCGTAGCCCTCGGAGAGCGGCATGCCGAGCCCGGCGAAGAGCTTCGCGGTGTCACGCGGCAGCGCCGCGCCGCCGGAGATGAAGTGGCGCACGTTGCCGCCGAAGCGATCGTGGATCTGCCCGAAGAACAGGCGCCCGGCGTTCATGCCGGTGGTCTTGCCGAGCATGCGGTTGAGCTCGAGCGCCATGTCGAAGGCGCGCACCGCGAGCGGCCCCTTCTCCGCGACCTGGGAGAGGATGCGGCGCTCCAGCATCTGCCAGAGCGCAGGCACGCCGGCCATCGCCGTGATGCGGCCCTTGGAGAAGCCCTCGGTGAGCCCGTCGCTGGTGAGCTCGCGCACGTAGACGATGCGCGCGCCCAGCATGAGCGGCAGGAGCATGCCGCACGTGAACTCGAAGGTGTGGTGGAGCGGCAGCACGCTCAGCACGCGGTCGCGCGTGGTCAGCGGGAAGATCGGCGCCAGCGCCGCCAGCAGGCTGGCGAAGTTCTTGTGCGACAGCATCACCCCCTTGGGCTCGCCGGTGGTGCCGCTGGTGTAGATGAGGCTCGCCACGTCCTCGGGGTGGGGCTTGTGGCCGGCGTTGCGCTTCGCCGCGGCCTCGGCCTCGCCACCTGTGATCTCCTCCAGGCTCGGGAGATCGATCACGGTCAGGTTGGGCAGGGCGCGGAGCACCACCTCGCCGCCCTTCTTCGCCACCGCCTCGTCCCAGATCGCCACCTGCGCGGCGCTGGAGCGGACGACATTGAGCATCTGCGGGCCCTCGAGCGCGGGGTCGATCGGGACCACCACACCGCCGGCGCGCAGGATGCCGAAGTAGGCGATCGGCCACGCGGGCCGGTTGCGGCCGGTGAGCACCACGCGGTCGCCCGGCCGCACCCCGAGCTCCCTCAGACGCTCGGCCACGGCGAAGCTCGCGCCGCGCAGGTACTTGTAGGTGAATCGCGTGAGGCCGTCGGGGTGGGCCTCGGAGAGGGCGAGCGAGTGCTCGTGGCGCTCGCCGACCTCGTCGACGAGATCGAGCAGATCGTCGTAGGGGCGGAGCGCCTTGACCTCCTTGTGGAGCTTGTCGTCGATGAGGGGGAAGACCCACTTCTCGAGGCCGGGGATGTGGACGTCGAACAGCCACTCCCGCCAGTCGATCTTCTCCGGCTCCCAGAAGAAGCGAGCCCGCTCCTCCGGCGGCATGCGATCGAGCGCGGCGCGGGTGTTGGCGCACGCGTAGATCCAGCTCGCCTCGGCGGTGAACGGCACGAAGAGATCGAGGACGTTCCCGACCTTGTGCTCCTGCTTCGACGCCGCGTCGAGCGCGCGGGCTGCCGGCTTGGCCAGGGCGGCGAAGGGACCGATGGCGAGCGCGCCGATGACCGAGCTGGCCATCTTCATCGCGTCCGCCAGGCGGTGGGCGCCGTGGGCCTCGTACTCCTTCTTCTCCAGGGCGAGGCTCTCGAACTTGGACAGGACGAGGTCGAAGAGCTTGGTGCGCTTCCCCTCGAACACCATCTTCCGCTTGTAGAGGCTGCAGAGCTCGACGTAGCGCGCGACCGTGCACGGGTTCACGTCGCTCGAGCCCAGCTGGTAGATGGCGGGCGCGCTCCGCCGGCTCCGGAAGCAATCGATCAGCTCGACCAGCGCGGCGATCATCCCGCTCGCCACCATGTCGACCGGGATCATGTCGAGGTACACGTGCTTGCTGCCGGGGATCTGCATCTGCCCGCGCTGCGACATGAAGATGTACGGCGCCGAGGTGTTGATGCCCTCGTTCCAGCCGGGGAACGGGAACCTCGTCGCGCTCTCCACGATGGCCGGACGGACGATGGTGAAGGGCACGCCGCTCGCGGCCAGCACCTGCTCACCGATGCTCTTGGTGTAGGTGTAGATGTTGGTCCACCCCCAGAACTTCGCGCGCTCGGTGCCAGCGTCGATCAGCTGGGTGGCGACGAACTTGCGGCGGACCTTGCCGAGCTCGTCGTCCAGGGCGCTGCCGCGGCACGGCTCGCCGCGAGAGGCGAGGTTCTGCTTCGCCTGGTCGAGGAACGCGGTCTGCCGGAACGCGTCCTCGCTGCGGTGGCGCGCCATCTTCACCAGATCGAGGCACTCGGCGATCTCGCGCTCGGGGTCCCAGAGCGACGCGTCGAGCACCGTCGCCTCCGGCGCGTAGGTGCCGAGCGCCTTGGGCTGGCGCGACCGCGGGAAGGGCACCGAGCGCGGCTCGTCCTCCTCGATGAGGCCGGAGCGCTTGCCGGCGACGAAGCAGGTGCTGGTGTGCATCACCGGCGCGCCGAGGTTTCGCGCGAGGCCGACCAGGTTCTGCACGCCAAAGGCGTTCACCTCCAGCGCCTCGTCGATGGGTGGGCTGAAGTCGACCACGCCGGCGACGTTCACGACGGCGCTGCAGTGGCCGCGCAGCGAGGCGACGACCTCCTCCGACAGGCCGAGGTTCTGGTGGACGACGTCACCCGCGACCGGCGTCACCTTCTCGCGCAGGAACGCCTCGAAGGCGGCGCCCGGGTATTGCTCGCGCAGGGGGTCGAAGCTGGGCGAGGTGACGATCTGCGACCAGAACCGCTCCTCCGCCGTCTGGTCCTTCTTCGGTCGGACGACGAGGTGGATGTGCCCGACCTCGGGGAAGCCGTGGAGCAGCATCGCCACCCAGACCTTGCCCAGGAACCCGGTGCCGCCGATCACGACCAGCCGCGCGCCGCGCAGGAGCTCGGCGGGGAGGAGGGGGGGAAGCGAACCGTTCGAGCCGTGGTGCGAGGAGACGGGGACGAGATCGGACATGGGGAGGGTTCCTCGCCCGGGCTGCGGCGGGGAGCGTGGGACTTCGCAAGCGGCGGCGCGCGAGTCAAGCGCCACCGACCACTGATAGGCTGCGCCCCGGCCCGATGACCTCTCCGCTCCGAACCTTCCTGAGCGTGTGCGCGGCCGCCTGCGTCGTCTCCTTCGCTGCGCCAGCGCTCGCCGCCGATCCCGCCGCCGAGGCGGTCTTCGACGAGGGCCTGAAGGCCTACGAGGCCGGCGACCACGCCACGGCGTGCCCCAAGCTCGAGACCGCGGTGAAGCTGACCAAGGGCGAGGGCCTCGGCGGCACGCTGCTCCTGGCCGAGTGCTGGGAGAAGGTCGGCCGCACCGCGAGCGCCTGGGGTCTCTACCGGACGGTCGCGGCGCGCGCTGCCGCGACCAAGCAGGAAGAGCGGCGCACCAAGGCGCAGGCGGGAGAGCAGCGGCTCGTCCCGCTGCTGCACCGCGTCGAGCTGGTGGTGGCGCCGCAGGTGGCGTCGATCGCGGGCGTCGTGATCGAGCGTGGCGGCGAGCCCGTCCCGCGCGAGGCGTGGGGCGTGGCGCTGCCGGTCGATCCGGGGCCGCTGCTCGTCCGCGCGACGGCGCCGGGGCACGCGCCGTTCGACACGAGGGTGGAGGTGCCGAGAACGCCGGGGGGGACGAAGGTCGCGATCGACGCGCTGCAGCCGTTCGCCGGCGGCGCGTCGGCCGTGCCGCCGCCCCCGCTCACCGGCCAGCCCTCGACGCCTCCACCTGCGACCGACGACGGAGGCGGCCTCGGCGGTCTCGGCGTCGCGGGGCTCGTGCTCGGCGGCGTCGGCGCCGCGACCATGGCGGTCTCGGTGGTCCTCGGTGTCGTCGCCGAGGGGCAGTGGGCCGAGGCGCACGGCCCGAGCTGCAGCGGGAACGTCTGCACCGATCCGGCGGACGTCGAGGCCGTGAACGACACGCGCTCGCTCGCCCACGTCGGGACGGGCGTGTTCATCGCGGGCGCCGTCGTCGCCGCAGCAGGCGGGACGATGCTGGTGATCGACCTCGCGGGCGGCTCGAACCGCGACGCCGCAGGTGTTCCGTCACCGCTCCGCCTCGGCGTCGGTCCGGGCGGGGTCTCGGCCGAGGGGGCGTTCTGAATGCGCACGGTGATCCTTTCCCTGGCGCTGGTCGCCGGCGCGCTGGGCTGCGCTGACATCTTCGGGCTCGACCCGGCGGAGCTGGGCGGCGCGGGCGGCGCGACGGGCGCGTCGTCGACGGCGACCGAAGCGACGTCTTCGACCAGCTCGACGACGAGCAGCGCCGACGGTGGCGGCGCGCCCACGTCGTCGTCGTCGTCGTCGTCGTCGTCGTCGTCGTCGACGGGAGAGGGCGGCGGGGGCGGCTCGGTGTCCGACGGCGGCGGGGCCTCCTGTGCCCTCGACGCCGAAGTCCTGTTTGACGAGGATTTCAATGACGCGCCGTCGTCGGGCGACGTCCAGTTTCCCGACCTGCAGCTCGTGGGTTGCGCAGGGGGCGCCTGCAGCTTCACCGCCTCCGCCGACGGTCAGAACCCGTTCTCGCCCGCAGTGCTCACCGACCTCGGCGGGCTCCCTGAGAACATCTGCCTGTCGGTCACGCTGGGGGGCAGCGCGAGGGGCGGCCCCCTGGCCGGAGTGCCGTTCCTTTTCTCCGCCGAGGTCAGGTACGAGGTGCCGCTGGTGGTGAGCACCGACGAGCAGGCCGCGAGCTCCACCTGTCGGCTCCCCGCCGGCACGATCATGAGCGCGCTCGGCGTACAGCTCGAGGGGGCGGACGGCTCGATCGCCGAGGGCGACGAGGTCCGCCTCTCGACGCTCCGCGTGGACACCTTCGCGAACTGCAGCGCGGAGACGGCGCGCTGCGAGCGGGTCCAGCCGGCAGGCTGCGATCTGCCGTGGGACGACGCGCCGGCCGAGGGCGAGCTCGCCGGCGGCACCTTCGACAAGTTGAACCAGCACCATGGCTGGGTCATCGAGCAAGGCCCGCAGTGGAGCCCGGATCTCTGCACCGACGAGGGGTGCAAGGTCGACGCCTCTGGAGCCTTCATCCTCGACTACGACGCCGGCCTGGTCGACATGCCTGCCGGGACCTGCCTCACCTACCGGCTGTCGTCGCCGGCCGTCGGCGCCACGGTCCGCCCGGCGATCGGCAACCGGCTGGGAACGCAGCTCGTCGGCCCCTCGGGAGACGTAGGCGACACCGCCCAGCAGTGCCAGATCGCCGCCCATGTGAGCGCCACCGCCTTCGGCTTCGAGATCACGCCCGCCGAAGGGGCCGACTCGGTGGTCGTGACCTCGGCTTCGATCACGATCGACGGACCCTGCTGCGCGCCGCCCTGCGAGCCCCCGAACGACGACTTCGATTGTGGTGTCGTGCCTCCGGTCGGGCTCGGCGGGTGGGTTGACGAAGCCCTCCGCGTCGGGTCTGCCGGGGTGACCGGCCCCTGGGGCTGTGCGGCGACCCGCATCATCTTGCCGCAAGCTGGGCTCTCGCTGGCCAGCAGCCACACGGTGCGGACCGAGGCCTGCGTCCGCCCTTCGATGATCGCCCGCGGCAGTGCGCCGAACTTCGAGGTGTGGCTCCAGGACTACGGCGAGGTCCCGGAGCCTCTGGCCGTATTCAAATTCGAGGACGTCACGAGCAGCGACTGGCAGCGGTACTACCCGAACGAGGAGGCCTGCTCGCTGCCGGTCGACTACGAAGGGATCATCCTGGTGACGCCCACCGAGGGCAGCGCCTGCGACTACATCGACATCTCGGCGCTCGTGGTGGAAGAAGTGGACGGCCCTTGCTCACCGTGCGGCTGACGCGCGCGCTCGTCTAGGATGCCGCCTGTGGATCGAAGAGGAACAGTCGTCTCCCCCAGCGCCGCCGCCGCCGTGCTGGAGCTCCGCACCGTGCACGCGGTGCGCACCCGCTGCGACGCGATGCTGGCCGCGGCTCACGTCGATCAGCTCGAGCACATGTCCGTGCGCATGGACATGCTTGCGGGGGCGGTGCGCCGCGTCGCCGACGCGCTGGGTCCCCTGGCGCCCGATCGCCCGCCGCCCCTCGCCGGCGTCTGGCGCGACTTCGCCGCGGGTGGCCGCGATCGCTGGCGCGACCTGGCGGCCTCGGTCGCCGGCGCCACCGGCGAGGAGCTGGCCAAGGCGCGCTTCGATCTCGCCGTCGTCGCGTCCCTGCTCGACGCCGACGCGGGCGACGCGTGGCGCTACCACGAGGCGGGGACCGGCACCGCGCTCGCGCGCCACCAGGGGGTGGCGGTCGCCACCTTCCGCGCCTTTCAGAAGGGCCTCTTCTCCTCACGCGCCGGCGATCCGCTGCGCGTCGACGCCGCAGGCCTCTCGAAGGTGACGGCGGAGAGCCTGGGCGCAGCGTTTCCCGGGGCCGCCGAGCACGCGCTCCACGCGCTGGAGCGTCGCGCCGAGCTGCTGCGCGATGCGGGCGCCGCGCTCCTGCAGAGCCCGCATCTCTTCGGTCAGGGGGAGGGCGCCCGCTTCGGCGGCCTCTTCGACGTGTGCGCGCGCAAGGCAGCCCGCGGAACCCTGTCCGTGCGCGACATCGTGGGTGCGCTCGCCGAGGGGCTCTCTCCCGCCCTCGACGGTCCGGTGACGCTGGGCGGGGTGTCGCTGGGCGACGTCTGGCAGCACCCGTCGGCCGGCGGCGACGGCCCGGGCGTCGGGCTCGTACCGATTCACCGCGCGCTGCAGCTCGCGACTTACTCCCTGATCGAGCCGCTGGAGGAGGCGGGGCACACCGTCACCGACCAGCAGGATCTCACCGGGCTGCCCGAGGCGTGGACCGGCGGCCTGCTCGTCGACTGCGAGGTGGTGGTGCCGCGCATCGAGGGGACGGTGGCGGTCGTGCACGACGCCTCCGCTCCGCTGGTCGTGGAGTGGCGGGCGCTCACGGTGTCCCTCCTCGAGCGCCTGGCCGAGGCGCTCCGCGCCGAGCTCGGCGTCTCCCCCGAGGCGCTCCCCATCGGTCGCCTGCTGCCGGCGGTCCGCGCCGCCGGCCGCGCCGCCGCGACCGAGCGTCGCGGAACCGACGTCCCCCCGATCCGCGTCGACGGCGACGGGATCCTCGTTTGATCACCAACGGCTCGGTTGCCCACCCACGGACTGGCCCATGACCCGCGAGCTCATCGTCATCTCCCACCCGCTGGTGCAGCACAAGCTGACGCTCATGCGCATGAAGGAGCGCAGCACCAGCTCCTTCCGTCAGCTGCTGGTCGAGATCAGCATGCTGCTCGCCTACGAGGTGACGCGCGATCTGCCGCTGGTGCACGAGCGCATCGAGACGCCGGTGGCTCCGATGGACGCGCCGCTGCTCGAGGGAAAGAAGGTGGTGCTGGTCAGCATCCTCCGCGCCGGCAACGGCATCCTCGACGGGATGCTGAAGATCCTTCCCAGCGCGCGCGTCGGCCACATCGGCCTCTACCGCGACCCGGAGACGCTGCAGGCGGTCGAGTACTTCTTCAAGGTCCCGGCGGAGATGAATGATCGCGACGTGATCGTGATCGATCCCATGCTGGCGACCGGCAACAGCGCCTCCGATGCGGTGACCCGCATCAAGGCGACCGGCCCCAAGTCGATCAAGTTCGTCTGCCTGGTCGCGGCGCCCGAGGGGGTGAAGCGCTTCCACGACTCCCACCCCGACGTGCCGATCTTCACCGCCGCCCTCGACGAGAAGCTGAACGAGCACGGCTACATCGTCCCCGGCCTGGGCGACTGCGGCGACCGCCTCTTCGGCACCAGGTAGCGGTGCGCATCGCAGCGCGGGCGCCGGACCCGTCGGCGCGCTAGGGAGGAGCGATGAAGTGGACGTCCGTCGCTCGACGCTCTGCCGCCCTCGCGCTGCACACCGCGGCGCTCCCTGTCGCGCTCGCCGTGCTCGCAGGGTGCGGCGACGATGGATCAGCCGGCTCCGGCGGCGGCGGGTCCGCGTCGGCGGGGGGTGGCGAGAGCGCACAGGCGGACGCGGAGGCGGTCGAGGAGACCTGCCTCGAGCACCTCGCCGTCCTCACCGTCTTCGGCGAGGACGCCGGGTGCGCGCCGAGCCTCGACGCAGCGGAGTGCGCGTCGCTGAGCGTCGAGCCCTGCGCCGCGGAGCTCCAGGTCGCTCACGCCTGCCTCACGGGCGAACTGGCTGCGTCGAGCTGCGCCTGCGCCGACGACGACGCGGGTGCCCCGGTGCTCGAGTGCGATTTCGACGGCCTGTGCGAGGCCGAGCGCACCGTCTACACCGACTGCCTCTGACCGGCCATCGGTCGGGAGGATGACGGTCACCGCACGCGTCTCATCGCTGACGGGCGCGCGCCCAGCGGACCAGCGGCCCCGCCTCCGGCTTGCCGACCTCGAAGCGCTTCCTCCCGTCGCCCCGGCGGTGCGACGCCGCCCGCGCGACAGATCCGTTCGCACGAAGCAGGAGAGGGCGTCGCTCACGGCAGCTCGACCGGCCCCTCGATGCGCTGACGCCGGCGCTTCTGCTCGAAGACCAGCTTCTCGATGGCCGCGCGCGCGGGCGCGCTCTCGACCAGGACCCACACGTCGATCTCACCAGCGTGCTGCACCGCCTCCTCCAGGACGATCTCGGCGGCGCGCTCGGCGGCGATCAGGCCGGCGTGGCGGCCGGGCAGCTCGACCACGCCGCCGCGCGCGCGGAGGTCGGTCATCGTCCTGAGCATGCGGCGGACGATGGCGACGTATGCCGTCTCGTCGAAGCTGGCGCGCGCGCCCGCGCCGAAGAGGCAGATCTTGTCGAACGTCGTCTTCGGCCGGCCCGGGAGGAGGATCACGTCGCCCAGAGCTCCCGTGAAGAACCTCTCTGCCAGGAGGCGCGCCACGCGCCCGCCGAGCCGCCAGTCGCACAGCCCCGCGACGCCGTGGGGAGGCCGCTCGTCCTCGAACACGGTCGCGAAGAGCAGCTCCGCGTCGAGCTCGTCGAGGCGACCGAGCTGGGGATGGACGAAGCGAAGCTCCACGTGGTGTTTCCGGGGCGGGAGCCCTAGACGCTGATCGAGCCCTTGCGGAAGTCGCTACCGGCGATCTTCACGTTCACGCACGAGGGCTTGCCGCTGGCAAACGCTGCGTCGAGCGCGCCCGGCAGGTCCTCGACCCGCTCCACGTAGGCGCCGAAGCCCCCCAGCGCCTCCACCACCTTGTCGTAGCGGGTGTAGTCGAGTGACGTCGCCGGCGAGCGTTCGGGCCCGTAGAGCTCGACCTGCCCACGGCGGATCTGCGTCCACGCGGCGTCGTTGCCGATGATCGAGATGACGGGGATGTTCTGGCGCGCCATCGCCTCGAACTCGAGCGCGTGGAAGCCGAACGAGCCGTCGCCGTAGACCAGGACCACGTTGGCGTCGGGCCGCACCAGCTTGGCGGCCATGGCGTAGCCGGGGCCGACGCCGAGCGTGCCCAGCGGGCCTGGGTCCATCCAGATCTGCGGGTGCTCGATCCTGAGCACGTAGGCCGCGGTGGCGACGAAGTCGCCGCCGTCCCCGATGACGACGTCGTTCTTCCCGAGCCGCTTGCCGATCTCGGCGCACACCCGCAGCGGGTTGGGCGGGTTCGAGGTCGAGTCGATCTCCGCCAGCATCTTGGCGCGGCTCTTGTCCTCCGCCGCTCGCATCGACGCGAGCCAGGTGGCGTTTCGCTTCTCCTTCACCTGCCCCAGCAGCTGCCGCAGCACCAGGCCGGTGTCGCCGTGGATGGCGATGTCGATGCGGCGGTTGCGCCCCAGCTCGCCGCCAGCGAGGTCGACCTGCACCACCTTGGCGTTGGGGTTGATGGCGCGCCCGTAGTCCAGGCGGAAGTCGAGCGGCGTGCCGAAGATGAGGACGAGATCGGTCTGCGCCAGCGCGATCTTGCGCGAGCGCGTCATCAGGTTCGGGTGCTCCCAGGGGAGACCGCCGCGAGCCATGCCGTTCAGGTAGAACGGCCCGTCGACCGCGTCGGCGAACGCCTTGACCGCCTCGCGATCGGGCGACCAACGCAGCTGGGTGCCGATGATGAACATCGGCTTGTCAGCCTTCTTCAGCAGCTCGGCGACCTGGTCGATCTGGGCCGGGTTGCCGGCCGGGCGCGCCGGGGGCTGGGGCCCGGTGAGCGGCTCCGCGTCGTCCGCCCAGTTCATCAGCAGATCGAGCGGCACCTCGAGGAACACCGGCCCCGGCACGTCGGCCTGGGCGATGCGGAACGCGCTGTCGACGTACTCCTGCAGGCGGTCGGTGGAGGGCACCGAGGTGCTCCACTTGGTGATCGGCCGCATGAGCTCGACGTGGTTCATGTCCTGCAGCGAGCCCATGTCGGCCAGGGCGCGCGGGCCGGCGCCCCCGAAGCAGATCATGGGAATGCCGGCGCGCTGCGCGTTGGCGACCGCGGTCACGGTGTCGGTCACGCCGGGGCCGGCGGTGACCGCGCACACGCCGGGCTTGCCGGTCATGCGCGCGTATCCGTCGGCGGCGTGCCCGGCCGTCTGCTCGTGGCGGACGTCCACCACGCGGATGCCGTCGTCCAGGCAGCCGTCGTAGATCGCCTGGATGTGCCCTCCACACAGGGTGAAGAGGTGCGTCGTTCCGTGGCGCTTCAGCGCGCGCGAGACGAGCCTGCCGCCGTGGACCTGGGCCATGAGCGCGAGGATGCCCGCGCTCACCCGGTGCGACAAGCGTCGAGGCGCCGACCGGGTTGCTGCGCGGGCGGCGCGCTCCGGACCTTCACTCCCCTGCCTTCATTCCTTGATCAGGCCCTCGTGCTTCATCGCCTCGCGGACCGCCGGGCGCGCCGCGACGCGCTCCTGGAAGGCGGTCAGGTTCTTGAAGTCGGAGAGGTCGACCCCGGTGAGGCGCGCCCAGCTGGTCACGGTGAAGAGGTACGCGTCCGCCACGGTGAACTGATCGCCGGTCAGGAAGGACTTCCCCTCCAGGGATTTCTCGATGAACGCGTAGCGCTTCTTCAGGTATTCGCGGCGCTCGGTCTTGGTCTCCTCCGCCGTGGTCTTGCCGAAGAGCGGGCTGTACGTCTTGTGGATCTCGGAGTTGATGTAGCCGAGCAGCTCCTGCAGGCGGTACCGCTCGAGGGTGCCGTTCGCCGGCGCCAGGCCGGAGCCCGGCTTCTGGTCGGCGAGGTACTGGCTGATCACCGGCCCCTCGGTGAGCACCGAGCCGTCGTCGAGCTGCAGCGCCGGGATGTAGCCCTTGGGGTTGATGGCCCAGAAGTCCGCGCCGCTCGCGGTCTTCTTTTCCATGCCGTTGACCTTCTCGGTCTCGATCGCGATGCCGAGCTCGCGGGCGACGATGTGCGGGGCGAGGGAGCATGCGCCGGGAGAAAAGTAGAGCTTCATGATGGGTTTCCTTGCGTGATGGGGTGCCTGCAGAGGCAGCGCGTGAGGATCGAGCGAAGAGGTCAGAGCTCCGCGAGAAGCACGTCGAAAAGGGCAGGGTCGGTTCGGTGGCGGAGGTCGGACGCGGCCATGCCCGGCACCGTAGCGACGGGAGTGAGGTCGAACCACCCCGCGACAGACTGTTGCTCGCGCGCGACCTCGAGGGGCTAAACCAGACTCCGCTTCCACCCGCCGCGGAAGAACAGCAGAGCGCAGGCGCCGGCCTGCACGATCCAGTCGAGGGTCGAGCCCATCCAGACGCCGAGCAGGCCCAGGTCGAGGTGGAGGGCGAAGAGCCAGGTCGCCGGCAGCCGCACCGCCAGGGCGCCGAGGAGGGTGAGCGCCAGCACCGCGCGCGTCGCCCCCGCGCCGCGCAGCCCCATCCGGATCACGGTGGCGAACGCCATGAACGGCTGCGCCACTGCCGTCGCGTAGAGCGCGACCGAGCCGGTCTCGACGATCGCGGTGTCGGCGCTGAAGGCGCTCATGAGGATGCGTGGCGCGGCGACGAACACCAGACCGACCGAGGTGAGGAGCGCCATGGCCATGCCGGCCGCGACCAGCGCCACCCGCGACGCGTCCGCCGGGCGCTGAGCGCCGAGCTTCTGCGCGACCAGGGCCGCCGCCGCGATCCCGAAGCCGTCGGCGGAGAGGAAGCAGATCGCCTCCACGCTCACCAGCGCCTGGTTGGCGGCCATCGCCGTCGCGCCCAGGAGGCCGATCATCGCGACGAAGGTCAGGTACGCCGCGTGGTAGACGATCTTCTCCGCGAAGGCGGGGCCGGAGACGCGCAGCACGCGCCGCAGCGGCTCACGCAGCGGAGCCCCGCGGAGCGCAGCGCGCAGAGGGATGGGGCTGGTCCGGCGGAAGAGCGCGCCGACGAGGAGCAGCGACTGCAGCGCGGTG
Source organism: Polyangiaceae bacterium (assembly GCA_046596645.1). Lineage (GTDB taxonomy): Bacteria > Myxococcota_A > Polyangia > Polyangiales > Polyangiaceae > JBKJLX01. Next base: position 17,178 of record JBKJLX010000455.1, read on the forward strand.
GCGGTCGCGGTCCCGATCGCGGCGCCGCGCACGCCGAGCTCGGGGAAGCCCCACAGGCCGAAGATCAGGACGGCGGAGAGGACGAGGTTCACCGCGTTGCCGAAGGCGGCAGCGAAGAGCGGCGTGCGCGTGTCGCCGGAGGCCTGCAGCGTCGCCGCGGCGATCGCCTCCGCAAAGGCGAGGGGCAGGGTGAGCGAGACGATCTGCAGGTACGCCGTCGCGTCGACGGCGACCCTGCCGTCCGCCTGCGGGAAGAGGAGGCCGACCAGGCCGTACGGGAACGCGACCAGCGGCGTTGCCACCAGCACACCGATCACGACCGCGAAGCCCATCGAGGCGAGCGACGCGCGCGCCGCGGCATCGGGATCCTTGCGGCCGATCGAGCGGCCGACCACCGCCAGGGTCCCCGCCGAGAAGGCGGTGAGCACCGAGTACAGCGTCCAGATGAGGACCGACGAGATCTGGAGCGACGCCAGCGCCGCCTCGGCGTAGTGCCCGAGGAGGACGCGGTCGACCAGGAAGACCAGCGTCACCAGGAACATGTGCGCGATGGCCGGCCCCGCGAGCGCCCACACCTCGCGCACCGTCGTCCGCGCCGTCGCGACCGCGTCCTCACCGCCGGCCGCGTCGACCGGCTCCAGGCGTCCGAGGGCGCGCACGAGCCACCTCGTCCCACGGGCCTCCGGCCAGGGCAAGGGCGCGGTCCCGGCGCGCGCAGCGGCCATCTCGCGGGGAAACGCCGGCGCCCTCGATCGTCGTCCCGGCGGCGCGAGGGTGGCGCTAGCGTCCGGGGGATGCGGATCGGCAAGCGCCTGGAGACCCTGGTCGTCAGCGACATCCGGGCGATGAGCCGGGCGTGCGACGCCGTGCCCGGCGCCATCAACCTGGGGCAGGGGATCTGCGATCTCCCGACGCCGCTGCCGGTCGCCGCCGCCGCGAAGCGCGCCATCGACGAGAACCGAGCCGTCTACACCGCGCCCGAGGGCATCGCACCGCTGCGCACCGCCATCGCGGAGAAGCTGCGGCGCGAGCACGGCCTGGCGCTCGACCCCGCGTCCGAGGTGGTGGTGACGATGGGGGCGACCGGCGCCTTTGCCGCGGCGTGCCTGGCGCTGCTCGACCCCGGCGACGAGGTGATCCTGTTCGAACCGTACTACGGCTACCACCTCAACACCGTGCTCACGCTGGGTCTCACGCCGGTGCTGGTGCCCACGCGCCCGCCGAAGTGGCAGTTCGACCCCGCCGAGCTGGAGCGCGCCATCGGGCCACGCACGCGCGCCATCGTCGTGTGCACGCCGTCGAACCCGAGCGGCAAGGTGTTCACCCCGGCAGAGCTCGACACCATCGTCGCCCTGTGCGCGAAGCACGATCTGTTCGCGATCACCGACGAGATCTACGAGCACATCGTCTTCGAGGGCGCGA
>JBKJLX010000582.1:0-8991 GCA_046596645.1 Polyangiaceae bacterium
GCGGCCAGCGCCGCGGCCGCGGCCAGCGGGCGCTCGGCGAGCGCCGCGCCGACGAGGAGCCCTGCGCCGACGAGGTCGCGACCTCGCGCCGTCTCCTCCGCCGCGTCGGCCGCGCGGGCGACCAGGGCCAGGCAACCGAGGACCAGCGCCGCGGCGGTGGTCGCCCCGCCCGCCACCGTCGCCTCCAGCTGCACGCTCGGGCTGAGGGCGGCGCCGCACACCGCGATGGTCGCGAATGCGGGGGCCAGCCACGGCGAGGAGCCCGGATCGGGGCCCGCACGCCCCGCACCGCGCAGGAGGCGCAGCGCGATGGCCAATGCGAGCCGGGAGGCGACGGCCAGGGCCACCACCGAGACCAGCGCGGCGCGGAACGAGAGCGTCCCCAGGGGAAGCGCCCCCGCGAGCTGCGCCAGTGCGGTCGAGATGCCTCCGCCCGGGCCGGTCCCCACCAGCGCCACGTCGCGGAGGAGGACGGCGTCCTCACGCCAGCTCGGGTGGTGCGCGAGGCGCGTCAGGGCGATGGCGGCCGGCAGGACCAGCACCACCGCGGCGCCGGTGACCTCGAAGGAGGAGCGCAGGCGCACCTCGCCCGCACGGCCGACGGGGGCGGCGGCGGTCGGATCGAGGGGCACGGGCTCGTCTCTGCCAGGAGGGCTCGCGCCCGGGCAACTTCGTGCCTCGGCCCCCGAGGTCGGCCTCGACGTCCCGGGGAGGGCCCACTAAGACGCCGAAACCCTTCTCCTACCCTGTGCTCCTGCCTTTCGGAGGTCTCCCCGTGAGCCGTTTCATCGACGAGCTGAAGCGAACGCACCGCTGCGGCGAGCTGCGCGCGACCGACGTCGGCCGCGAGGTCGTCCTCTTCGGCTGGGTCGCCTCGCGCCGGGATCATGGCGGCTGCGTCTTCATCGATCTCCGCGACCGGACCGGGCTCTCCCAGGTCGTCTTCGACCCCGCCTACGGCGACGCCGCCCTCTGGCAGTCGCGCGGGCACGCCCTGCCGGTCGCCCTCGACACCGCGGTCCTCGGCGCGGCGCACGCCACCGCCGAGCAGGTCCGCACCGAGTGGGTCATCGGCATCCGCGGCGTGGTGGTCTCGCGCGGGTCGAACGTGAACACCAAGATCGGCTCCGGCGCGGTCGAGGTGGTGGTGCTCGAGGCGACGGTCTTCAACAAGGCGGAGACGCCGGCCTTCGAAATCGCCGACGACGTCGAGACCCGCGAGGAGATCCGCCTCGAGAAGCGGTACCTCGATCTGCGGCGCCCGGCGCTGCAGAAGTCGCTGCGCACCCGGCACGAGATCAACCGCACCGTGCGCAACCACCTCTCCGACGCCGGCTGCCTGGAGCTGGAGACGCCGTTCCTCGTCAAGTACACCCCCGGCGGCGCCCGCAACTTCCTGGTCCCGGCGCGCATGAACCCGGGGAAGTTCTTCGCGCTCGCCGAGAGCCCCCAGCTCTACAAGCAGCTCTTCATGGTCGCTGGCTTCGACCGCTACTTCCAGATCGTGAAGTGCTTCCGCGACGAGGATCTGCGCATCGATCGCCAGCCGGAGTTCACCCAGATCGACGTCGAGCTCAGCTTCACCAACCAGGACGAGATCTTCGAGCTGATGGAAGGCCTCGTCCTCGCGGTGTGGAAGGCGGCCCTCGGGATCGACCTGAAGGAGAAGTACGCCACCGGGCACTTCCCCCGCCTTCCCTTCGCGGAGTCGATGGCGAAGTACGGCAACGACAAGCCCGATCTGCGCTTCGGCCTCGAGCACGTCGAGCTCACCGAGCTGGTGCTCTCGCTGAAGGGCGGCGGCGTGCCGCTGTGGGGCGAGCTGGCGGAGAAGTACGCCTCGGGCGTGCTCCGCAAGGAGCTCATGCCGGAGATCGTCAAGGCGCTGGTCATCCCCGCCTCGGCCAACCTGTCGCGCCCCCAGCTGGAGGAGCTGGAGAAGGGCCTGCGTGACATCAAGGGCTTCAAGGGCCTGGCCCGCGCCAAGATCGGCGAGAGCGGCGAGTGGACCCAGTCGCCCTTCGCCAAGTCGGTGACGGACGAGGCGCGCCTCGCGATCAACGCCGCGGTGGGCGCCAAGCCGGGCGACATCGTCGCCTTTTCCTTCGGGAAGGAGGCGGTGGTCCACACCATCCTCGCGCGGCTGCGCATCGATGTGGCCAAGAAGATGCGCCTAATCCCCGAGTACGGACACGGCGGGACCTTCAACTTCCTGTGGGTCGTCAACCCGCCCCTCTTCGAGCACGACGAGGAGACGAACACCTGGGCCCCGGCGCACCACGCCTTCACCCGCCCGGTCGACGAGAGCCTGCCCTACCTGGAGAGCGATCCGGCCAGGGTGCTCTGCTACCGCTACGACCTCGTGCTGAATGGCTTCGAGATCGGCGGCGGGTCGATCCGCCTCCACGATCCCGAGGTGCAGAAGAAGGTCTTCTCCGTCCTCGGCATCCAGGAGGAAGAGGCCATGGAGAAGTTCGGCTTCCTCCTCGACGCGCTGAAGAGCGGCGCCCCGCCCCACGGCGGCATCGCCATCGGCATGGACCGCCTGGCGATGCTGCTCACCGGCGCGCAGACGCTGCGCGACGTCATCCCCTTCCCCAAGACCAACCAGGGGACGGATCTTCTCACCGGCGCGCCGGTGACGGTCGACGCGAAGCAGCTCGCCGACCTGCATGTCCGGTCGACCGTCTGAAGGGCGGCGTGCTCGCGCAGGGTCCGACGCAGCACGGTGCTTTCGCGGCCTGGGTGCTCGCGGCGCTCGCGCCGTGGGCCGCCGCGGCGTGCGACGACCTGCACGTGGTGCCCTTCATCGCCTCGCGCTGGAACCCCGATCAGGAGTGCCTGGAGCCCTCGGGCACGGTGGATGTGGTCGAGCGCGAGGACCCGAAGGAGTGCGATCGGAACCCGCGCTGCTGGATCTCGCCGGAGGGCGACCTCTTCGCGACCACCGAGTGCGAGGGCGCGCCGGGCTGGGAGCAGACGACGGTGGAAGAGGACGAGCGCTGCGACGACGCGATCGACGCCTTCATCGCCGGGTCGGAGGGTCGCTGTGAGGAGTGACGCCCGCGTCCTCGTCGTCGGCCTCGGCGTCGTCACCTCCATCGGCTCCGGGCGCGAGGCGTTCGCGCAGGCCCTCCGCTCCGGCGCCAGCGGCGTCGGCGCGGTGACGCTGTTCGACGTCGCCGATCAGAAGACGTCGATCGCCGCCGAGGTGCCCGGCTTCGTCCCCGCCGACGTCCTGCCCGCGGCGCGCCGGGGCATGGGCTCCCGCAGCGACGCGCTCGCCATCGCCGCCGCCGATCAGGCCGCGCGCGAGGCCCGCCTCACGCCGGCCCTCCTCCGGCGCACCGGCCTCTTCGTCGGCACCACCACCGCCGGCATGCTGGAGAACGAGGCGCACCTGGCGGACCTGGTGATCGATCCCGGCGCCACCCAGCCGCTGGTGAGCCTGCTCTCGCACCCCATCTCCGCGCCTGCCGATCGCGTGGCGGAGGCCCTGGGCGCCGGCGGCCCGCGACGCACCGTGTGCAGCGCCTGCTCCTCGAGCGCGCACGCCATCGCCATGGCGGCCGACGCCATCCGCCGGGGCGACTGCGACCTCGCGTTCGCCGGCGGCACCGACGCCCTCTGCCGCCTCACCTACTCCGGCTTCAACGCCCTGGGCGCGCTCGACGGCGAGCCGTGCCGGCCGTTCGACGCCTCGCGCAGGGGCCTCAACCTCGGCGAGGCCGCCGCCTTCGTGGTGCTGGCGCGCGAGGGCGCGATCCCTCCCGGCGCCGAGGCCATCGCCGAGCTCGCCGGCGTCGGCAGCATCAGCGAGGCGCACCACATCACGAACCCCCTCGCGACCGGCGACGGCGCGCGCCGCGCCATGCTGCTCGCGCTGGCCGACGCTGGCCTGGGTCCTGAGGCCATCGGCTACGTGAGCGCGCACGGAACCGGCACGCCGCTCAACGACCCCATGGAGTCGCGCGCCATCGCCGCGGTGCTGGGCGAGCGCGCCGCCGAGGTGTGGGTGAGCTCGACCAAATCCCAGGTCGGTCACACCCTGGGCGCCGCCGGGTCGGTCGAGGCGGTGGCCGGGATCATCGCCATGGCGGGCGGCTTCGTCCCGCCGACGCTGCGCCTGGCCAGCGTCGACCCGGCCTGCACGGTGATCCGCCACGTGGGCCCCGAGGCGCGCGAGGCGCGCTTCGACGCCTTTCTCTCGAACTCCTTCGGCTTCGGCGGCGCCGACGTCTCGCTCTGCTTCGCGCGCCCCGGCCTCTCGCCGGCGCGCAGGGCGGCGCCGGCGCGCAAGGTGGTGGTCACCGGCCTCGGCGCTCGCATGTCCGCCGGCGGCCGGGAGACGCTGGCTGCGCTGGAGCACGAGCCGCCGCCCGCGCCCGGACCGACCGCCAGCGCCGACGAGCTCGACCCGGCGCGCGCCCGGCGCCTCGACCGCTTCGCGCGGCTCGCGACCGACGCCGCCGCCCAGGCGCTCGCCGAGGCGGGCCTGCCCGGGGGGGACGCGACGCGCCTCCGCGCCGGCGCCTCGCTCGGCACCATGTGGGGCAGCCTCGACGCCTCGGCCTCGTTCATGCGCCGCGTGATCGAGCAGGGCGCACGCCGCGCGATGCCGGCGGATTTTCCGAACCTGGTGCTCTCCAGCGGCGCCGGGCACCTCAGCATCTACCACCAGCTGCGCGGCCCGGCGTGGACGGTGTCCGCCGAGGGCGCGTCGGGCCTGAGCGCGGTGGTGAGCGCGGCGGAGGAGGTCGAGGCCGGCCGCGCCGACGCCATGGTCGGCGGCGGGGTGGAGACGACCAACGACGTCGTCCTGCGCGTGCTCGAGATCTTCCGCGGCCCGCAGGCGCGGGAGATGCGCTCGGAGGGCGCCGCCGCGGTGCTGGTGGAGGCGGAGGACACGGCGCGCGCGCGCGGCGCCAGCGTCCTCGCGCGCGTCGCGCTGTGCGCCCAGCGCACCTGGGTCCCCGGCGACGCGGCCCACCGCGAGGAGGTGCTCTCCGCGCTCCTCGCCGACGTGGCGGCGGTCGTCGACCGGCCCCGCGTCTACGTCGCGACCGACGACGCCGACGTCGCGCGCCGCGCCCGGGAGCTGCTGCGCCCCTCCCGCGTCATCGCCATGGAGCCGCGCGCCGGCGCCCACGAGGCCGGCGGCGCCATCGCCACCACGCTGGCCGTCGCCGCCCTCGCCGCGGGCGAGGTGACCTCGGCGGTCATCATCCAGGAGATCACCGCCGCCTGCTGGGCGCTCGTCCTCAGCGCATGAACGACTCGACGGTGAGCTGCTTGCAATCGGCGAGGGGCGCGCCCTTGTCGTCGAAGCAGATCGTCTCCTTGGCGTTGCGCCGCTTGCCGGCGACGTCGGCAGGCTGCGCCAGTTCGCAGCGCGCTAGCTTCCCGTTCTCGTGGAAGTAGTTGAGGAAGCCCTGGCAGCTGTAGTCGCCCATGGCCTGCGGGGCGGGCGCCTCCAGGCGGCGCAGGTTGCCGGCCGGTGAGAGCGTGACCCAGTTACCCGCCTCGAAGGCGATGCCGCTCTTCGTACCCTTGGCGGTGGTCTTGCAGCGGCGGAGCTTGCCGTCGTCGTAGAGCGAGAAGCTGTCCTGACAGGGGACCTCGGCGAGCGTCGTGGACGCGGTGAGCGAGCACTCGGCCAGCGCTCCGTTCTGGTGGACGCTGATCATTTTGGCGTTCTGGCAGGTGTAAGAGCCGACCGTGAAGTCACTGGTGAGAAGGCAGCGCGACGGCTTCCCGGCGGCGATGCTCTTGTTGCTGTCCTCCTTGCAGGGGATCTTCGCGACGTCGTCCACCCTGGCTTCCTTGGAGGCGGAGGAGCACGCGACGAGGGCGTACGTGAGCGTGCCGAGGGCGACTGCGGCGAGCCTCTGGGATGCGGTCATTCCCCCCAGGGTCGCACGTCGCCGGTTCACAAATCGATCGCGTAGACCGAGAGCTTCTGCAGCGTCTCGCCGTCGGGGAACCCCCGCGTCCGCCGCCGCGGCGGCTCGAGATCGGGGACCTCCTCCCAGAAGTCGCCGGCGATCGCCTCCGCCGCCTCCCAGCTGACCACCAGCGGGCTCACGCCCTCGCCCTCGAAGGCGAACACCACCAGATCGGTGTAGGGCATCAGCACCTGGCTTCTTGCCGTCCACGACGCGTAGGAGAAGACCTGACCGCTCTCGCGCTCGACGGCGACGTGGGTGGCGACGAAGAGCTCGGCGCCCTCCTCGGCGATCCTCGCCTCGATGGCCTCCTTCTGCGCGGCGTACTCGGCGTCGACCAGCAGGAGGTGGCCGCGGCGCGCGCGCTCGCGCAGCGGGTGGTCGTCGGCCAGCTCCAGCGGCCCGAGGTCCCCGCCCGGCGTGAACACGTAGACAGCGGGGGAGATGGGGTTGCCCGACGCCCGGTAGGTCTCCTCGGTCGCCGCCATCAGGCGGAGCAGCGTGGGCGGCGAGGCGTCGATCGCGATGAGCAGGGTGTCGCGCTCGGGCACCGCGCAGAACAGCGCCTCGGCCTCCAGGGCCTCGCGCATCTTGGAGAGGAGCGCCAGCGAGACGAGGCGCGAGCTCTCCAGCGCGTCCCCGCTGCTGCAGCGGTAGATGGTCGGCGGGTCATGGTCGTCGAGCGGCTCGATGCCGTGCTCGAGGTTGGTGGCGACGTTGAGCCGCGCCACCTCGAACAGGTGGTCGACCGTGATGCCCCACGTCTCGGCGGCGGCCGCGGTCAGGTAGGTGAGCGAGTCCTCGTGGCGCAGGACCACCGTCTCCGCCAGGAGCGGCAGCGATCGCTGCGCGACCACCGGCACGTCGGAGAGCGCGTGCAGAAAGGCGAAGGGCCTGAGGGCGATGAAGAGGCTCTCGCGAGCCTCGTCCCAGGGCGGCAGCGGGGGGGCCTGCTCCACGCGGTCGAGTCTCGCACGAAGCGGCTGCGCTACGCTCCCCGTGCCGTGCCTCGAACCCGGACCCGTCGATCCCCGCCCCGCCCCCTCCGGACCTGTGCGCTCGCTTGCGGCGCGGCGATGGCCCTCGCCTGCGCCGGCTGCACGCCCCCGCCCCCGCGCAGCTGGCAGGGCGGCGGCGCCACGCTCGAGATCCCGCGCGCCCAGTGGATCCTCGGGGAGGAGGCGGTCGAGCTGCTCCCATCCGGCGAGGTCCTGGTCGACGGCGATATCGAGATCTCCATCGACAGGGTCGGCCGGGTGTACGACGGCGAGGGCGACCCTATCGCCGTCCTCGAGCCCGACGGCTCGCTGATCGGGACCGACGACGACCCCCTGGGCATGGTCGGGTCGCGCCACGCCTCCCTGCCCGAGAGCGGCCACGCGTGGATCTCGGTGCAGCCCAACGGTCAGGTGATCCGCTACGGCGACGAGGGCGAGCGCTTCCCCTTCGGGGCGTGGTTCGGCTGCGGGCCGTCGCCGCGCGCACAGCAGGCCTGCACGCTGGTGTCGCATGTGCTGGGGATGCGCATCCTGCGCCGCAAGCGCGACTCCGGCCCCTCGTTCGGCTTCGGGCTGGGCGTCAGCGTCCCGGTGCGCTGATCTCGATGGTCCGCGGCAGGGTGCGACCGCCGCCGAAGCCCCGGGCCGTCGTGCTCCACAGGGGTCGCTCCACGGTCTGCAGCACGGCGGCGATCCCCGCGCGGCGCGCCTCGACCGCGACCGCGTCGCGCGCGGTCTCCGTCCCGCCGGCCTCGTCGAGCGCGGCCGCGGCGAGCTGACCGGCGTCATGCCCCAGCGCGGCCCACCAGGTGGGCCCGGCCCGACCCGACGCCCGCCAGGCGGCCACGGCGCCGGTGGCGTCGCCACGGCTCGGGATCGCCCCTGCGCGCGCCAGGAACCCCTCGGCGGAGGGCTCGGTGCCGGCGTCCAGCCCGAACGCGAGCGCGAGGTCGCGCTTCTTCCCGCCGGCCGACGCCACCGCGTCGCGCGCGCAGTCGGGCCCCCCGTCGACCAGGATCGCGTCTGCGCGCGCGGTGCGGGCGAAGTCGAGCGACGCCCCGCACGGCTGCACCGCGACGACGCTGGCGCCCCCCACGCTCTCGGCGACGCCCACGTCGTCGGGATCGGCGGCCAGGACGGCGACGCGCGGATGCGCGGCGGCGCCGAGCGCCGCCAGCAGCGCCTCGCGCGGGCGCGCCCCCGGCTCGCCGACCACGAAGACGCGACCGCCCGGGGCGGGCTGAGCGCTGGGCGGTGTCAACAGCAGCACCGGCAGGTTGATCGTCGTCGCGTAGGCGGCGACGGCGTCGGCCTCGGCGCGATCGAAGCCCGCGATCACGATGCCCGCGCCGTCCGCCGCCAGCCGGGCGATGGCGTCGGGCAGCGCCGCCGGATCGGCCTGGGCGTCGCGCACCAGCAGGGTCACACGGGTGTCCGGGGCGTCGTCGGCCGCGGCTGGCGCGCCCTCGGCCGCCATGCGCAGCGCGTGGGAGATGCCCCCGGCGACCTCGACCCCTCGGCGGGTGAGCTCGGTGCGACGCGTCGAGACCAGGAGCCCTACGGTGCGCGGCGCCACCACCGCGCCCGACGCCCGCGCCGCGATCGACGCCAGCGGGTCGGCGTCGCTCCCCAGACGATCGGGCACCCGCTCCAGGAGAAAGCGCGCAAGGACGGCGTCGCGGCGCTCGCGCGCGAGCCGGGCGAGCCGCGCCGCCAGCTCGCCGACCACGATGTCGTCCTCATCGTCCGGCAGCGGCTGGGTGAGCGAGAACACCAGGGTCTTCTCGTCCATGAGCGCGACCAGCGCCGCGATCCGCTCGCGCACCGCCGCCCGCTCGGCGCGTGGCGTCCCCGCGAGCAGCCGGCGCATGGCGGAGATGGCCCGCGGCGCGTCGCCGGTCCGCACCGCGGCGTCGGCCAGCTCGGCGTCGAAGGCGTCGCGAAAATGCGCGTCGATCACCTTGCCGTCGAGCGGGCGAAGAACGGCGATGGCGCGCGCCGGATCGCCGCGACGGAGGAGCACCGCACCACGCACCACGTCGGCGTCG
>JBKJLX010000011.1:0-3234 GCA_046596645.1 Polyangiaceae bacterium
AGCTGGCAGCCGGGGAGCGGCGACGGCGGGACGCCGGTCGTGTCGCTCGAGGCCTTGGGGGGGGGAGCGGGACCGGTGCCCTTGGCCGGCTGCGCCTCGGCCGAGCCGGCCGCGAGCGCGACGAGGGCGACGAGAGGCGCGACGAGGAAGCGGAGCGAGGCGGGGGCGCAGCGGCGGCCCCGCGGCAGGGTGTGAGAGAGCATCGGATCGGTCTCCTCCTCTGGCGTCGCGCCAAGGCGTGCTCGACGGTGGGGGCGCCCGAGGTAGAGTGCCACCCGCGCCGCCGGTGTGCCCGCGAGGCTCGGCGATCGTCAGGTGGTTCGATGCAGTCATTCCAGCTCGCCTTTGCGACGCCCCGCAAGCTCCCCAGGGCCCGCGACCTCGCGGGGCGGGTGGTGGTGCTGGACATCGCGTTCGCCTCCGAGGCGGGCGGCGGCGGGTTCGACCAGGCGACGCTCCCCTTCATCGAGGCCCTGGGCGCCCGCCTGCGGGCCTGGGTCGATCACCACGACAGCGAGCACCACGCGCGCTTCGCCGGGGACGATCGCTTCGTCCTCTCCACCAAGGCCGAGCACCCGGCCTGCCCAGAGATGGTGACGCCCGAGCTGGTCGCGCGCGTCGGCGCGGTGGAGACGATCGTCTGCCACGGCGACTTCGATGGGCTGGCCAGCGCCGCCAAGTGGATGCGCGGCGGCACCGAGCCCTACGCAGGGTGCGACGCCGACGCCCGCGCCATCGACACGCGGATGGGCCTCCCGGGGCCGGTGGGGGCGCGCTTCGACAAGGCCCTCCGCGCCCGCCCGCGCGATGCGGCCCTGTTCGGCATGGTGGTTCGCCACCTGGCGACCGGCCTGGAGGATGCTTCGCTGTGGGCCCCGGTCGACGCCGCGGGGGCCGAGATCGAACCGCTGGAGGCGGAGTCGCGGCGCCTCGCAGAGCGCTTCGTGGTGGTCGACCCCGGCGTCGCCGTCGTCGACGCGACCGACCGCCGCGGCCCCTACGACAAGACGCAGCTCCTCCTCCTCGGCCAGGCGAGGACGAAGGTGGCGGTGGTGGTCGACAACGACTCGGCCACCTTCGCCGCCCCCTTCGACAGCGGGATCGACTTTCTCCGCCTGTTCGGCCTCTCCGGGGGGATGCCGACGGTCGTCTCCATCCCCCGCGCACGGCTCGGCGAGGGCCTGGCGGCGCTCGGCGTGCGCCCTGCGGACGCGGCCCGGCTGACCACTGTCGCCCCTCGTTGACGCGTTCGAACCCCGCTGGTAGCTGAAACGGTCTCCGTCGGGTGGGCATTCGTGCATCACCCCCCTCTCTCGAGCCCGCTCGAGGAGGAAGGCGGACCAGGGGGGGCCCTGGACCCGAGCGCCTTCGGCGCAGCATCTCGGGATTCGTGGCGACCTGTGGTGGGCGCCACCGGGAAGAACCTTGCCGTCAGGTGGATCAATGGCAGCGAACACTCAAACGTCGACGAACGCCGTCGACGAGCTCCTGTTCCAGAACGACTCGGTCTCGCTCTGTCTGCTGGTCAACCGGCGACACCGCTCGATGCGGGTCATCGATTTCCGCGCCGGGGTGACCCCGGCCAAGCGCAATTTCGTGATCGCCGCCGCCAAGCGCGAGGGCATCGAGAAGGTCTTCACCCTGGTGGAGCGGGACGAGGTCCACACCTGGACCCAGCTCGGCTTCCGACGAGAGGGGAGCATCCCCGGCTTCTACAAGCGGAGTGACGCCTGGATCATGGGCGCGCTGGTCTCCAGCGTCGGCCCGCTGCGCACCCCGCTGTCGCTCGACGACGACGACGACATCGACGAGCTGGACGAGGAGCCCTCCCCCGCCCTCGACGCGGCCGAGCGCGTGCTTGCGAACGCCCGCAAGCTCCTCAAGGAGGCCGCGGACAAGCCCCAGCCCCCCGTGAAGCTCGCCCCGGCGAAGCTCCTCGCCGCCTCGAAGCTGGTCGCCGCGATGGACAAGGCGAAGCGCGCCATCACCGGCTTCGAGCCCTTCGGCCGCGGCGCAACGCGCGACTTCGTCATCGCCAGCGGTCGTGGCGGCTTCGAGCTCGCCGCCAGCATCGAGATGATGCCGAGCTTCGGCGCGTCGCTCATCGAGATCGCCGCCTCGCCCAAGACCGAGGTCGAGCGCCTGCTCACCACCAGCTCGCTGCGCGCGCTCTCCGACCACGTGGCCGGTCAGGGTGCGGTCAGCACCTTCAGCATCGCCCCGGCAGACGACGTCGCCCTCACCTCGTGCTTCCTCGGCGCAGGCTTCCGCAAGTCGGCGGTGCTGCTGTCGCACGTGGTCGCCGGCGGCAGCCGCCACGACGCGTTCATCTGGTCGAAGAAGCTGGTCGCCGGCGAGAGCTGAGTAACCTGGAGGGGCCTCCGCTGCGCGGCCCTCCGTCCACCGCAAGCGGTGGAGCCTCCCACCCCGAGGGCTCGTCTCCGGCGAGAGTCCCGAATTCGGCTGAGGCGGGTTGCCCAGACTGGCGACCCTGCATCGATCCGAATCCGGGCCTGTCGCCTGCGGGGGCTCGCTTAGCTCGCGGCGGACGGGTGGTCAGCCGGCGCGTTCGAGCCGCTGGATGCGGTTCTCGTGGTCGTCGACCCGGGCCCGGACTGCGCGGTCCTCGATCAGTACGTCGCGCAGATCGCGGATGGCGCTCGCGACCGCGACGATCTCGGTCGCAAGACGGATCTCCGTCTCGGTCTGGCGACGCTCGAGGCCATCGAGACGCTCGTTCGTCGCTTGGACGTCCTTGCGCAGGCCCCCGAGCTCCCCACGGATGTCCTTCAGTACCTCGAGCGTCGGGTCCTTCATCGCAGCCTCTCCAGGTTAGCAGCCGCCCCGGAACGGAGCATCCGCCGTGCCCGTGCTCGGACGCCGCGGCGCGCCCGCGCGCGCGGTCCCGGCGCTGGCGGGCGCGAGCACATGGGTGGCGGCCGCCGCACTGCCATCGGTCGACGCGTGCGCTCCTAGCGCGTCGCCGCGGCGACCACGTCGTCGGCCGTCGCCGTGCTCGGGCCCTCCCAGCGCAGGTTGCCCTCGCGGTCGATGACGTAGGTGCCGGGCAATCCGCGGAGGCCCAGCTCTCGAAGGAGGAGGCCGCCGCGATCGACCAGGAACGGCGACGCGGCGCCCCAGGCGCGGAGTGGGCCGCCGCGTCCTCGGTGCTCTCCCCGTCGCCGAGCACGGCCACCAGCACCAGCTTCGCGCCCGCCGCCAGCCATGTCCTGG
>JBKJLX010000079.1:0-5060 GCA_046596645.1 Polyangiaceae bacterium
AGCTCGATCGCCTCGGAGGCGCCAGCGTGCCCGCCTTGCAGGCGCGCCATCGCCCGCATCGACGGGAGCAGCATGTGCAGCAGCTCCTTCCGCGGGTTGAGGCCCTCGAGCATGACCCATGCGCGGGGTGGCAGCTGGTCGAGCCACTGATCGGGGGGCGCCGCCTGGAAGTAGATCCAGTCGACGTCGTCGGGGAGCTCGGCGATGCCCTCGCTCGCCGGGCGCGGCCGGCCGCGCAGCAGCTTCTTCCTGGCGGGCCACGACGCGGCGCGCGGGCCGTAGCAGGCAGCCTGTCGCGCGCGCTCCGGATCGGCGTTCACGATGTTCGGCAGCTGCCTGGTGTCGGCTCCGGCGCCGACGCCGAGCGGGTTGTCGGGCACGCCCAGGCCTCCCAGCGCGCGCTCGTAGACGATCGGCATCTCCTTGAACGGCGTCGGCGCCGCGCCGGGGCCGCTCCGATCGCCGGTCACGGTGAGCCGCTTGTCGAGCACCGGCTCGCCGTCCTCGTCGGCGATCGCGAGGCGCACTTCCATCCGGGGGACGGGGTCGCCGCCGGGCGGATGCGCGCGACCGACGAACAGGACGTCGACGCGCTCCAGATGAGGAGCCAGGTCCGAGCTGACGCGGACGCTGCGCATCGGGTTCCTCGCGGCGTGGATGTCCCCGCGCGCGATGTCGACCGGCGGCGCGATGCGCATCTCGTCGTCGTAGGAGAAGCCCAAGGTCACCTTGCAGATCGCCGTCACACGGAGCTCGCCCTTCCACCGGTACAGCACCGTTGTCGCAGCGAGGTCGCTCGCTCGGCCGGCGGGCACCTGGGGAATCATGGCAAATGGCATCCTCGTCGCGGCGACGCGCCCTGGCAACAGCTCTCGATTCGAGTTGCCACCACGTGAGGTGCCTCTACCGTGGCCGGACATGGCGCAGTCATCCCCCCGACCCTCCGACCCGGCACCTCCCCTGCGCATCGCGGCGATCGGGCCCGGCGCCGCTGGCCGCTTCCTGCAGGTGGCGCTGGTGGCGGCGCTGGTGTTCGGCCTGCTCGTCGTGCACGCGGTGGGCGGCAGCAACCCGTTCACGCCGCCGGGGCACGAGGGGTATGTGTTCCAGCAGCCGCTGGCGATCGGGCAGCGCGAGTTCGTGCGGGTGCAGAAGGGGCCGACCTCGACCAGCTGGGCGTGGCGGCACGGCGTCACCAACGTCGACATGCGCGTGGCGACCTACACCGAGGAGCTCCAGATCTTCAGCAAGGACAACCTGGAGGTCACCTTCGAGGCGCACGCGCGCGTGCGCCTCCGCGGCGGGTCGGTGCGCGAGGTGGTGGAGCGATACAGCGGCGTCGACTGGTACGCCAACAACGTGCGCCGGCCCTACACGACGGCGGTGCGCGAGACGGTCCGCCAGGTCGACGCCTTCGTGATCAAGGACCAGAGCGAGACCATCGCCAGGGACGTGCTGGAGCGGCTGCGCAAGGAGTACGCGGAGACGCCGTTCGAGTTCGTCAGCCTTTCCATCGGCAACATCTCGTACCCGAAATCGGTGCAGGACCGCGTGGTGCAGAACCTGGCCTCGGAGCAGCGTCGCCAGCGCATGGTGGTCGAGCAGCAGATCGCGGAGTCGCGCGCCGGGATCAAGGAGGTGCGCGCCCGCGGCGAGGCCGAGGCCCAGCAGATCGAGCAGGCGACGTTGACCCCGCTCTTCGTGTCGCACGAGGCGGCCGAGCTGTACCGCGATCTCGCCCGCGAGAAGGATGAGGGGAACGAGACCGCCGCCCAGGCGCGCGTCATCCTCGTCATCCCCACGCGCGGCGATCGCGCGGGTGTACCCAACATCTACCAGGGCGGCGGCGGCCCGAAGGGAGACGCGAAGTGAGCACGCTCTCCTTCCCCCACCGCGGCCGGCTCGCGCTCCTGGCGCTCTCGCTCGCGCTCGTTGCCTGCACCAACGAGGTCACGCCCGAGGGCTACCAGGGCTACGTCTTCCACGTGCCGATGGTGCTCGGCCACGCCGACTACATCGGGACGCAGAACGGGCCCACGTCGACCGGCGTCACCTGGCGTCAGTACGTGATCAACGTCGACATCCGCCCGAAGAACTACACCGAGGACTTCCAGGTCCTCTCCAAGGACAACCTGCTGGTCGGCTTCCAGGCACACGCGCGCATCGGCATCCGTCCCAACAGCATCAAGCAGCTGGTGGAGGAGATGGGCTCGGGCGAGGTCACCGAGAAGGACGGCCCGCCGGAGTGGTTCAAGCGCGCGGTGAAGCAGGCGTACCGCAGCGCGGTGCGCGACGTCGTCTACACCTACGACGCGTACGACATCCAGGCGAAGACGCAGGACATCAGCGCGAGGATCGCGCAGCGCCTGCGCGACGAGTTCGCGGAGACGCCGGTGGAGTTCGAGGCCATCTCGATCGGCAACCTGACCTACCCCGAGGCGATCAACGCCGAGATCCAGCAGAAGCTGGCGGCGGAGCAGGACCTCGAGCGCATGGCGCGGGAGCGGCAGATCGCCGAGCAAGAGGCGCAGATCGTGGTGACCGAGGCCAAGGGCCGCGCCGCCGCGCAGCGCATCGTCAACGAGACGCTGACGCCGCTCTACGTCCAGCACGAGATGCTGGAGGGCTTCCGCGCCCTGTCGAAGTCGCCGCGCGTGACCATCATCTCTGCCCCGCACACCGAGGGGGCGTCGCCGGTGATCGTGAGCATCCCTGCGGCGGGGGCCGCACCCGCGAAGTAGCGGTCGTCAGCCTCCCTTGGGGCCGACGGTGGGCGCCGGGTCGCGCTCGATCTCGGTGTCGGGCGCCGCCTCGTCCTCGCCTTCGTCCGCCGCGTCGGCGCCGTCCGCCGCGTCGGCGCCCGGCGGCACGCTGGCGCGGGCCCACGTCACGACCGGCTTCATGGCGCGCTTGCGACGGGCGCGACCGACGGGGGCACCGGTGGGCGCCGCCCGCGCGTCGATCTCGATCTCGGCAGTCGCGCGCGCCGACTGCAGCGTGCTCGCCAGCGGCGTGCCGCTGGAGGCCAGCGTCGAGGAGAGCGCGCGCGTCAGGACCGGCGCGCGGTGGGTGGAGAGCACGCCGTCGTCCAGGGTGACCATGCCGGAGAACGGGCGTGCGCCGCCGCCCTGCGTCGTCGGAGACCGCAGCGTCGCGTCGATCGTGGTCACCGAGCCGACCGGCGCGCCGGGGACGGTCGCGGGCGCGGCGGCCGGCGCGGCGGCGAAGCCCGGCGCCTCTCCGGGCGCGTGGATGGCGATCTCGGCGTCGAGCTCCGCGAGCGCCGACTCGTCGGGGATGGCGAAGCTCCCGCGGAAGCCGAGATCGACGTGCTGCGCGTCCAGATCGATGAAGACGGTGTCGAGGCGCAGCTCGAAGTCGACGATGCCTCCGGGGCCGGTCACGCGCGTGGTGACGTGGGCGCCGGGGAGCCGCATCTGCAGGTGGCCCTGCTCGGGGTGCAGCCCCTCGAGGACGAGCCACGCGTCGTGCGGCAGGAAGGCGAGCTGCTGATCGGGAGGCGCGGCCTGCCAGTAGCCCCACGCGAAGTCGTCGGGCAGCTCGATGGATGCCCGCTCCAGGGCTGCGCGGCGGTGCGTGCCGAGGAGCTGACGGCGCGCCTTCCAGCTCGAGGCGATGGGCCCGAAGCCGGCGACCTCGTCGCCGCGGGCCGGGTCGACGTGGACGACGTTGGGAAGCGTCGCCGCGTCGGCGCCCAGCCCCACGCCGGCGGGGTTGTCGGCCGAGCCCAGGCCACCCAGCGCGCGCTCGTAGACCAGCGGCATCTCCGTGAAGGGCCTGGGCGTCGAGCTGCGGGACGCGCCCGGGGCGAGCGTGCGGTCGCCGATGAGGCGGAGCCGCTTGTCGAGGAGCGTCTGGCGGTCGTCGAGCAGCGCCAGGCGGACCGTCATCTGCTCGACAGGCTTGCCGGCGGGGGCGTGGGCGCTGCCCCACAGCGTGACGTCGACCCGCTCCAGGTAGGGTGCAACGTCGCACGGGCGGCGCACGCTGCGCAGCGGATTGCTGGCGACCTGGACGTCAGCCTGCGCGAGGGGCGCCGGCGTGGCGAGGGGCATGGTCGCCCCGGGCGCGAACGACGCTCGGGCCTTGGCGACGAGGGTGACGCGGAGCTGGCCTCGCCACCGTGAGAGGACAGAGGTTGCGAAGACCCGACCGATGGTCCGGACGGCGAGAGGCGGCGCGGTGATGGCAGGCGGCATGAACAGCTCGAGGATCCAGCCTACGGCAGGAGGGCAGGTGAGGGGTTCCTGGAGCGGGGGAGTGCGAGTAGAGGGCGGGCATGCACACATCCTCTCTGCGTTCGTTCGTCTCTCTCGGGTTCGTCATCTCGGCGCTCGCCGGCTGTGGTGGCGAGGGCGCGAGCAGCACCGCCGCGAGCAGCACCGCGGCGGGCTCGGCGAAGCCGGCCGGCTCGGCGGCCGCTGCGAAGACCGCCGAGGCCAAGCCGGCCGACAAGCCGGCCGAGATGAAGGAGCACGACCTCTCCACCGCCGACCCCAAGTGGGCCGGCTGGGTCGCGATGGCGCCCGTCGACGCCAAGGTCATGCAGGACGGCGTCGCCGGCGCGCGCCTCGCCGCCAAGGGGCCCAACCTGCTCGAGCGCACGGAGGGCGGTGACAACGGCTTCGACGTCGCCTTTGGCTGGGGCAAGGACGACCTCAAGGAGCTGAAGAAGAACCTCGAGAAGGGGGCCGAGAGCTCGCCGGCCGACTTCAAGATGAAGAACACCTGGACCAAGGAGGACGCGGACCTCCTCGAGTGGACCAGCGAGGTGGGCAAGTCGAAGAGCTACAGCTTCGTCAAGCACATGAAGGTCGACGGCAAGGACATCACTTGCAAGAACAACTACATGATGGGTCACGGCAACGAGGCCGAGCACAAGCGCGCGATGGACGCGTGCGCGACGCTCAAGAAGAAGTGATCCAGGCGTGGCGGCCGCGCGCTCGCCTCGCGAGCGCGGACCCAGCTCGGGTGGAAGCCGACCGTGGCCCTCGCCGAGGGCCTGGCCCGGCAGGCGGAGTGGCAGCGCAGCCTGGTGG
>JBKJLX010000274.1:0-18513 GCA_046596645.1 Polyangiaceae bacterium
CGCACCGCGCGCGGCGGTCGCGGGCGCCGCCTCCACCCGGGCGACCAGCGCGGCCCGCCGGGCCAGCGCCTCGCCGGCGACGTCGGCGACCCACGCGGCGACCGTCGCCACGGGTGCGGGCGGCAGCGCCTCCGCCAGCGCCGACGCCATCGCGTCCGCCGTCGGCCACCGCGCGCCGGGATCGTGCGCCAGCGCCCGCTCGATGACCGCCGCCGCTGGCGCCGGCACCCACGGCGCCTCGTCGACCAGGCGCGGCATCGTGCCGCCGAGGATCGCGGCGACGATCCCGGCCTGGGTGGGCTGATCGAAGAGACGCCGCCCTGCGAGCAGCTCCCAGCCCAGCACGCCGGCCGCGTAGACGTCGGAAGCACGCGTCACGTCGCTGCCGCCGAGCTGCTCCGGCGGCATGTAGGCGAGCTTGCCCTTCATCTCGCCCTCGCGCGTCGAGGTGCTGCGCACGTTGGCCTTGGCGATGCCGAAGTCGATGACGCGCGCCACGCCGTCGGCCCCCACCAGGACGTTCTGCGGGGAGATGTCGCGGTGAACGATCCCCAGTGGCGAACCGTCGGCCGCGCGCGCCTCGTGGGCCGCGTGCAGCCCGTGCAGCGCGCCGAGCAGGGTCGCGGCGACCACCGGCGTCGGCATCCTCTCGCCGCGCGCCCGGGCGAGGCGGGTGAGACCGCTCAGCGACTCGCCGTGCACGTAGGCGAAGACGAGCAGCACCTCGCTGCGCTCCTCCAGCACGTCGAGCGTCGCGACCACGTTGGGGTGCTGGATGCGCGCGGCGAGGCGCGCCTCGTCGAGCAGCATCGCGACCAGCTCGGGCGTCTTCGCGTGCTGCGGGTGCAGCCGCTTGATCGCGACCACCCGCGCGAAGCCGGCCGCGCCCTCCAGCCGGCCCAGGTGCACGGTGGCCATGCCGCCGGAGGCGATCTCGTCGTAGAGCGCGTAGCGGCCGGCCACGAGCAGCGGCTCGGGCCCTGCCAGCGCGCAGAGACTACCACCGCGGCCCAGCCCGACCGGCCTTTGCCGCCGGCGGCGGTTCGGCGCGTGCGTCACCCCGGAGTCGACAGGTGGTGTCACCCCGCGGTTGACACCCGCCGCGGAGGCGCCCGATCCGGCTCCGCGCTCGACGGCACGGCCGTTGCGATGGCGGGTCTCCGTGCGCCACCGACGAGCCCTCCACGCTGCGCTCCTGGCGTTCCTCCTGGCGTCCGCCGTCGGTGCTTCGTGCACCGAGACGCCGGACGGGCTGGAGGATGGCGACGACGCGGGCGCTGCGAGCGGCAGCGGCGGCGAAGGCGCGGTCGGCGTCGGCGGCGGCCCCATCGAGGGCGGCATCGGCGGCGGCGCGCTGGTGACCCGGGTGGAGGGCGCCCCGCGGGAGGGACAGCCGCCGGCCAGCGTCACCCTCGACGCGTCGGGCGAGGTCCTCTCCGCCACCGTCATCCACGGCGCGGCCGCCATCGGCACCGAGGACGGCCTGCGCGTCGTCGACCGCACGACCGACGCCCTGGTGTCGCTCGACCTCTTCGACGTCGAGGCCGATCGCGTGGGCAGTCCGGGCGCGGTGCGGGCCCTGGCGCGCCGCCCCGCGGGCGGGGCACTGGTCGTGGCCGACGCAGGCCTCCTCCACGACGCGGCGAGCGTCCTCCTCCGCTCGCCCCTCGACGCCGCGCTCGACGTGGAGGTGATCACCGCGATCGACGTCCTCGCGACGGACGCCGGCGCCGAGCAGGTGTGGATGGTGGCCGACGGCGAGGGTCTCCTGGTCACCGAGACCCTCGTCGGCTTCGCCCTCCAGGGCCGCACCATCGAGCGTCTGGTGGGCATCGGTGACGGCGTCGCGCTCGCCGCCAGCGAGGGCGCCCTCTTCGCCGTCGACGTCGAGGCCGGCGCCGCCGACCTGCTCGCAGGCGACCTGGGCGCGGTCCACGACATCGCCCGCGCCGAGGACGGCACGGTGTGGCTCGCCACCGACGTGGGCCTGCTCCGCGTGAGCGCGACCAGAGAGGTGGAGCTGCTCACCCTGGCCGAACCCGGCGCCGACCCGGTCGCCATGCACGCTCTCACCGCCGCCTTCGGCGCGGTGGCGGCGGTCGGCGACGCGGGCCTGGTCGGTGTCGACGCCGAGGGCGCCTTCGTCATCGACGACGGCGCGCGGCCCGGCGCCGGCGCGGTGGTCGCCATCGACGGCGCCGGCGACGTCTGGCTCGGATCAGGCAGCGAGGTCGTCCGCTACGCCACCGGCGCGCCGGTGACCTTTGCCGCCGACGTGGCGCCGCTCCTCGCGGACGCGTGTGCGACCTGCCACGCCACCGGCGTCGACGACGCGCCGGTGCTGACCTTCGACGACTACGACGCGGTCGTCGATCTGGCCCCCTCGATCGCCGACCGCATCACGAAGCCCTCCAGCCCGATGCCGCCCACCGGGCTGCTCGAGGCGAGCGAGACCGCCCCCATCCTTCGCTGGATCGCCACCGGCATGGCGCCGTGAGCGCCCTGCTTCCGACACGAGGAACGACGATGACCATCCGACGAAGCGCTGCCGCCGCCGGCCTTGCCGCCGCACTCGCGATGACCGCTGCGACCACCGCAGTCCGCGCCGACGAGGACCTGGTGTGCGACGAGCGCCACGGCATGGACCCCTGGCAGCTGGTCCGCCGCCTGTCGCTCGATCTCGCCGGCAGCGCGCCGACCATCGAGCAGCTGGAGGCGGTGGACGCGGTCGCCGACGACGAGCAGCAGCTCGAGGCCTACCTGGCGGAGCTGACCGACGAGCTGGTCGCCGGCGACGGCTTCCGCATGTCCACCCGCCGCATCCACGAGGCGATGCTCTGGCCCAACATCCAGAACGTCCGCCTGGCGCACATGCGGGTGATCCTCCGCTCCGACGAGAACGACGTCCTCATGATCGGCTCGGTCAACCGCTTCCCCAGCGGAGAGAACTGCGGCAACTTCCGCCACACCAATTTCGACCCCGCGCACCCCGGCCAGTTCCGCCCGCTGCCGCAGAACGACGGCCAGTATGGCTGGCGCGACGTCGAGCCCTACTGGGAGCCCGGTACCACGGTGCGCGTCTGCGCGTTCGAGGCGCAGGAGGTCAACCAGGCCGGCGGCGTCGGGTGCAACACCGTGGAGGGCAGCTACCAGCAAGCCTGCGGCTGTGGTGAGGGCCTCAAGTACTGCTGGCGCACCGCGAGCGAGACCGCGGTGCGCAGCGCCATCCGCGAGCAGCTCGCGCTGGCCGTCGACGACGCCACCGCCGAGGGCGCCGACTACACCTCGATCGTCCTCTCCACGACCGCCAAGCAGGATGGCCGCATCTCCCACTGGAAGCGGAACCTCGCCGACAACGTGATCGCCGGGAAGGTGTGGACCGTCCGCGATCCCGAGGAGGAGAACCTGATCAAGGGCTTCGGCGACACGGTCTTCGAGGACGTCGAGCGCGGCCCCGAGCACGCCGGCGTGCTCACCCTGCCGGGCTACCTCCTCAAGTTCCAGACCGGCCGGGGCCGCGCCAACCGCTTCCGGCAGGCGTTCCAGTGCCAGAGCTTCGAGCCGCCGGCGACCACCGAGGACGAGGACTGCAGCGACAGCGCCAACGACCTCACCAACCGCTGCACCTGCCGGTACTGCCACACCACCCTGGAGCCGCTCGCCATCGGCTTCGAGCGCTTCGCCGAGGCGGGGACGACGCTGATGGCGGGCGCCGCCGGCTTCCCCAAGCAGAAGGACTCCTGCGCCGGCAGCAACGACCCCTTCTGCACGCGCTTCTACGTCACCGGCAACGGGGAACGCGCCGGCGTCCTCAAGCCGCTCGAGTTCGCCGACCGCCACGACGACTACGAGCCGCGCTTCGACGCCGGCCCGCGTCGCGTGGTGAAGGAGGCGATCTGGGAGGACGGCGATCCCGAGGCCGATCCGCTCCTCGGGGCCGGCAGCTTCGCCAACTGCGCCGTGCGCCGCGCCTTCGTCCAGTACCTGCGCCGCACCCCCACGCTGGAGGAGGAGGCGACGATCGACGAGCTCTCCGCCGACTTCGCCGGGGGCGGCTTCGACTACCGCGGCCTGGTCCGCGCCGTCGTCACCAACGACGCCTACCGGAGGATCCGATGAACCGCGTTGTCCAGATGCGCTCGACCCTCGCCACGCTGGCTCTCCCGCTGGCCCTCGCTCTCCCGCTGGCCCTGACGCTGGTCGGCTGCACGGGCTCGCTGGGCGATCCCGATGACGACGGGAAGATCCTCGACGGTCTCCCTGGCGGCACCGAGTCCTCCGGCAGCAGCCCCTCCGGCGGCTCCGAGGACGGTACCGGCGTCGACAAGGACCCGCAGGGCGACGCCCCGCCGCTCGACCACCCGCCGGTCGACGAGGGCGCGCTGCCCAGGCCGAGCGCCGCCATCCGCCGCGTGTCCCTCGCTCAGCTGCGGGCCAGCCTGCCAGTGCTCTTCGGCACCGAGGCGGACGGCGTGACGCCCATCACGTGGCACATGCCGGGCGGCGCCCAGGGCCTCAACGCGATGTCGGGCTCGCTCGGGGAGCCGGACTGGATCGAGATCACGGAGGAGAACCTCGAGCCCTCGCCCATGTACGCGAAGTTCATGGACGACCTCGCCCGCGACGTCTGCGACCGCGCGCTGCGCGCCGACCTGACCCGCCCCGCCGGCGCAACCCGCATCATCGCCCGCAAGTCCGACTTCGGCGACACCGTCGCCAGCGACGCCGCTGCGGTCGACGCGAACCTCCGCTACCTGCTGCTGCGCCTCCACGCCGTGAAGGTCGCCGACGCCGACGCGGAGCTCATTGCACCCTGGCGCACGGTCTTCACTCAGACCGTGACCGAGGCGAGCGACGACGGCCTGGACGGCGACGCCGCGACCGTCGAGGGCTGGCGCGCCGTTTGCGTAGGCCTCGTCGTCGCTCCCGAGTTCCACCTGTACTGAGTCCTCGAGAGGCACGGAGATCACCATGCGAGCTTCCCGACGAAATATCCTCCGCGCCGCCCTCGGCGGCGGTGTGGCCCTGGGCCTGGGTGGGCTGGGCGTCCGCGCCGCGCGCGCCGCCGGCGGGCAGAACCTGCTCCTCACCGTCTACTTCTCGGGCGGCTGGGACCAGCTCCTCGCGCTCGACCCACGTGCGACCAACGCTGCGAAGTACTCCGGCAACGCGCCCTACCAGGAGAGCGGCACCGGCATCCACCCCGCGTACGGCAACGTCCCCGACGCGTGGATGGATACCGTCCTCGGCGACACCGGCGGCAGCGGCGTGCAGCGCGCGGGCGGCCTCGACTTCGGCCCCGCCATCCCCGCCGAGATGCTCGCCCACGCCGCCGATCTGGCCATCGTGCGCGGGATCAACATGAGCACCCTGACCCACGAAGTCGGCCGCCGCTTCTTCACCACCGGCCAGTTCCCGCGCGGCCTCGCGCCGGTCGGCAGCTCGCTGGCGAGCCTGGTGGCCGCGGCCGAGGGGATCGACGCCACGGTGCCGAACCTCACGATCGAATCCGAGTCGTACGCTGTCGGCCTGCCCGCCTACGCCTCGCCCATCAACGTGCGCGACGGGCAGGACGTGCGCGACATGCTCAAGGTGCTCGGCCCCGACCTCGCCTACGGCAAGGGCGCCATCCTCGATCAGGAGGAGGGCGACTCCAGCTGTCGCGGCGAAGAGCTCGACGGGCAGGGCCAGGTCGCGCTCCACCGCGCGAGCCGGCTCAAGGCGCTGTCGATGGTAGAGAGCGGGCAGGACGCGCTCTTCGACTTCGACGCGGTGAACCCGGGCACCAACCAGGCGCTCTTCGACCGCCTCGGCATCACCACCGCCGCCGACCTCGCCGGCGAGAAGGGCAACGCTGCCATCGCCGCGCAGGCGCTCTCGCGCGGCGTCACCCGCGGGGTCAGCGTGCGCCTCGCGCGCGACATCGACGACCACGACGACTGGGCCAACGAGCACCCCAACAAGATCCGCGACGGCTTCGCCCTCCTCGGAAACCTCATCACCTGGCTCAAGTCGCAGGCGTCTCCGTTCGGCGACGCCGCCTCGACCTGGGATCACACGACGCTGATGGTCTTCTCCGAGTTCTCGCGCACGCCGCTCCTCAATGGCCGCGCCGGCCGCGATCACCACCTCTCCTCGAGCTGCCTCCTCGCCGGTCCCGGCCTCCGCCGCGGCGTCGCCGTGGGCGCGTCGAGCGAGAAGGGTATGGCGCCGCAGGCGATGAACCTCTCCACCGGCGAGGTCCAGCAGGGTGGGGCCTCCATCGGACCCGGAGACATCGTGAAGACCGTCCTCACCTCGATGGGCCTCGGCGACGTGTCGCTCGGCAACCAGCCCCTCGACGTGATCGACGCGCTCCTCGCCTGACGTCCGGACGTCCGCGGGGGGCCCGAGGCGCCTCCCCGGCGACCCTGGGCCGTTCAGAACGGAAGGGACTTATCCGGTTGACTTCCGGAAGTATCGAAGAAGGCAAAGGCTTTTCTCGGTCAGGACAGGAGTGGGCCGATCCGCGGCAAACGACGACATTGGAGTCGTTCGCCGCACAAAGGAGACCACTCATGAACACGTCGCTCGTCCTGGTCGTCGCGCTCGGGCTCATCGTTGGCATTGCAGGCTGCTCCTCCGCCGAGGGGGATGGGGGGAGCGACGGCAGCGGTGGCAACAGCAGCGGCGCCGACGACGGCGACGACGACGGCGCCGACGATGGCGGCGCCGACGATGGCGGCGCCGGCGATGGCGGCGCCGACGCGTACGGCGTGTGTTGCGTCAACGCGTCCAAGTACCGCTGCGACACCAAGGCGGCCTTCGACCAGTGCGCCGGGTTCGACATGGAGGCCTGCATGCAGGCATGCGGCGACATGGACTTCGCCTGCCAGGACGACTGCTTCGCTCAGCTGGAAGAGTCCGAGCCCGACCCGAGCGACTGCGACGAGGACGACAGCGTCGACTGCGACGGAGGATCGGCTTCGAGCAGCGGTTCGGGCTCCGGCGGAGGTGGCGGGGAGTGCGGGAGCTCGGGAGCGACTTGCTCGTTCGACAGCGACTGCTGCGACGACAAGTGCTTCGACGGCCTTTGCTACGATCGCGGAGGCGGCAGCCAGTGCGACTGGGACTCGGACTGCGACTCCGGCGAGTGCGACGACACCGGGTTCTGCACGCTGTGAAGCGCTCCGCGGCTGCAAGAGGGGATGGTCCACCCTCAGCTGGGCTCGCCGTCATTCCTCCCCGCCCCGGTCGGCGCGCGGAGATCGAGCGGCAGTCCATGCCGCTCCAGCGTGAACGCCACGGCGAGCGACGTGAGGTCGCGCTCCAGTCGAGCGCGGTCGGGCAACGGCCCGCGCTCGAGCTCCGAGACCAGCACGCCCATCGCGGCGTCAGCGAGGGCCCGCATCGAACGAGCCAAGTCGGCCCTCGGGACATCGGGGTAGAACGGCTGCAAGACGCCGGCCAGCTCGTCTGAAAAGCGATCGCGCTCGGCGACGACGTCGCGCATGAGACCGAAGCGGCCGATGATGGTGACGGCGGCACGCGTCACCGCAGGGCGTTCGCAGTAGGTGGCGACGATCATCGTGACCACGTGCTGGATCACACCCTGGACCGTCCGGTGATCCATGGCGTTCATCTTCTCGACCAGCTGCCGGAAATTCCGATCGGTGAGGTGGCCCACGAACGCGCCGAGAAGCGACGGCTTGTCGCCAAAGTAGGTGTGGAAGGAGCTCGGGCTGACGCCCGCGCGCTCGAGGACCGCGTCGACGGTCACGTCGGCGCCCGCGCCGTCGACGCGCGAGAGCGTGTCCTCGAAGGCGGTCAGGACGGCCTCCACGAGCGCCCGCGAACGGCCCTGGGTCGGCGGGCGCCGGAGGAAACGGTTGACCAGGCTCGTGACGCTGCGCTCGACCCGCGTGGTCATCGCACCCAGCTTCGCAGCAGCGAACCCTGCGCGCCACGGGCGACCTTGCCCGCGCTGCCGGCCCTGACGCTCGACCTGAAGCACGACAGCCGAGTCACGCGCCGAACGAGACCGGCAGCGCCTCGAGGCCTCGGAGGACGAAGCCCGGCCGCCAGCGCAGCGCAGCCGCGGGCACGCGCAGCCGCAGCCGCGGCGCACGGGCCACGAGCGCGCTGGCGACCGCCCCCTCCATGCGTGCGAGCGGCGCCCCGAGGCAGCGGTGCAGACCGGGGCCGAACGCGAGGTGACGGTTGCCGGAGCGTCCGATGTCGAGCACGTCCGGACGCTCGAACCGCGCGGAGTCTCGGTTCGCGGAGACCAGCACCGCCAGCACCAGCTCGCCCTTCGGGACGAAGGTGCCGGCGATCTCCGCGTCGCGCATCGCGTAGCGCTCGGTCGCCGTCTCCGTGGGCCCGGCGAAGCGGAGGAGCTCCTCCACCGCGGGCGGCCGCGGTCAACAAGACCGGCGTCTCCCGGCGGTGGCCGACACGCGGCGCCCTCGTGGCTGCGGCCCTCGAGCGCGTTCACGACGATCTCGTCGCCGGTCTCCCGGAGGCCGGCTCGCTCCGCGGCGATCTCCTCGCGATGGCCGAGGGCATCGCCAGCCTCCTGCGCAAGCCGCTGGGCCGCGAGCTCGCGCGCGCGGCGTTCGCGGAGGACGCCGAGTCCGAGCTCGCGACGCTCGCGGCTTCACGCCTCGGCGGCCGCGCGGCGGGGCCGGTGCTCCAGATGGTGCGGCGAGCGCGCGAGCGCGGAGAGCTCCGCGACGACGTCGACGCGCGCTCCTGCTCGACCTCGTCGCTGGCAGCATCCTCCACCGCGTGATGCTCGTCCGATCCCGGCCCACCAAGGCGTGGCTCGCGTCGATGGTGGACGTGATCGCCGCCGGCGCGACGCCGCGCGGTCGTGAGCTCAGGTGACCCCTGCAGCAAGCTCCGGCGTCAGCGGGATGCTTGCACTGCGGAGCGGGGCGTCAGGCCGCGCAAGCGCGGGGGTCTCGACCTTCTTGCCACGCATCCCCGGTCCGAGGGCACGCCCCTGCGCCGGAATTGCGCAGCATGTCGTCGGCTCCGGGCCAGCTCGCCGTTCATCCGCTCCGGCCCCCCTCTTGCTTTGCGGGGGGGCAGCGCGCGCACATCCCTGCCGCCCAGGAGCTCACCGTGAAGAACATCTTCTACATCATCGGCGTCGTCGTCGTGGTCCTCGCCATTCTCGGATTTCTGGGCTTCCGCTGAGGCATCCCTGACAACAGGCGCGAGTGCGCCTCGTGCAAGCGTCGAGCTCCTCTTCGGCGCCGAGCCGGACGACGCGAGGTGACCCTTGCAGCGTGACTCCGCGAAATAGATTAAGTCGTCGTCACCGTCGGTCCCCGTACGAGGCCGACGGCGTCGGCGCGCGTCGCATGGTCGAGCACGGCGTGAGCCGCCGAGAACTGCGAGGGCGGCGGCCGCCTCGCCGTCCTCCGGGCTCGTTGGGGGTACACTCCGCTTGCGACCAGCCGCGCAGCGTCACCATGCTGATATCGCCGCGTCAGCTCCTCGATCGCCTGCGCCACCCCCGCTCGCGCGCCGACGATCTGTCGGCCCTGCGCGCGCGTTTCGCCGCGCAGCCGTCGCTCCGCGAGGCGAGCGAGGCCGCGATCACCAGCGCCCGTCGACTGCGCGTGCTCCGCCGGGAGATGTCGGAGGCGCTGCGAGCCGTCGACGCGTGCCACGGCTGCGCCCGCGGCCACCCGCTGCCCGCCGGCAGGTGGGAGGGCGGCCACTGCTGCGGCGGCCAGACGCTCGCCATCTGGTCGCAGGAGGAGTGCGCGTCGCTGAAGCTGTCCGGCACCGACGCCGCGCGGCTGTCTCCGCCCGCGGGCGATCACGCGGGCTGTGCGTTCCGCGGCGAGCGCGGCTGCTCGCTCGAGCCTGAGGACCGCCCCACGCTCTGCCTCCGCTACGTGTGCAGCACCCTGAACCGCGAGCTGCGCGCGCGGGGCGAGGGCAGTGCGATGGGCCGCCTGGCTGCCGATCTGGACCGCGAGCACCGGCGCTTCACCGTGGCGCTCCACGGCGGCGCCGAGGCGCCCGACGGCTACTCCGCGAAGTAGATGAAATCGTCGTCGCCGTCGGTCACCGTCACGAGGACGACGGTGTCCGCGCGGGTCGCGTCGTCGAGCAGTGCGTAAGCCTCGACCATGCTCGCAGCGTGCTCCTCGGAGTAGGCCAGCACGCTGAGGATCTGCTTCTCCCACTGGTCGCCGTCGGACACGTTCTCCGAGGAGAGGAGGATGTCGTCGAGCTTGCCCTCCAGCACCGGGAGAGCTTCGTCGACAGTGTACGGGTCCTCGGGCGGGAACCCGACGGCGCGCACGACGCTGACGCCGACCTTCACGCCGTCGATGCGGACTAGGATGTCTGTCTTCTTGCCGCCCACGTCGTCGTAGACGATCTCGGCCTCGCTCTTCACGAGCTCGGCGCCCTCGCAGCGCGCCAGCACCTCGAAGGCGAAGACCTCGCTCCACAGCGAGCTGCCGCCCAGGTTGCCGTCCGCGACCATCTCCTGGCCGCCCGGGGTCAGCGCCGAGGTGTCGTCGGTCGTGATCGGCCGCTCGCCGGTGAAGTCGATGCTGTTCTCGTCGTAGGACGGCGAGGTCGACTCGATGTCCCGCAGGTCGATCTGACCGCAGGCGCCGGCGATGGCCCCGTAGCCGTCCGCCGCGTCGGCACCCCCGCTGCCGGGGCCGCCGCCGCCCCCCCCAGCCCTGCCGCCGCTCCCGCCACCGCCGTCCGCCGCGTCCCCGCCGGCGCCGCCGCTCCCGGTCGTCGCCGACGTCGTCGCGGTCGTGGTCGCGGTCCCGGTCGACGCGGCCGTGGTGGCCGCCGTGGAGGTCGACGTGGAGGTCGACGTGGAGGCGGCGCTGCTCACCGCGTCGGTCGTCGCGCCGCTGCCCCCGCTGCCGGTGGCTCCGTCGCCCGACCCGCCGCCGTCGTCCCCGCAGGCGACGAGCGTGCATCCGAGGGCGCAGACCAGTGCGATCGCGAGTTGCTTCACCCGAGCGCGTGTAGTGCGGCGTGCCCGGCGACACCACCGCCAAGCGGCGCTACCCGAGCCCAGGTCGGGGCGTCGCATCTGGAGTCCTTCGGCCCCTCGCCACCGAGCGGCCCCCGGGCGCCTCGACCTGGCGGTCGTCACCCCGTGGCGCTGCACCGCCAGGCGCGGCGCAGCCGCGCGGCCGCGCTTCCGGGGTGCAAGTGCCGGCAAGGGCCTCGCTGAGGACGCGTGCGGGAGGTACGCTGTGGCCGACGCGGAGACGATGTCGATGGCTGCCGATTTCAAGCCGCCGCCGCGCGGCGAGGACCTCCCCTTTTCCGACGGGGAGCCCATGGAGAGCGATCGACACTTCGAGCAGACGGTGATCCTGCGCGAGTCGCTCAGGGAGCACTGAAAGGAGCGGAGCGACGTGTTCGTGGGGACGAACATGTTCGTCTACTTCAGCGAGCTCCAGGCCCGGACCCGGGACTTCCGCGGCCCCGACTCGAGGGTATGCGCTCGACGTGGCGACGCGCTCCTTCCGGCCGCGCGAGCCCGCGGCAGACGGCAGCCTCCACTCGAACGTGACCGGCCTCGTCCTCCGCGTGGTGCACGGGGCGAGCGGCGGGATCGAGGCCCGTTGGCTGCGCTGGTCCGGGGCGGACGGCGCGGTGCTCCCCACGGGCGCCGAGCGCGCCGAGGTGGAGCGGTCGCGCGCCGACGAGGCGCTCTCGCGGCTGGCCGAGCTGGAGCGCGAGGTCGGGCGTCGCTGAACCTTACGTCCGCGCGTAGCGGGCGCGGATCTGCGGGATCAGGTACTCGTCGAAGGCGCGATCGACGCCCCAGGCAGGCTCCCAGCCCCACTCCTTGCGCGCCAGCGAGTCGTCGACGTCCTCCGGCCAGCTATCGACGATCTTCGCCCGCACCAGGTCGGGGGCGTAGGTGATGGCCGCCGCGGGGAAGGCCTTCCGCGTCCGCTCCGCGATCTCCTCGGCGGAGATTCCGAAGGCCCCGACGTTGTAGACGGTGGTCGACATGCGCGAGGGATCCGCCTCGAGCAGGCGCAGCAGCGACGTCACCGCGTCGGGCATCACCATGAACGGGATCTTCGCCTCGGGGGGGACGAAGCAGGCGTAGGGCTGGCCCTTGGCCGAGGCGTGCAGCATCTCCGGGCCGAAGTCGCTGGTGCCGCCGGTGGGCACCGTCTGCGCGCTGATCAGGCCAGGGAAGCGGATGCTGCGGAAGTCGAGGCGGGCGGCGGTCGACATCGCGCCCAGCTGCCGCAGGTGGTGGGTGAAGTATCGGCCCAGGTGCTCGCAGTAGAGCTTGTTGCAGCCGTACATGGTGATGGGGAGGTTCCACTGCTCCTCCTTCACCTTGCCCACGGCCGCCTTCTCCTCCCGCGAGGGGAGGCCGTAGACCGCGATCGAGCTGGGGAAGATGAACTTCACCGGCCGCCCCAGCCGCTGCGACTGGTGGTTGGCGCTGCGCAGCAGGTTGAGCGTGCCCTCGACGTTGACCTGGTGGGCCAGCTCCGGGTCGCGCTCGCCGCGCGTGGAGAGCAGCGCCGCCAGGTGGAACACCGCCTCGAACTCGTGGTGCGCCATGAGCTGGTCGAGGAGGAACCGGTCCATGATGTTGCCGGCGTACGAGGCGACACCCATTCGACGCGTCGTGTCGGAGGCGGGCGTGAGGTCCAGGGTGACCACCTCGTAGCGGCCGTGCTGGGCCAGGCGCTCCACGAGGGAGCGGCCGATCTCGCCGTTGGCGCCGGTCACGAGGACGACGGGAGACGTCATGCCGCGGGCGTCTACCATGCACCCCTCGCCGCGGGTGCCTCTTCGTACTACACAGTGGGGGCTCCGTCCCCACGCCCCCGGGGAGATCGGTGCTCGGAGGACCGACGTGGAGAGAAGGTTCGAGCCCAAGCCAGACTGGCTGCGTGTGCGGGCGCCCGGCGGCGACCGATACCACCACCTCAAGAAGACGCTGCGGGAGCTCGACCTCTACACGGTGTGCGAGGAGGCGCGCTGCCCCAATGTCGGCGAGTGCTGGCGCGAGGGCACCGCCACCGTGATGCTCCTCGGCGACGTCTGCACCCGCGGCTGCCGCTTCTGCGCCGTGACCACCGGCGACCCGGGCGGCGCGGTCGACGTGCGCGAGCCCGAGCACGTCGCCCGTGCCATCGCCAAGCTCGACCTCTCCTATGTCGTCATGACCATGGTCAACCGCGACGACCTGCTCGACGGCGGCGCCGACCACGTCGCGAAGACGGTGCAGCGCCTGCGCGAGCTGCGGGCCGACATCCTCATCGAGACGCTGGTGGGCGACTTCCAGGGGCACATGTCCGCGGTCGACGCCTGCGTCGAGGGTGGCCCCGACGTGTTCGCTCACAACGTGGAGACGATCCGCCGCCTGACGCGCACCGTGCGCGACGTGCGCTCGAGCTACGAGCAGTCGCTGAAGGTCCTGGAGCGCGCGAAGAGGACTGCGGCGTCGCTCGGAATCAAGATGCTGACCAAGAGCTCGATCATGGTCGGCCTCGGCGAGACCGACGAGGAGGTCGTGGAGTCGATGCGCGAGCTGCGCGAGGTCGGCGTCGACGTTGTCACCCTCGGCCAGTACCTTCGCCCGTCGCCCAAGCACCACGAGGTGAAGCGCTTCGTCCCCCCGGGGACGTTCGCCCTCTGGCAGAAGGAGGCGCTGGCGATGGGCTTTCTCTACTGCGCCTCCGGCCCACTCGTGCGCTCCAGCTACAAGGCCGCGGAGGTGTTCGTTCGCGCGCTGCTCGAGCCGGGCGTCCCCGCCGCCCCAGGCCAGGTGGAGGCAGCGCTCGAGGCGCGCCTCGAGCGCGCCCGGGTCGAGGCCGCGCGTCACGCCGACGCGGAGCCGGTCCCCTCGCGGAGCCCCTCGCTGGCGCAGGCCCCGACCCTGATCGCGCCCTCGTCCCTCCTCCGTCGTCCCGCCGGCTGAGCCCCCCGGCGCGCGTTCGTGGCCACACCCCTTCCTTTCTTCCGCTCCGGAGCACCGATGTACGCATCGCCCTTCGCTCGTGGTCGCCACCTCCGCGGGTGGCTCGGCGTCCTGGCCTTCGCCGCGGCGGGCTGCGCCGAGGGGGACGGCGAGGTCCCCACCGGCACCGCGAGCGGCGTGGGAGGCGACTCGTCGACCGGCGACGGCGGCGCAGGCCCGGGGCAGGGGGGCGCCTCCTCGACGACGACCGAGGGCGCCGGCGCGCAGACGTCGAGCACCACCACGTCGGGGCCCGGGACCGGCGGTGCGCCCGCTGACGACCTCGAGGATCTGCTGGCGCGCCTGCGCGCCGATCGCGACGGCACCCTGCGGGAGGAAGCGGACGACGGCGGCTGGCCGGTGCGCGTCGCCAGCGGGCGCGTGGTGGTCTCGACCGACCCGGCGTTCGGCGCCGTGGCCGGCGACTTCGACGACTGGGCCGGGACTTCGCTCACCGCCGACGAAGGCTTCGCCTGGTCGGTCGTGCCCGACGTGGCGGGGGACGCCTACAAGCTGAAGTCGGGCGACACCTTCGCCGCGGACCCCTGGGCGCGCGCCTACGCCTACGACGACTTCGGCGAGATCACCTTCGTCGCGCCGCCGGCCGAGGCTCACCTCGAACGGTGGCCGATCGTCGAGGGCGCCGGCCTCGCGCCGCGCACGGTGCGGGTGTGGGTCCCCGCCGAGGCGCCGACCCGGGTGCTCTACGTGCACGACGGGCAGAACCTCTTCGATCCCGACGCCTTCAACGGCGGCTGGCACCTCCAGGATTCGGCCCCCCCGGCGATGCTCCTGGTCGGCATCGACAACAGCAGCGATCGCATGGACGAGTACACCCATGTCGAGGACGACATCGGCCAGGTGCTGGGCGGCGAGGGCGACGCCTACGCCGATCTGCTGCGCGACGTGATTCGCCCGCAGGTCGACGCTCGCTACGGCGAGCCAGCGGTCGTCGGCACCATGGGCTCGAGCCTGGGCGGCCTGATCAGCCTGCACCTCGCCCTGCACGACGACGGCGACTACGCCTTTGCCGCCAGCCTCTCCGGCACCCTGGGCTGGGGCAGCATCGGCCTCGAGAACGAGACCATGATCGAGCGCTGGGCAGCGGCCGGCCTCCGCGACGTCGTCGTCTACCTGGACTCGGGCGGCGGCGGCACCGACTGCGAGGACTCCGACGGCGACGGCACCAACGACGACGATCCCACCGCCGCGGACAACTACTGCGAGACGGTGCAGATGCGCGACGTCCTCCTGGAGGAGGGGTGGCAGGGCGACGTCGACCTCTTCCACTGGCACGAGCCCGGCGCCCAGCACGACGAAGCAGCATGGGCAGCGCGGGTGTTCCGTCCCCTAGAGATCTTCGCGACCGTCGAGTGATGCCGCGCCGCGCCTCGCTGCTGCGCGGGTGCGCGCTGGTCGTGACGACGGCGCTGGTCCTCGCCGCCTGCCAGCGCCGCACGGGGCGCCCGGGAAGCGGGTTATCGAGTGGCCAGTGGCCCGGCGCGCCGGCTCCCGGCGCGCCTGCCGGCGGGTGGCGCCCCGACCCGGCCCCGCAGGCGCCGGGCGGGGGAGCACCCGCGGGCGACGCGCAGCGCATCCTCGACGCCCACGCCGCCGCGCGCGCCGAGCACTGCGCTCCAGCGCTCGCGTGGTCGCCCGACATCGCGTTGACCGCGCAGCGATGGGCTGACGCCCTCGCGCAGCGCGGGTGCGCCCTCGATCACAGCAGCGGCCCTCTCGGCGAGAACCTGGCCGCGGGGACCGCGGCGATCATGACGCCCGAGCGCGCCGTAGCCCTGTGGGTCGAGGAGCGCAGCAGCTACGACTTCGCCCGCGGCGGCTTCTCCATGACCACCGGCCACTTCACCCAGGTCGTGTGGCGCGGCAGCCAGCGCCTGGGCTGCGCCAGCGCGACCTGCGGCAACGGCCTCCGCGTCTGGGTCTGCAACTACGACCCGCCCGGCAACATGGACGGCGCGTTCCCGCAGAACGTCGGGCCCGCGACCTGCCGCAGGTGATCGGCCCCCGATGCCGACCGACGCTCACCTCGTCGAGGGCGGGTTGATCAGGACGATGTCGCCCGGGAACGACGCGAGGATGTGGCGCAGGAGCGGGCCCCCGTCCGCCGGCTTGCCGGTCGATTTGTCGTGGGGGGCGACCTGGAGGAGGCCCGGTCCGCTCGGCGGCTGCGCCAGGGCCGCGGCCAGCACCTCCAGGAGCGGCCCCGCGGTCGCGAAGCGCTCGGCGGGGTAGAGCGCCATCGCGCGCGCAGCGGCACCTCCCACGGCCCGGCGGGGAACCCGGACCGCGCGGAGTGGGTCGCGTTGGATCGTTGGCCGTCATGTGGAGGTGTCGGACTCGTGGCAGGGCGGTCCATCAGCACCTCGCTGATGAGGAGCCCCAGCGCGTGCACGTCGGTCCACGCCCCGGGTGCGGTCGCCGCCGATCTGCTCGGGCGCCGCCTAGGCCGGCGTGTCGGCGCGATCGGCGGTGGCGGTCTGCGTCGCGCCGGAGAGCGGCACGTGCTCGTCCTCACCGAGCTAGCGCCTTGATCGCGACCGGCGCGCCGAGCACCAGTGGCGGGCGCGGAACACCACGCCGAAGCCACGCTGGCTACTCCTCCTCGTCCCCCGCGCCCTTCCGCGCGACGTCGATCGCCACGACCACCCACTCGCCGTCCGCCTTCCTCAGGTCGAGCGCGACCTTGCGCTCGTCGGTGCGCGGCGCGCCGCCGCCGGTGGCGACGAGCTTCGCCGTGGCGTCCACGTGGGCGGTCTCCCCGCGCACCGCGATCTCGACGTCGCTCCAGCCGAGATCTCCCGCGCTCCAGCGCTGGCTGGCGCCGATGGCGGCGCCGATGAGCGCCTCGCGATCGATGCGCTCGCCGACCTCGGGGATGGTGACGGTCGCGTCCTTGGTGAAGCTCTCCACCAGCGCACCCTTCACCCGCCCCGCGCGGGGGAGGAGCCCCTCGTCGGGGAGGATGGAAACGCCGGCGGCGATGGCCTCGAGCCGCCGGCGGATGGCCTCCTCGTCGGTCTCGCGCGCGAAGAGGGCCCAGCCGATGAGGGCGAGGCCAAGCGCGACCAGGGCGACGAGGATGAGGCGGGAGCGCATGGAGGGCAGCATACGTCGCCACGGCGAAACGTCAGGTCGATGCGGCTCGCCCGTCCCTGGAGGGGGCTCGACCTTCGCTGCCCGCCCCGTACAATTCACCTGGCTTCAGGCACACACCGTGGTCCGTCAGACTCTCCTCCTCAACGCTTGGATGCTGCCCTTGCGCATCGTCTCCTGGCAGGAGGCGATCACCCTCTGGTACCTCGGCAAGGTCGAGGTGCTGGAGGCGTACGAGGACTGCGTGTCCTCGCCGTCGGTCACGTTGCAGGTGCCGGCGGTGGTCCGCCTGAAGCGCCAGGTTCACCACGTCCGCCGCGGGGTGAAGTTCTCGCGCGCCAACGTGTTCGGGCGCGATGGCTACCGTTGCCAGTACTGCGGCGCGCGCAAGCCGCGCTCCGAGCTCTCGTTCGACCACGTCCTCCCGCGGACCGCCGGAGGGCGCACCGGCTGGGAGAACATCGTGACCGCCTGCAGGCCCTGCAACCACGACAAGAGGAACCGGACGCCGGAGCAGGCGGGCATGAGCCTCAACCGCAAGCCATCGCGCCCGTCGTCGCTGCCGGTCGCGCCGTTCGGGTTCGGCCAGCTCGACATCCCCAAGGAGTGGGCGGGCTACTGCGTGCCGGTCGGCTGAGACCGAGGCCTTCCACCCTCCAGGCCAGGTACCCGCTGCGGCAAGATGCCGCGCCCCCGCGGCAACACGCCATCTTGCCCGATTTGCGGTTATCGCCCACAAAGTGCGCCAAACCCGACGAGGCCCCAGCGCGCATGAGTCGCTTCCTATTCCCGAGGTGGGCGAACAAAGTGGTCCCTCTGGGCGTGGTCTTCGGACTGGGCCCTCTGGGAACCGCCTTGGTCGCGGGCTTTTGGTACTACGGCACGCAGAAGCACACCGAGGTCGGCTACCGCCCGATCCAGCCGGTGCCCTTCAGCCACAAGCTCCACGCCGGCGATATGGGCATGGACTGCCGCTATTGCCACAACACCGTGGAGCGGGCGGGTCACGCGGCGGTTCCGCCGACGCAGACCTGCATGAACTGCCACTCCAAGGTGAAGACGACGAGCCCGCGCCTGGCCAAGGTCCGCGAGAGCTGGGAGACCGACGAGCCCATCGAGTGGGTCAAGGTCCACAACCTGCCGGACTACGTGTACTTCGACCACTCGGCGCACCTGTCGGCGGGCGTCGGCTGCGAGAGCTGCCACTCGCGCATCGATCAGATGCCGGTCGTCCAGCAGAGCGAGCCCCTGACGATGGGCTGGTGCCTGGAGTGCCACCGCGAGCCGGAAGCGCACCTGCGCGACCCGAAGGACGTCACGAAGATGGGGATGCTCGCGGCCTCGCAAGAGGCGAGCAAGCCGATGCCGCGTCCGGCCGACGCGCGGACGCCGTCCCCGCCGCTGCACTGCTCGGGGTGCCA
>JBKJLX010000351.1:0-3176 GCA_046596645.1 Polyangiaceae bacterium
GCCGGCCACGGGCTGAAAACCAGCGTGGCCGGCGGCGGCTGGGCGCTCTCGGGCAGCATGGGCCCCGCGGTGACCTGTTCGAACTCCGCGGGCGCGAGCACCAGCCGCTCGACCCGCTCGCCAGCGGCCAGCGCGTCGACGATGGCGGGGATGTCGCCGGCGGTGACGCGGCCGTAGAAGTAGCCGTCGGGCTCCACCGCGATGGCGGGGCCGGCCCAGCAGACGTCGAGGCAGCTGGAGGTGCAGGCCCGCACCTCGGTCTTCGTCAGGCCGCGCGCCGCGATCGCCGCCTTCAGCTCGGCGTGGAGCGACTCGGCGCCGCGCGTCGCGCAGGAGCCCTTGGCGGTGCCGTACGGCCGGCGGTTGGTGCAGACGAATAGGTAGCGCTTTCGCTGGGGCACGCGCGGCAGCCTACCCTATCGTCTCGGCCGTGAGCGCCGGGGCCGACGAGGGAGCGCGCGCGCGACGCGCGGCGATCGTGGAGATCGACCGGCGCCACGTGTGGCGCCCCTACACCCCGATGGGCCCGTGGGTGGCGAGCGGCGAGCCCATCGTGGTCGAGAGCGCGCGGGGCGCACGCTTCGTCGACGTCGACGGGCGGAGCTTCCTCGACGCGAACGCCAGCTGGTGGGTCTCCACGCTCGGCCACAACCACCCGCGGCTGGTGGAGGCGCTGACCCGCCAGGCGCAGCGAGCATGCCACGTGACCCTGGCCGGAGTCGCCCACGAGGGGGCGGCGCGCCTCGCCGAGGAGCTGTGCGCCGTCGCGCCCCCCGGACTCACGCGCGTCTTCTACAGCGACGACGGGTCGACCGCGCTGGAGGCGGCGATCAAGATGGCGATCAAGCTGTTCCGCAACGAGGGCCAGCCGGAGCGCACGCGCTTCGTCGCCCTGGGTGGCGCCTTCCACGGCGAGACGCTGGGGGTGACGGCGCTGGGCGGGGTCGACCTCTTCCGCCGGCCGTTCGACTCGGTGCTGATGCGCTGCCACCACGTCCCCGCACCGGAGGACGCGAGCAGCACGGCCGCAGCGACGACCGGCGATGCGCTCGACGCGCTGCTCGCGGAGATGGGCCCCCAGGTGGCGGCGGTGGTGGTCGAGCCGCTGGTGCAGGGCGCGGTGGGGATGCGCATGCACGCGCCCGAGCTGCTGCGCCGCGCGCGCGCCGCCTGCGACGCCGCGGGCGCGCTCCTGATCGTCGACGAGGTCTTCACGGGATACGGGCGCACCGGCACCTTCTGGGCCGTCGATCAGGCCGACGTACGACCCGACGTGATGGCGATCGCCAAGGGCTTCACCGGCGGCATCCTCCCCATGGCGGCGACGCTCGCCACCGACCGCGTGTTCGAGGGCTTCCTGGGCGACGCCTCTCGCGCCTTTCACTACGGCCACTCCTACTGCGGCCACGCCCTCGGCTGCGCCGTCGCGCGCGAGGTGCTCGCGGTCATGCGCGAGGAGCACGTGGTGGAGGGCGTCGCCGTGCGCTCGGCTCGCATCGCCGCGTCGTTCCAGCGCATGGGCGCGTTGCCGGGCGCGAGCCGGCCGCGTTCTCTCGGCATGATCGGCGCCGTCGACGTCGCCGAGGGCGCCAGCTACCTGGGCGATGTCGGGTGGCGCGCATCGGCCGAGGCGAAGCGGCGCGGCGTGTACCTGCGGCCGCTGGGCGACGTCGTCTACGTCGCCCCGGCGCTCAACATCCCGCTCGCCGACCTCGACGAGCTCCTCGCGGTGGTCGAGGCCAGCGTCGCCCACGCGCTCACCTCCGGGTGATGCACGGGGTGCGACGCCGCCTCGTCCGCGGAACACAGCGGCTCCGCGCGAGGCGGGAGCGGAGTCAGCTGGGGACGACCTCGATCGGGACGTCGATGCTGGGGTCGAAGGGCGAGCCCTTCACGTCCACGGTGATGCGCACCAGGAACTTCAGGCCCGGGTTGGAGAGCATGGCGTTCGGGTCCTGGCCCGGAAACAGGTTCGCCATGGCAGTGACGATGTC
This sequence comes from Polyangiaceae bacterium, assembly GCA_046596645.1. Classification (GTDB taxonomy): domain Bacteria; phylum Myxococcota_A; class Polyangia; order Polyangiales; family Polyangiaceae; genus JBKJLX01. The sequence continues at coordinate 1,995 of JBKJLX010000351.1, forward strand.
GAGGGGGTGGATGAGGAAGGAGCCCTTCGCCACCTGCCCCTTGGTCATCGTGTAGGGGAAGCTGTAGCCGCGCCCCGTGACCTCCTCGGTGTGGTCATCGCGGTCGGTGGCCAGCGTGCCCACCATCGGGTTCGGTCCGCCCGACACGCCGTTGCTGAGGCGGAACTCGACGATGTGCGCGAGGACGACGCAGTCCTTCTCGCACGTGACGTCGTACTGACCCTTGATCACGCTGTCGCGCAGCGGAAACTTTGCCCCCTGGGGAGCCTGCCCCTCGAGCACCGTGGGCACGATGGAGACCATCGAAGCCCCGCCCATGAAGTTCTTCACACCGTCGAAGAGTCCCATCGCATCCACCTCTCGCTGACGAGCGCGGCTGCCGCGTTCGTCGCAGCTGGATACCAGAAGGCTCCGCGGCGTGGGCCACGACCGTCGGCGCGCCGAATTCAGCACCGTCAGGTGCTGAACGAGGAAACTTCACCGCTCGCCTCGGCGCTCCCAGGACGCGGCGCTCGCCAGCTCGGGGGCGAGGTGCACCTCGCGCAGCTCGGCGCCGAGGATCTCCATCGCCGCGGCGACGATGGGGTGATCGCGCACCTGCTGCTCGGCGTCGGCCACGCGCGCGCGGAGCACCTCCGACGCGCGCCTGGCGAGCGTTCCCGACAGCGCCTCGCGCCCCACGCACACCATCTCGAAGGCGAGGTCGGGCCCGAGCCGCGCGCGCGCGGCATCGCGCACCGCGATCATGGGCTGCGACTCGGCGAGCTGCGCCGCCAGGAAGGAGCCCTGCTCGAAACCCACCACCAGCCGCTGCGGTGAGGCCTCGATCAGCGCCGCGTGCTCCAGCACCGAAGCGATGCCGGGCATGCGCGCGTGCACGTCGGCGACGATGTCGCGGTACGCGACCAGGGCCGGATCGTCCTCGGCGAGGACCGGGGCCGGCACCACCGGCCCCGGGTCGGGGCGCGGACCCTGACCGCGCGGCGGCAGCCGCGCCGAGGGCGGGGGCTGCGCCTCGGGGCGTGGCGGCGCTGGCGCGGGGCCTGGAGGCTCGCCCGCAGAGCGCGCCGCGGGACCGGTCTCGCCGTGGCCGCCCGCCTCTCGCCCCGTCCCGCGCGGCGCGGGGGCGCGAGCGGGGTCGCCGCGGCCCGGCCCGCCGCCCGCCGGCCCCGCGGAGGAGCC
>JBKJLX010000482.1:0-2802 GCA_046596645.1 Polyangiaceae bacterium
CGACGAGAATGCGCGCGCGTGCCGGGCCGTCGTGCTCCACCGCGACCCGATCGGGGATCTCGGCGTCGAAAAGGTTCCAGCCGAGATCGTCGACGACCCGCATGAGGACCTGATCGACGATGTCGGCGCGGACCACCCCGCAGCGGTAGTCGAACGCGTCCGCCTCGGCTGCGGTCAGCTGCTCCGGAGCATCGAGCTCGACGACGAGGTCGCCCATGCCGGGCCCGGGGCGGGGTCGCAGGCTGGGTCTCAGGCTGGGTCGCGAGCTGCGCGGATCGGACACCGAGGCGAGACTACCCCGGGCCCGCCGAGGCCACCGACTAAGCTGCAGACAGGCTCCACCCCCGGGCGACCGCGCGTGGCCGGCGTCGCAGGCGGGCTGGGCCTGGCGCCCATCTCAGCCTTCACCACCACCGAGCACCGATTCCAGCATCCGCTCGACCGCGTCGCTGGGCGACAGTGACCCGACGATCCACGTCTTCGGCCCCGGCTTCCTCTTGATCAGTGTCGGCGTGACGATGACGCGATCTTCCTCCAGGCACTGGTACCACTCCTCGTCCCCTCCGTTCGCCACGTCGACGATGGTGAGGCGGAACCGAGTCTTGTCGTACGGCTTGAGCGCGCGGTGCAAGTTGCGGATCGCCTTGTGTGACTCCTGCGAGGTGCTGGTCACGTAGAGCATCAGCTCCAGCTCCGTCGAGTGGGGCGCGCCCAGGCGAACGACGCTGGCCGGCAGGATGTTGCCGACCGCCTCGCCGATCGCCGCCAGGAGGACGGCGAAATCGGTGGGCTTGCGGAGCAGCCGGTAGCCTTCGACGCCGGCGGGCTGGTGCTCGGCGGTCATCACGATGGCGGCGGTCCGCTCGAGGTAACCCTTCTCCGAGGCGTTACGCAGGAGCCACGCGCCGGTCTCACCGGTGAGGTTGTAGTCGGTGAGCACCACGTCGAAGCGGGCGGAGGCGAGCCGGTCGAGCGCGTCCTCGGCGCTGGACTCGGCGGTCACGTCGAAACCAGCCTCGATGAAGGTGCTCGCGATCATGTCGCGCAGGTCCTCGTCGTCCTCGACATAGAGGAGCCGGGTCGGGACGTGCTCGAGCAGCTCCACCGTCGCGCCTGACCTGGGCTGGGGCATCACCGCGGCGGGCTCACTCATGGGGGAACATCTCGTGGAGGCGCTCGAGCTCTTCGGGAGCAATGGCGAGCTGGGTAGGGTTGCCGGCGAGGATGCCGGTCACGTTGCGGAAGGCCTTGCCGACGTGCATCCCCGTGCCGTCGATGTTGAACTCGCGGATCTCCTTCACGTGGGCGGAGCCGCGCATCTTGAGCACGGTCAGCGCGCGCCGCATCTCGCCGTACACCTCGACGTAGCGGAGGAGGATGATCGAGTCGCAGATCGACGAGATGTGCGCCTCGGTCACCGAGGCGCCGCCGCCCATGAGGGACGTCGTCGCGGTGAAGAGGCCCGCCATCTCCTGGTCCTTCACGTAGGCGGTCAGGCTGATGACGAACTCGCGAAAGCTCCGGGTGGTGGAGTTGCGCTCGAGAGCGGAGAGGCTGTCGATGGCGACCCGGTTGGGCTTGAACTCCTCGATGATCTTCTTCATCCGGACGAGGTGGTTCTCGAGCGGCATGATCTCGGGGTAGTCGGTGACCACCTTGAGGTGGCCGTCCCTCTCCAGCTGCTCGAAGTCGAAGCCCCACCCCGCCGCGTTGCGGAAGAACTGCTGGCGACTCTCCTCGAAGCAGAAGGCCAGGCAGCGCTCTCCCTTGGCGATGCCGCCGGCCATGAAGGCGGTCACCATCAGCGTCTTGCCGGTGCCGGTGGCGCCGGAGACGAGGATGATCGAGTCGCGGAAGAACCCACCGCCGCACATCTCGTCGAGCTGGTCGCTGCCCGAGGTGATGCGCAGCGTGGTCGATTTCTGGCGGAGCTGGATCGACGACAGCGGGATGACGACGACACCCTCGTCGCTGACGATGAAGGGGAACTCGCCCTTCTGGTGGTCGGTCCCACGGAACTTCAGGATCTCGAGGGTCCGTCGCCGCTTCTCCTCCTCCAGGGTGTTGCGGAGGAGCACGACGTTGTCGGCCACGAACTCCTCCATCCCGTGGCGGGAGATCGCGCCGTAGTCGTCGACGCGCTCCGAGGTGACGATGGCGGTGACACCGATGTGCTTCAGCGCCGCGCTGATGCGGTAGAGCTCCTTGCGCACCGCCGCCGGATCGTTGAACTGCGCGAACATCGCGCCGATCGAGTCGAGTACCACCCGCTTGGCGTCGATCCTGCGAACGCAGGCCTCGATCCGGGCGACCAGCGCCGCGAAGTCGAAGGCGCCCGCCTCGATCCGCTCCTCCTCCGCCCGGGGCGAAGCATCGACGAACGCGAGCTTCCGCTCCGCCTCGAGCTTCGCGCAGTCCCAGCCGAGGCTGAGCATGTTGCGCCGCAGGTCGGCGGGCGTCTCCTCGAAGGTGACGAACACCCCGTTCTCCCCGAGCTGCGGCGCAACATGCTCAGCCTCGGCTGGGGCTGCGCCCGATTCGAGGCCGAAAAGAGGCTCGCCTTCGTCGATGCCTCGCCCCGTGCCGAAGAGGAGCGCATCGAAGCGGGGCCGTTCGACTTCGCCGCGCTGGTGGCGCGCATCGAGGCGTGCGTCCGACGCATCGACGCCAAGCGCGTGGTGCTCGACTCGATCGGCGCCATGTTCGCGCAGTTCAAGGACCCGGCGGCGGTCCGCAGGGAGCTCTATCGGATCATCGCCGCGCTCAAGCAGATGAACGTCACGGCGATCGTCACCTCCGAGC
>JBKJLX010000518.1:0-9503 GCA_046596645.1 Polyangiaceae bacterium
CCACCGAGACCGCCGTGGCCCCTGCGACCATCGCGATGGGCGGCGCGTCGAGGATGTCGAGACGTGGCGCCAGCACGAGCTGCAGCAAGCCCACCCCGTTGAACGCGAGGTGCAGCGCGATGGAGGGGCCTAGCGCGCCCGTCCAGTGGCGCACGGTCGCCAGGATCAGACCCACCAGCGCGATCGGGATCTGCAGCTGCCACTCGACGTGCGCGAGGCCGAAGTACACGCCGGAGAGCGAACACGCCGCCACCACGCCGTGGCGGCCTCGCAGCGGGCGGAAGAGGGCGCCGCGGAAGAAGACCTCCTCGATGAAGGGGCCGAGGCCCACCAGGACCAGCCCGATGACGACGCGTTGCCCGGTCGCCGCGTCGGCGAAGACCTGCGCGATCCCTCCGTCGTCCTCTCCGCGCGGCCAGCGCTCCAGCGTCTTCGCGTAGAGAAAATTGGCAGGGAGGCTGACGACGGCGCCAAGGACGAGCGCCAGCGGGTACGCGGCGAGCGCGGTGCGGCGCAGGCCGATCAGCGCGCGGATGCTCACCTCCGGCGCGTGCACGCGCAGAATGAAGAAGAGGACCACCAGGTACGCCGCGGCCTGGCAGCCGAACGCGTTGACGATGTCCTTGGACGCCGAGGGACGCAGGCTGAGCGTGATGCCGATGAGCCACAGGAAGAGCACCGTCGCCGCCAGCGTCCAGCCGGCGGCGCCGAGCGCCGACATGGGCTTCACGCTCTTGTCCGGCGGCGGCGGCGGGTGCGACGGGTGCGCGGGCTCCGGGGGGAAGCTCGGCCTCACGGTGATCCTTCGCTCATCGTCCCCGCAGATACGCCGCGACGCCGCGCTTCGCCAGGCTGTCCACCGCCAGCTCCGGCCGCGTCTCCGGGTAGTCGAGCGTCGAGTGCAGGCCGCGGCTCTCGTGCCGCGCCGAAGCGCACTCGACGATGAGCTGCGCGACGGTAGCGATGTTGCGCAGCTCCAGCAGGTTGCGCGTGACCAGGTGCTTCCAGTAGTACTCGCGGATCTCCTCCTGGAGGAGGGCGATGCGGCGCGCGGCGCGGCGCAGGCGCGCCGTGGAGCGAACGATGCCGACGTAGTTCCACATGGTGCGGCGAAGCTCGTCCCAGTTGTGGGTGACGACGACCGCCTCGTCGCTGGGCGCGGCGTCGCCGGTCTGCCAGTCGGGGACGTCGGCCGCGTGCACGTCGCGCAGCTCCCCCAGCGTCTGCCCGAGGCGCTGTGCCGCGCGGTGGCCGTAGACCAGCCCCTCGAGCAGCGAGTTGGACGCGAGGCGGTTGGCGCCGTGTAGACCCGTGAACGCGACCTCGCCGATCGCCCACAGGCCCGGCACCGTGGTGCGCCCGTGCAGATCGGTGCTGACGCCCCCGCACATGTAGTGAGCCGCGGGCACCACCGGGATGGGCTGGGTGGTGATGTCGATCCCGAAGCGCAGGCACTGAGCGTGGATGGTCGGGAAGTGCTGGAGGATGAAGGACTGCGGCTTGTGCGTGATGTCGAGCAGCACGTACTCCGAGCCCGACCGCTTGATCTCGAAGTCGATGGCGCGCGCCACGATGTCGCGCGGGGCCAGCTCCTTCCGGGCATCGTGACGCTCCATGAACGGCGTCCCGTCGGCGAGGCGGAGGATCGCGCCCTCGCCGCGCAGCGCCTCGGTGATGAGGAAGTTCTTGGCCTGGGGGTGGAAGAGGCAGGTCGGGTGGAACTGGTAGAACTCCATGTTCCCGATCTCGGCCCCGGCCCGGTGCGCCATGGCGACCCCGTCGCCGGTCGCGGCGTCGGGGTTGGTCGTGTAGAGGTAGACCTTGCCCGCGCCGCCGGTGGCGAGCACCGTCGCCCTGCCGAGCATGGTGCGCACCTCGCCCGCCTGCTCGTCGAGCACGTAGGCACCGGCGCACACCTCGGGCCCGCCGAAGCGCGAGAGCACGATCAGATCGATCGCGGTGTGGTGCTCGAGCACGCGGATGTTGGGGTGCGCCCTCACCCGCTCCACCAGGGCGCGCTCGACCTCGGCGCCGGTGGCGTCGGCGCTGTGCACCACCCGCCGCGCCGAGTGGCCGCCCTCGCGGGTCAGCGAGAGCTCGCCGCCCGGCTCGACGTCAAAGCGGGCGCCCCGCTCCATGAGCTCGCGAACGCGCGCCGGCCCCTCCTCGGCGCAGATGCGGACCACGACCTCGTGGCAGAGCCCCCCGCCGGCGACCAGCGTGTCGGCCACGTGCGCGTCGACCGAGTCCTCCGGCGCGAAGACGGCCGAGATGCCGCCCTGGGCCCAGCGGGTGTTCGACTCCTCGATCGCGCGCTTGGTGACGACGAGGACCTCGCCGTGCTGCGCCGCCTCGAGCGCGAAGGTGAGCCCGGCGACGCCGCTGCCCAGGACCAGGAAGTCGGTCGTCGTCGCCACGCGTCTACTCCTGGTCCGGGTCGTCGCGGCGTCGCGGCCGCGCTTCGCCCTCGGCCATCTGCTCGAGGCGGTTGAGCCCGGCGAGGGCGACCCGCGCCGTCTGCTCGGTCACCGTCATGTCGCCCTGGACGACGTCGAGATCCATCGCGTGCGTCTCCGGTTCGGAGACCATCGCCCGGCGCTGTGCAGGCTGCTGCTGTCGCTCGCGCGCCTGGAACGGGGCGGGGAAGGGGGCGGCGGAGGGGGGCGCGAAGCCCTCCTCGTGGGGCGGCTCCTGGGAAGGACCGGTCGCGGGCTGGGCCTGCAGCTGGTAGAACGGCGTTCCCTCGGCACGGGTGATGGCTCGCGGCCGCTCGCTGGCGCGGGCGATGGGGAACGGTGCCTCCGGCTTGCTGACCTGGGCGACGTCCCTCTTGCTGATGACCAGGGTCTGGTTCATCTCGTCCTGCCCGCGGTCGTCCCCCAGGAGATCGTGCAGGATGGGCAGGCTGGGGGCCGGCATCGACGGGATGCGGGGCGCCTTGGGGATGGCCGGCGTGGCCGGGATGGCCGGTGGCCGCTGGGACGCGCGCGGCGGCTCGCTGCGCCGCTGATCCGACTGCGGGTGGCCCTGCGGCGCGTGGCCCTGCGGCGCGTGGCCCTGCGGCGTGTGCTGACCGTCGCGCGCAGGGACCGACTCCACCACCTCGAGCAAGCGGGTGAGGCGCGCCTCGGCGTACTGCACGCGCGAGGTGGCGATGGAGAGCTTGGAGCGCAGGTCCTCGAGCTCCGCCTGTTGCTTCTCGATGACCTCGACCAGGACCCGCACCGCCGTCGTCGCGTCGGGCGGCTGCCCCAGCCGTAGCGACTGGGCGAGCACCTTGAACATCGGCGTGGGCATGCGCGATCGCTCTCCAGGGTCGCTGGGCAAGCTACCAGGTCCCGTCCTTGACGCGTCGGGCCAATCGCTTCATATGCCCGCCGCCCAGCGATTCTTCGAGGACTTCGTTTCCCTTGCAGCACCGGACGGTGCCGCAAATGCGCGCTCGGGCAAGGAGAACGGTTCGTGAAGATCCTGGTGGCGCTGAAGCGGGTGGCAGACCCCGACAACGCGAACAAGGTGAAGATCCCCGCCGGCGGCGCGCGTGTCGACACCACCGGCCTCGAGTGGAAGCCGAACCCGTTCGACGAGTATGCCCTGGAGGCCGCGCTGCGCCTGACCGAGAACGGGCAGACGCCCAAGGTCCGCGGCGGGGAGGTGGTCGTCGTCACCTTCGGTCCCAAGGAGACGGAGTCCACGCTGCGCGCCGCGCTGGCGACGGGCGCCGATCGCGCGATCCGCGTGGAGTCGACCGACGACGCGCTCGACGGCGACCTGGTGGCCCGGGCGCTGAAGAGCATCGTCGACAAGGAGCAGCCCGACGTCGTCGTCATGGGCAAGCAGACGGTCGACGGCGACACCAACCAGGTCGGTCAGCTCCTGGCCGAGTACCTGGACTGGCCGATGGCGACCTTCGCCGCGACCATCGAGGAGGAGGCGGGCGCGCTCCTGGTCGGTCGCGAGGTCGACGGCGGCGTGGCCAAGCTCCGCGTGAAGCTTCCCGCGGTGGTCACCGTCGATCTGCGCATCGTCGCCGGCGCCAGCGTCTACTCGACGCAGACCGCGCGGACCTTCAAGTACAGCGACGGCGTCCGCTTCGCGGCGCTCCCGGCCATCATGGCGGCGAAGAAGAAGCCGCTCGCCGAGGAGAAGCTCGACGCCCTCGTCGAGGACACCGACCTCAAGGTCTCGTACGACGGCTTCACCCCGCCTCCCGCGCGCAAGGCGGGCATCAAGGTGAAGGACGTGGCCGAGCTGGTCTCCAAGCTCAAGAACGAAGCGAAGGTGCTGTGATGGGTGACGTTCTCGTCGTGGCCGAGGCGGCCGACGGCCACATCAAGAAGACGACGCACTCCGCGGTCACCTTCGCCCGTGAGGCGGCCAAGGCCCTCGGGGGCACCTTCTCCATCCTCCTGCTCGGGGGGCCGGGCACGAGGGCGGCAGCGAAGGAGATCGCAAACCTCGGAGCCGCGAAGATCCTCGTGGCGGAGGACGCGTCGCTGAAGGACTACGTCGCCGAGCGCTACGCCCCGACCGTGGCGAAGGCGGGCGAGGACTTCCAGGTCATCGTCGCGACCGCAAGCTCCTTCGGCAAGGACCTGATGCCGCGCGTCGCCGCGCGCTTCGAGGCCGGCTACGTGGGCGACGTCATCGAGCTCGTCGCCGACGACGGCTCGCTCTCCTACCGCCGGCCGATGTTCGCCGGCAACGCGTTTGGCGTCGCGACGGTCGCCACCGAGCCGGAGATCGTCACCGTCCGCCAGAGCGCGTTCACGCCGGCGGAGCCCTCGGGCGGCGACTCGCCGATCGAGAGCGTCGCGGTGGCCGCGGTGGGCAAGGCGGCGGCGCGCGTCGAGTTCGTGTCGCTCGAGCAGGTGAAGAACGAGCGCCCCGATCTCGGCGAGGCCAAGGTCGTCGTCTCCGGCGGCCGCGCGCTGAAGGAGAAGTTCGCCGAGGTGATCGAGCCGCTCGCCGACGTCCTCGGCGCCGGCATCGGCGCCAGCCGCGCCGCCTGCGACGCGGGCTACTGCGGTCCCGAGCTTCAGGTCGGCCAGACCGGGAAGATCGTGGCCCCCCGGCTCTACGTGGCGGTCGGGATCAGCGGCGCCATCCAGCACCTGGCAGGCATGAAGGGCTCGAAGACCATCGTCGCCATCAACAAGGACGCGGAGGCCCCCATCTTCCAGGTGGCGGACTACGGCCTGGTCGCCGATCTGTTCACGGCGGTGCCGGAGCTGGTCACGGCGATCAAGGCCGCCAAGGCCTGACCGCAGCCATCCCACATCTGCGCACACGACCCCTCGCCACCTGGCGGGGGGTCGACGCCTTTGTGGCCCCGGATGCAGCTGGGTCTACGATGGCATCCATGAAGTCTTACGCCGCGCTCTCGCTCTCGCTCGTCCTAGGCCTCGGTTGCTCCCCCGACGCGAGCACGTCGGGCGCAACGAGCGGCGGCGGCGGCGACACGGGCAGCGGCGGGAGCAGCTCGGCGGAGACGACCGCGCCGTCGTCGGCCACGTCGACGGGGCCCGGCGTCGTGGTGGCGAGCTCCAGCGGTGCCGGCGGCGACGCCTCGAGCGCCGGAGGCGGCGACACCACATCGGCGGGCGGTGGGGACCAGGGCAGCGGCGGGGAGGACGCCTCAGGGTCCAGCGGCGGCGGCGACGCGCAGGGCGGCGGCGGCAGCGCTCCCTCGGACCTCGACGTCGACGACGACGGCGACACGTTCACCGAGAACGAGGGGGACTGCCGGGACGACAACCCCAACGTCCACCCCGACGCGACCGAGGTCTGCAACATCGTCATCGACGACAACTGCAACGGCGCCATCGACGAGGGCTTCGACGTCGACAACGACACCTACACGAGCTGCAACGGCGACTGCGACGACGGCAACGCGTCGGTGAACCCCGACGCCGCCGAGGTCGACAACGACGTCGACGACGACTGCAACGGCGGGGTCGACGAGCCGTGGACCGACGGCGATGGCGACGGCTACACGCCGGTGGGAGGCGACTGCAACGACGACGAGATCCTGGTCAACCCGGGCGCGATCGAGTTCGTCGGCAACGACGTCGACGACGACTGCGACGGCACCGTCGACGAGGCGCTGGCTCCCTGCGACGGCGGCGCGCTCGACAGCAACAACCCCCTCGACTACGCGCGCGCCATCGGCCTGTGCAACGGCGAGGTCGTGAGTGCCACGTTCGTCAGCGGTCCCGCGGTCTCGCGCGGCATCCGCAGCACGTTCGGGAGCAACGGCGAGACGCTGAACCAGCCGGCGGAGGGCGCGCGCCTCGTCTCGCTGTCCTCGGGCAGCGCCGACACATCGACCAAGGACGCCGGGACCGCTTTCGACGGCAACCCGAGCTTCGGGATGAGCTGCACCCAGCACCCGCACCCGAACCCGCTCGGCGATCCGGGCGCGTGTGGCGCGGCGGACCCGACGGACGTCTGCGACAAGACCGAGATCTCGATGCAGGTGCGCGTCCCCACCAACGCGCAGTCCTTCAGCTACCAGTTCCAGTTCTTCTCCGCCGAGTACCAGGTGTTCCGCTGCAGCGCGTTCGACGACACGTTCCTCGCCATGCTCAGCAGCCAGGCGTTGAACGCCGGCGCGTCGACCAACATCTCCTTCGACTCGCTGGGGCGCGTGGTGAGCGTCAACACGGGCTTCTTCGAGAACTGCAACGACAACGACAACGGCGGCGTGCTCAACGACTGCACCGACGGACCCACCCCGACGCTGAGCGGGACCGGCTACGCCGATTCGGCGGCGGCGACCAACCCGCTCACCACCACGTCGCCCGTCGTCCCCGGCGAGGTCATCACGATCCGGTTCATCGTGTTCGACGAGGCCGACGATCGACTCGACTCCAGCGTCACGATCGACGACTGGCGCTGGTCGCTCGACCCCGCCGACGGCCCCATCACCGACCCGACCTGAACGTCGGAGCGGCGGCCGCTGCCCGGGACATCACTCCTCGGTGGCGACCACGGTCGCGGCCGCGACCACGTCCCCGGTGGGCGCCGAGAGCGGCGCCGACCACCGCACCTTCCCCACGCGGTCGAGGACCAGCGTGGTGGGGAGCGCGGTCACACCGGCCGCCGCGCGCGAGGCGCCGACCCGATCGACGAGGAATGGCGAGTCGACCCCCCACGAGCGGAGCGTCTTCTCGGCGGAGGCGGTGGTCTCGTCCTCCGACAGGACCGCCACCAAGTGGAGCTCGACGCCGTTGGCGCGCAGCTCACGGCGCGTCGCGTCCAGCGCCGGGACCGACGTCCGACAGGGGACGCAGCTGGGCGCCCAGAAATCGAGGACGAACGCGCGCGCGGTGGTGCCCGACGACGGCGACGGGATGGTCATGAGCTGACCGCCGTTCGTCGGCAGGTCGAGCCTCACCTCCCCCGTCTTCGCCCTCGCCGCGCCGGGCGGCATGTTGGAGCCACACGACACCGCCACCGAGAGCAGCGAGACAACGACCAGCGCCGAGGGAGTCCTCTTCACAGTGCGGGAGCATACGCCGGATCAGTCCGATGTCCGGTGTCCGGTTCCGGTCTCCGGCGGCGGGGTCAGATCAGAAGCTTCCCCGCAGGCCGAAGGACCCGGGGCCGATGACCACCTCGCCACGCGGCGCCGGCGGCAGTGCGAGGGCGTTGTCGCTCACCATGACCCGGTTGCTGCCATAGATGAGGAGGGGGATGCCGCCGCCCACCATGCCGAGGCCGCCGAGGACGAGGACCGCGCCGGCGGTCTCGCCGTTGTCCCCGCCGCCGCCAAAAGAGTTCGCGAGCGACGCGATCAGCAGGGTGAAGGCGCCGACGACGACCGAGACGCCGCCGACGCTGATCATCACGATGCCGCCGGCCATCGCGCCTCCGCTGCGCTTCTCCGTGTCCTCGTCATACCAGGCGTCGACGTCCTCCATGTCCTGGCGGATGCGGCGCACGTCGGCGTCGCGGTCGTCGTCGCGCGCGTCGCGCAGATCCTCCCTCAGCTGGCGGCGGAGCTCCTTGAACTCCTCGATGGTCTGCGGGCGTTGCAGCTCGCGCCCCTTGGCCTGAGGCAGCGACGACGGCCCACCCGCCGGCACGGCGCCCGGGGGCGCGGCGGTCGGCGGCGCCGCCCCCGGCCCGGCGTAGGGCGCGGTGGTGTTGGGGACATACTGCGGCGGCGTGTAGGTCGGCGCGGGGGCGGGCGCGCCTTGCGCGTGCGCCGAGGCGCTCACGAGGAGCGCGGTGAGGGCGACCAGGCCCCCGGCGGCGGTGCGGCCCGAGGTCCTCACGGCTTGGCCATGAGCATCGCCGCTCCGGCGATGACGAAGATGCCGACGTAGAGGACGACCACCAGCGCGATGAGGCCGATGCCGACGTACACGCACGTCCGCATATTGCCCATCTTCGCCTCGGCGCGGCTGTCGTCGCCGATGCGGTAGGCCGTCTTCGCCTGGTCCATGAAGATGAAGGCGGCGATGCCTGCCGGCTGGCAGCAGAACACCATGGCGATGGCGCCCCACAGCAGCCAGCCGACATCGAGATCCCGGGCGACCTGGGGCTGTCCATGGCCGGGGCCGCCCTGGGCCGGCCCGTAGGCCCCGTACGGTCCAGGCCCCGGGGTGTACGCCCCCTGGCCGGGGATGGCCCCCATCGGGGGCGGCGCGAAGCCACCGGCGGCGGCGCCGCAGGAGGGACAGCGCGCCGGCGAGGCGGTGGGCTGGAAGGTGAAACCGCAGCTGGAGCAGGTCGTCGTCATCGGCCGGCCCATGCTACGCGCCTTTACGGCGCGCGCGGGCCCAGGCAGAACCAGGTGCCGTGCGGTCTCCGCGGATCACCTCGCTCCCTTGGGCCCTGCTCCTGGCCCTGGCCCTCGTCGCCTGCAACCGGTCCTACCAGGTCGGCGACGAGGTGATGGTCGAGTGGGAGGGCAAGGAGTACCCCGCCGTCATCCTCCACCAGGAGAGCGCCGGGAAGTTCAAGATCCACTTCGAAGGCTACGAGGACACCTGGGACGAGACGGTCCTCAAGTCCCGGATCAAGGGCCACAAGGTCGGCAACGAGCCGCGCCCCGAGCCACCGGCCAAGGTGCGCGCCAAGGCGCTCGAGGCCGCAAAGACCAACACGTACAAGGTCGGCGACCACGTGCGCGTCGAGTGGCACGGCCGCTACTACCCCGCGACCATCGTCGAGATCATGGGCAAGGAGCAGTACCGCGTTCACTACGAGGGCTACGGGCCCGAGTGGGACGAGAACGTCGGTCTGGCGCGCGTCCAGCCCCGCTGAACCCAGGCCGAGAGGGATTTCACTGGCCGAAAGGCTGGATCGACGCTAAACGAGCGCGCCCAAAGCCGCGGTTTCGCAGCGCCGTCCAGGCGCTGGGACAGAAATGACTCCGCGCCTCGGGCCGACCCACAGGAGCTCGCTTCGTCATGGACCTCTCGAAGATCCGCAACATCGGGATCAGCGCCCACATCGACTCGGGCAAGACCACGCTCACCGAGCGCATCTTG
>JBKJLX010000560.1:0-4276 GCA_046596645.1 Polyangiaceae bacterium
CCGGAACCGGAACCGGAACCGGAACCGGAACCGGATCGTGTACCGTCCAGCGCGAGGTCAAACGCCAGAGTGAAGGTCTGCCCCCTCTGCAAGCAGCGGTACCCGAGCGAGAGCAGCTTCTGCTTCGTCGACGGGTCGACCCTCGAGGCCATCTCCGACCCGCGGCTCGGCACGACGATCGGCGGTCGCTACGTCCTCGACGACGTCGTCGGCGAGGGCGGCATGGCGACCGTCTACCGCGCGCGCCACAAGCTGGTCGACCGGCCGTGCGCGGTGAAGGTCCTCCACGCCGAGGTGATGAAGGAGAGCAACGTCCGCGAGCGGTTCCTGCGGGAGGCGCGGCACGCGCAGCGGCTCGCTCACCCCAACGTGGTGGAGGTATTCGACCAGGGCGAGACGGACGACGGCGTCCCTTACCTGGTCATGGAGATGCTCGACGGCTCCAGCCTCGCAGAGGTCGTCGCCAAGGGCGGGCTGCCGCTGAAGCGGGGCCTCCCCCTGATGATGCAGATGCTGCGGGCGCTGTCCCGCGCGCATCACTTCGAGGTCATCCACCGCGACCTCAAGCCGGAGAACGTCTTCGTCCGCCCCAACGGCACCATCAAGCTGCTCGACTTCGGGATCGCGCGCGGCATCCGCGACACGCGGCTGACCAGCCTCGGCGAGATCTTCGGGACGCCCGAGTACATGGCCCCCGAGCAGGGCGCCACGGCCGAGGTCGGCCCGGCCGCCGACCTCTACTCGATGGGCATCATCTTCTTCGAGATGCTGTCGGGCAAGCTGCCCTTCGAGGCGGCCAACGCGCCGATGCTGCTCGTCAAGCACATGAACGAGCCCGTGCCCCACGTGAGGGACATGATGCCGGAGGGCAAGGCGGGCACCATCCCCCCGGCGATGGACGACCTGGTCTTCGCGATGATGATGAAGTCGCCGGCCGATCGCCCGGTGGACGCGCAGTCGATCCTCATCGCGATCGAGCGCATCGCCGGCGAGCTGGGCATCCCCATTCCGCCCGAGCCCGACACGACCGAGGCGGCGCCGAGCTCGCGCGCCATCCCCTCCGGCGTCGGCTGGGACAAGCGCGTCGACATCTTCGACAAGATGCTGAAGAAGGGCTTCGGCGATCGGCCGCCCGGCGACATGGAGGCGATGCTGCGCGATCTGCGTGGCCGCATGCAGGAGGTCACCGATCTGCGCCTCAAGGCGATGGAGGAGCAGGAGCGCCTCGAGATCGTCGAGTCGGAGGGGCGCGAGGGGCGCAACCGCTTCGGCCAGGCCATGGACGCGCTGAGCGTCGAGGCGTCGCGCTTTCGCGAGGAAGCGCGCGCGCAGCGACTCGGGCTGGGCCCGATGCAGGAGCAGCTGGCCGTCTTCCCCGAGCGCCTGCGCAACGCCCACAAGGAGATCATCCTCTGGGAGGGGCGCTGCGGCTTCGCCGAGCCACATCTGGAGCTGGTGAAGGCCTACCAGGGCAGCATCGCCATCCTCGAGGAGTGGCACCGCCTCCGCCAGGAGGAGATCAAAGGCGAACGGAGCGCGGTCGAGCTGGAGAAGAACCTCTCCGACCTCGACTACCAGGTGAAGGAGCTGCGCGCCGGCCTGGAGGCGCTCGACCGCGACATCGACGAGCGCCGCAAGGAGTCGCAGCAGCGCATCGCCGAGATGGGGCGCCGCGCCGACGAGCTCGAGAGCGAGCTGCTCCACCTGGCCACGCGCTTCACCGCGCCGCTGCGGGCCAAGCCCGAGCTGGTCCCGCTGTTCCGGGAGCTCGAGCAGAGCCGCTGAGGGACGGGACGCCAGACCGACGTCAGCCCGCTCGACAGAGCGAGCGCCGGACGCAAATTGGGGCATGCTGTGCCCGTCGGCATGGCCCCCCGCGTGAGTCGCCACTCGGTCTCCGGCGACGCCCCCCCGGCGTCGGAGCGAGTCACGCTCATCGTCCAGCGCCTGCACAACCGCGGGCGGTGGTGGCGCGGCGCGCGTCGGGGTGCGGCCTGGCTCGCGAGCACGTTCACCTTCGTCT
This sequence comes from Polyangiaceae bacterium, assembly GCA_046596645.1. GTDB lineage: Bacteria > Myxococcota_A > Polyangia > Polyangiales > Polyangiaceae > JBKJLX01. The sequence continues at coordinate 2,024 of JBKJLX010000560.1, forward strand.
CCGCGCTCTTGGGGGGCGTGGTCCTCCACCTCGACCTCGGCCCCACCCGGCGCATCACGCGCGTCGCGGTGAACGCCGCCCTGGCCCAGCCGTTCCGCGGTCGCATCGAGCTGGGTCCCATCACCCGGATCCACCTCGGCGGCGCCGAGCTCGACGAGGTTCGCATCGTCGATCCCGACGGCCGCGTCGTCATCCGCGCGTGGGGCGTGCGGGGCGCGTTCGACACCGGTGGCCTCCTGCGCTCGCTCACCCGGGCCGAGCTGCCCATGGCCATCTTCGTGCCGAGCGCCCACATCGAGCGCGCCGAGGTGCACCTCATCGACGACGGCACCGGCGTGCCCACCATCGCCGCCACCTTCGAGGAACGCACGCCCACCCCGTCGGACCCGACAGGCAAGGAGGTGCTGGTGCGCCTGCCGCGCATCTCCATCGGTCGCGTCGACGTCGACGGTGACCTGGGCATCCCCATCGAGGGGTCGATCTCCAAGCTCCGCGGCCGCGTCCAGGTGACGGGCCAGGCGGTGACCGTCGACGTGGAGGACACCCCGGTCGACCTGCGCTCCATCGTGCCCGGCGGCCTCCGCGGCGCGGCGAGCTACCACCTCCGCGCGTGGATCGACTCGGCGCCGCCGCCGCCCGACGCGCCGGCGATCGCGATGTATGCGGACTTCTCGGGCGATGCGAGCGGGGTCGGCGCCATCGCCCACTGGGAGATGAACGACGACCGCATGAGGGCGCTGGTCGACCTGCCGCAGGTCAACCCGACCGAGCTGCGCTCGTTCCTCCCCGAGGCGCCCTTCACGACGCCGCTGCGCGCGACGATCCGCGCCGACGGCCCGCTGGACGCGGTGGAGCTCGAGGGGCGGGTCGAGATCGAGGCGCCGCGCAACGCCGGCCTGTCGTCGGTGATCATGCTGGAGGGCGAGCTCAGCCTGGAGGAGCACGTGGCCCTGGAGGCCGCCTTCTACGCGCGCGACGTCGACGCCTCGGCGCTGGCCGAGGGCGCGCCCTCGAGCCGGGTCGACGGGCGTGGGCGCGCCTTCGTCCGGGTCGACGACGCGGGCGCGCACCTCTCGGTCGACGTGGCGACCGATCCCGGAACCGTCGCCGGGCAGCCGGTGCCCGCCATCGACGCGCACGTCGAGATCATGAACGACGAGGTCATCGTGTCGGCGACCGCGCACGAGCCTGGCGCGTCGGTGGACGCGGTGCTGCGCATCCTGCCCGATACATCCCTCCGCTTCGGCGCCGCCGTGCGCAGCGACTCCCTGCGCGATGTGCCCCGCCTGCAGGGCGCGGTGGGTGGCGCGCTGCGGGCCGAGGTGCGCGGCAGCATGGTGGAGGGCGTGCTGGACGCGCGCTACGTCGCGACCGGCCGCGGGATCGATGCCGGCACCGCGCGCATCGCCGAGGCGACGGTGCGCGCCACACTGCGCGGCCCGCCCCCCGACCTGGTGGTCGCCGCCGACATCACCGCCGGACAGATCTCGGTCGACGGTGGCGTCGAGGGGCGGACGGTGCTGCGCTCGGCGACGGCCCGCGTGCAGGGTCCGATCCTGAGGCCGCGCGTCAGCGCCGAGGCGGAGGACCTCGACGGCGGTGCGCTGACGGCGCGCGCTGAGGTCGACGTCGCCGGCCAGGCGCTGAACGCCGTCGCCTTCTCGGTGACGCGCGGCGCCGACCGCATGGAGGGCAGCGCCGACCGTGTGGCCATCGTGGGCGGCGGCATCGACGCGCGCGGCCTGTCCATCTCCGGCGACGGCATCGGATCGCTGAAGGGCTCGCTGCGGGTGAGCGGAGGCGAGCTGGTCGGCGATCTGAGGGGCCGGGGGCTCGATCTGGCGCGCGCGACGCGCCTGGCGGGCTTCCGCATCCCGGTCGCGGGGACGCTGGACGTTGACGTGGCCCTGAAGCCCACCCGAGGGGGCCGCAGCGGCCACCTCGACGTCGAGGTGGTCGGCGGCGCGTTCTCGCTGGTCCACGGGATCTCGGCTCGCCTCTCCGCGAAGTTCGACGGGGAGAAGGTCGACGCAGCCGGCTGGGTCCGCCTGGTCGACGAGCCCTCGGTGGAGGATCGCGCCGACCTTGCCGGCAGCGGCCCCGACGCGCCGATCCCCTGCGAAGGCTCGATCGCCGAGGTTCGGCTCGCGGGCATCCAGGCGACGGTGAAGGGGCCGCTGCCCGCCGCATCGACCTGGACCGCCGCCACCGGCGAGGCGGAGATCGACGCCGAGCGGTGGAACCTCCACTGCC
>JBKJLX010000605.1:0-4855 GCA_046596645.1 Polyangiaceae bacterium
TACGCGATCGACGCCGCCCTCAACGTCGACTCTGGCGACGTGCTGGAAGGAGCGAGCTCGGAGGCGTTCTCCACGGTGCAGCCCGCGGCCGAGAGCGCACCCTTCGCCACGACGTCGAATGCGATCATCAACGTCGTTCACTCCGGCGAGGGCGCCGTCGGCGGCACGCTGCGCAACCTGCGCCTCGACATGCGCGACGCGCGCTCCGGCGGCACCACCCTCTACGGCATCCGCGTGGCCTTCGACGACAACCTGGTCCAGCGCGTCGAGGTCACGAGCACGCCGATGCCCTGGCGCAAGACGCGGGCGGTGAGCCTCTACTTCGGCACCGGCTTCCGCAACGTCGCCGAGGACATCTTCATCCACGGAGCCGGCCTCGGGGTGGTGTTCGTGAACGGCACGACCCGGGCCATGGCCCCCCGCGTCGACCGCGCGGTCATCGTCGACAACCGCGGCGACGCGGTGACCTTCGCCGGGTATGGCGAGGTGAGAGACAGCGAGATCCATCGCAATGGGTTCGACGACGGCGACAGCAACGCCGGCACCCGGCTCCCCCCGGGCGGGGCGCTCTATGCGTCCTACGTGAACCAGGAGGGGGGGCTCGTCGAGGGCAACACCATCTCGGATCAGTGCGGCACCAACCTCGAGCTCAACATGACGCGCGGGTTTCTGGTCCGCGACAACGTGATCGTCGACCCGGGCTGGCCGGGCATGAATGGCATGAAGAGCACCATTCGCCCGGGGGAGGATTCGTTCGACGTGCCGCCCGGCTTCTGCAGGGCGGCGATGGGCGTGCTGATGATCGCGACCCGCGACAGCGAGCTGCGCGGCAACACGGTCCTCAACGTGGGACGGGCGAGCAACACCAGCGGAGCCAGCTCCAACGGGGGCAGCGAGCAGTGGTTCGGGCCCGCCAAGGCCGACCTGCCGGCGCCCGAGAGCACGTCGGTCGCCCTCGCCTTCGTGCTCGGCCGCGCCCACACCGACGGCAGCGGCGCGCTGCACTACGCGGTCGCCAACCGCTTCGTCGGCAACCACTTCGGGTCGTGGGACGCCGGCGCCGCGGGTCTGGGCTGGTTCTCCGGCCGCGGCACCGGCTTCGGGCCGGGTGGCGTATGGGACGCGGAGGCCACGGCCAACGTCTTCGACGACAACACGCACTGCGACGGCCGCGCCTGCGCGCCGGCGCCCCACTCGCGACGGTGCGGCGACAACCGCCATGGCACCGGCGAGGCGAGCTGCGCCGGGCCCGACGGAGAGAACCGCTTCGACGGCGTGGGTTCTGGCAACCGATGCAACCGGGACGACGTCACCCACCAGGGCGTCGGGAACGACGCCCGGCGCAACGACGGCTGCGCCGCCTACGAGTGACGGGTGGCGTGACAGCCCCGCTGGCGCTGCGAGTTGCGGTGACCGATCGAGGCGGCCCCGCGCCGCACCTCGGCGCGGTTTCACACACGCGAGGCGAGGCGAGGCGAGGCGAGGCGAGGCGAGGCGAGGCGAGGCGAGGCGAGGATGAAAGTGCCGTCGATGGCGGCCATCGAGCCGGGTTTCGTCCGCAGCCGGGGATCGGTGGCGGGGGCGGAGCCGCGCGTGGGCCGCAAGTGCTCGGAACCTCATGCGCGGCACCGGGGCGTCGTCCTCGACGGGCGCAAGCGCGGACGAGAGTCGGTCGGATGGCCGCGAGCACACCCAGTTTCGTCCGCACCACCTCGGCGAGGACGCCCCGCGAACAGCGGCCGGCTCCGGCGATCGGGCCCTGGCGGTCGCCACCCGCGCCGTGGGTGCCGTCATGCGAGGAGTCCCGCGCGCTGCAGGAACATGCCGGTGCGAGGGATGGCATCGCACGTGCGAGCGCCCTCACCATGGAAGCGAGCGGGCGAGAGGGCGCGGCGGCGCCGGGCCCGCGGCTCCGACCGGCGGTCGGGCCCCGCCTCCATCGAGACTCCCGGGGTGGGCTCACCCTCGAGGACGCCCTCGGTCATCACGTCACGCTGCGCCTGGTCGACGACCGTGTCATCGCCCGGACCCCTTCGGCCTTCCGCGCCGCGTCGCGCGCCGCACATCGCGCGGGGGCCGGACGCGGTCTCCTCGCCTTCCGCCTGGTCGACACCCACGGGCACGCGGTCCTCCAGTGCGACCGCCGTTCCGCCGGACAGTTCGCACACGCGCTCGAGCTGGCGCTGCGGATCGTGCTCGATCTGCCCGTCCCCTTCGAACCGGCGCGCATCCGACCGGTCACCGACCAGAAGCACCTTCGGTTCTCGACCGTCTATACCCTCCGCCAGGATCAACGGCACGGTGTGCGCCTCGATCCCCTCCACGACGGCAGCAGCTTGCCCGATCTCCTTGGCCTGCGCGTCCTCGGTACGGGCCTCGCGGAGCGCGTCGCGCTGGCGCTGCCGCGAGTCAGCCCCGCCGACCTCCTGCCGCTGCTCGGCGCGGAGCTCTCGCCGCTGCCGCTGCAGCTCTCGCCCCTCGCCGACGCGGCGGCCGGGGCGCTCGCCCTGCCGGACCTGGATGGCCAGGGTGCGCCTCGCGTGCTGGCGCGCCGCGCCGCGGTGCAGGTCGCCCTCGGCAGCCAGCTCCCGGTCCGCGAGGTGGGGGATCTGCTGAGGATCACCGCGCGCAGCGTCCGTCGCATCGCCACCGAGCCGGCACCGGACGAGCTGGTGCGCGCGGTGTGCCTCCAGCTGCGCCTCCGCGCTGCGCTCGCCGCGCGCTGACGGGCGAGCGCGCAGCGTGACGAGGCGTGTCGCCCCGGGCCGCGTTCACCACGTCGATTGCGCGCGCGCCGCGCGCTGACGGGCGAGCGCGCCGCGTGACGAGGCGTGTCGCCCGGGCCGCGTTCACCACGTCGATTTGCACCCGCGCGGACGAGACTCGGGGTGCTGGCGGTCATCGGCGAGACTTTCGTCCGCCCGCTCGCCCTTCGAAGGCGCGGCCGCCGTGACCGCGCACGAGGTAACGAGCACTTGCCGCCCCTGCCCGCCTCTCCGCCCGGTGACAGGTGGCGCGACCGACCCCGGTGCGGACGCAAGCAGGCTCCATGGCCGCCATCGACCCCACGTGCGTCCCTCGACCCCGGGGTCTGACGGGGATGAATCGCTGGTCCTCTTCGCGGCTGGACGCGCGGTGGGGCGCTGCGGGCGCGACAGGCGAGCAGCTGAGCGAATCGTGCGCACCCGCACCGAGGTCGACGCGACCGGGCGCGCGCCCGGCCCACGCAACTGCCGCTTCAGGCGGCGCGGACACCGCCGTCGTTTCCATTCCGCCTGCGGCGGATGACCAGTGCCACGAGCGCCACGAGCACCGCTGCGGAGGCGCCGCCGGTCCGACCGCCGCGGACGCCGCAATCGCAGCCGCCGCCGTCGGCGGTGGCGCCGTCGCCTCCGTCCTCGCCGCCGAGGCCGCCGGCGCCGCTGACCGACGACGAGCTCGTGCCGTTGCCGCTCGTCACGCCGCCGTCGCCGGAGGCGCTCGAGGTCGGCGTACCGCTGCCGCCGTCGCCGGAGGTCGCGTCGCCACCGGTGCCCGCGGCGCCGCCGTCGCCCGCGCCGCCGGTACCCGTGGCGCCGCCGCTGCCCGTTTCGCCGCCGGTGCCGGTGTCGCCGCCGCTGCCGCTCGCGCCGCCGGTGTCTCCACCGCCGCCGCCGCCGCTGCCCGTGCTCGTGTCCTCGACGCAGATGCCGCGTTCGCACACCAGATCGTCGCCGCAGGCGGTGCCGTCCTCGAGCACGGGTTGCTCGCAGCCGATGGCCGCGTCGCACGTGTCGACGGTGCATGGATCGAGATCGTCGCAATCGAGCTCGATGCCGGCCACGCACTCGCCGGCCACGCAGCTGTCCTGCACCGTGCAGAGGTCGTCGTCCTCGCACCCGGTACCGTCGTCGCGCGCCGTGTACTCGCAGGAGAGGTCGACACCGCAGCTGCCGACCTGGCAGGGCCCGCCCTCGTCGCACGCCTCACCGGTCGCCGCGACACAATCGCCGGCCTGGCAGGTCTCGCCCCGCGTGCAGGAGTTGCCGTCGTCGCAGGCGAGCCCCTCGTCGGTCGGCGCGAACACGCAGCCCACGTCGGGATCGCATGCATTCGAGGTGCAGCCCTCGCCGTCGTCGCAGAACGCGGCGAGCCCCGACGAGCACGCGCCGGCCGTGCACGCGTCGCCGATGGTGCAGGCATCACCGTCGCTGCACACCGTGCCGTTTGTGACCGCGGTCAGCACACAGCCCTCGTCCGCGTCGCACGAGCCGACCAGGCAGGGGTCGTCGCTCGTGCAATCAGGAGCCTCTCCGGGGATGCAGGCGCCCGCGTCGCAGGTGTCGCCGTCGGTGCACGCGTCGCCGTCGCTGCAGGGCGTGCCCAGCGGGAAGACCCCATCGGCCGGGCACGCCGGACCGTTGCCAGTGCACGACTCCGCTCGATCGCACTCGCCCGTCGCGGGCGAGCACACCACCGTGGACGGGAGGAAGACCGCCGGGCACTGCGCCTGTGCGCCGACCGTGCCGGTGCAGGTGTCCTGCACGTCGCACAGGCCGACCGGTGCGCCGCCACAGGCGGTGCCGGGCGTCTCCGCCGCGTCCGCGGGGCAGGTCGGCAAGGCGCCGGTGCAGGTCTCCGCCACGTCGCAGGCGCCCGCGTCGGCGCGGCATGTCGTGGTGGAGGAACTGAGGCGGTCGACGCACGTCGCCGTGGTGCCGAGGCCGCCCGAGCACGTGTTCTGCGCGTCGCACGCGCCCCCGGTCGGGGCGCCGCCGCACGCCGTCGTCGTCGGCTCGCCCGCGTCCGTGGGGCAGGTCGGCGTGGTCCCGGTGCAGGTCTCCGCCACGTCGCAGGCGCCCGCGTCGGCGCGGCA
>JBKJLX010000626.1:0-9577 GCA_046596645.1 Polyangiaceae bacterium
CGGCGCACCAGGAGCAACCGCATCGCGTCTTCGTCCCGACGGAGCAGCACCACGTCGGATGTGGGGTTGGGGCCGAGGTGCCAGAAGGGCGCCGGCCGTCGCTCGAGTGCCGCCAGCATGGTGAGCGCCTCCGCGGCAGTGCGAAAGGCGCGGCCCGGCTGCTGGCGCGCATGGTCGGTGCTGGCGCCAGGCGCGCCATCCATCAGCAGCACGTCGAGGCGGAGGTTCTGCGCGGTCTGGATCTCGTCGTTGACGATCGAGCCGCCGCCGACGAACACGCACGGCGCGTCGTGCTCGCGCGCGAGCTGATAGAGCGCTGCGGCCTTCTGGTAGAGGGTGTCGCTGACGATGACGCCGTGGCGCACGTCGGAGGACACCGCGTCGGGCGCCGTCTCGTTGACCAGCACCGCGACGAACTCCACCCCGCGCGCTCGCGCCAGGCGCTGCACCTCGTGCTCGACGCCGTGACGCGTGCCGCCGGTGAGGATCACCGCGCCGTGGAGGCCGTCGACGAGCGCCTCCAGCTCGGTGAGCACCGCGCGGCGCACCGGCTCGGGCGTGGCCTCCCAGGCGTGCTTCCACGAGCCGGCGAGGACGATGCACCTCCGTCCGACCAGAAGGCGAGCGAGGTCATCGACCAGCAGCACGCCCGCCGCTCGCAGGGCCTCGCGCAGGGCGGCATCGCGCGTCTCGGCCGCCTGCTGCTTGCGCGCCGCGACCGCCGGCCCATATCGCCCCCCCGAGGGCTCGTCGGGAATGGCGACGGCCGCGTCGCACCGCGCTTCGAGGGCCAGGCGCTCCTCGATGTATTGCTCCTCCGTCCTGCGGATGGCGAGGAGCGCCTGCTCGTCGAGCCCGGCCAGGCGCGCTGCGCGCGCCTCGAACGTCGCGTCCGTCCCGTAGAGGCCCGGGCCGTCGGAGCCGAGCACCACCTTCACGCCGGCGTGGACGTAGCGTTGCAATGGCACGTCGGCGAGGGACTGCACGTTGTTGAGGCTGAAGTTCGAGGTGAGGTTGAACTCCACGATCACGCCGGCCTCGCGCAGCGCCTGCAGCGTCGCGTCGTCGACGCCGTAGAGCCCGTGACCGATGCGGAGGCGGACGTCGTGGCCGCGCACCAGCTCCAGCGCCTCCCGCACGTTGCCGGGGAACGCGGGGTTCTCGCCGGCGTGCACCCGGATCACGAAGCCGGGGCGGACCGCGGCCATCCGTCGGGCCAGCTCGGCGAGCTGGGTGCCGAAGGCGCGCGTCGCATTGGTCTCGTGGCCCATGAAGTCCACGCCCACGACGTACGGGCTGGCGGCGATCGACTCGAGGCGGTCGATGACATCGAGATCCCACTCTAGATCGTCGTGCCGGCTGAGGGCCGCCAGGAAGCGGAGGCGCACGCCGGTCCGGGCCTCGATGCGCGGCGCCTCGCGGTGGATGGCCGTGAGCGTGCCCTTGCGGATGATGTCGGAGAACGAGAGCTCGACGTGGCGCACGCCCGCTCGCGCGTAGTCGGCGGCCATCTGGTCCAGCTGGGGGACCAGCATGGCCGGGTGCTTGGTGAGCGGCCCGCGCCAGCGATAGAAGCGCTCCATCTCCTGGAACGTGATCTGCCGGTCGTGGGGCACCGACATGCGCGCGCCGAGGAGATCGAGGTGCAGCGCGGGGAGGGCGTCGAGCCGGACGTGATCGCCATGGGCGCGGATCCCCATCTCCTCCAGCAGGGCCCGCGGCATCGAGACGCCGTGCGCCGCCCCCAGCCGGACGAGCTCGCGGCCGCGGACGCAGGCGGCGAAGTGGGTGTGCAGATCGGTGATCGGCGTGGTCTCGACCGCTGCCGCCTCGGCGAACGCCGGGTGCGGCGCGCCGTTGTCGGCGAGGAAGCGGCACTCGAGCGGGGAGAGCAGGTAGGTGCTGCGCGCGCCGTCGAAGAGGACCACGTCGCCGAGCGCGAGCGACGCCCCCTCCGCCCACGGCGCGAGGTCGTGGTCGTCGAAGCGGTGTGCACCGCCGCTGGTGACGACGCGCAGGTGACGGGTCAGCGCGTCGTGCAGCGGGGACCGCCGGTCGCCGCCGTCGTGGGCGAGCCGCGCGCGCTCGCCGGACACGTGCAGGACGTGGTGCCCGCCCGCGTCGATCGGCAGGAGCGTCATGCCGCTTGGACCCACCGCGCGGCTCGTGCTCAGAGCTCGCCGCTGTCGAAGACGCAGGCGAACGCGAGGCCGCGGCCCTTCTCGCGCGCCGCGTGGAGACGCAGGCGCACCGACGACTCGTCGCGGCTGACGCGGCGGACGTGCACGGTGCCGACGTTGAGCGCGCCGAACGGGTTGTCTTCGAGGCCGTCGATGCCGGGAAGCAGGGTGCCGACGATGGCGCGACCGTCCACCTCGCCCACGGGGTGCGCGCCGAGGGGGGCCGCCTTCGCGAGCTCGTCGAGCCACGGGCTGTGCTCGTTCGTGAGCGCGCTCGCCGCGAGCTGCAAGATCGGCCGCGGCGCTCCCTCCCAGCCGAACTGGCTCGCGATGCCGACGTGGACGTCGCCGGAGACCAGGACCACGCGCTGTCGAGGGTTCCTCTCCTGGTGCCGCGCGAGCAGCGCGAGGAGTCGTTCCTGGTCGGCCCGCGCCTTGGCGTACGACCAGCGGTCTGCGGCGTCGCTCGCGCGACCGGCGAGCGCGGCCGCCGCGTCCGGCATCCAGTCCGGCACGTGCACGATGGGCAGGCTGAGGATGATGACGATGACGTGGCGGTCGGTGCTGCTGACCAGGAAGCGCTCCAGGGCGGCGACCTGACGGTCGCTCATCAGCTGTGTGCGCGCCTCGTCGGCGACCTTCTCCGACCGGAGGTCGGCGGCGAAGAACGCGATCGAGCCCTGCACGAAGGCGTGGTCGAAGGTCTCCGGGCGCCGGCCGGAGGTTCGCGGCAGGGCGCGCGAGCCCTGGTAGTCGTGGAACGCGTCGAAGGCGCCGTCGCGCAGGTTGCGGTACCGCGCCGTCGCGTGGAGGGGGGCGGCGCCGAAGTTGTCGACGATCTCGTGGTCGTCGGCGACGAGCACGCCGCCCCAGCCGGAGAGGAGCTGCTGCATCTCGGGGAGCTTCCAGAAGTGCCGGTACCTCGACTGGAGCAGCGATCGCACCTCGCCTCGCGAGCAATCGAGGATCGACGCCCGGCCACGCGGCGCCACCGTCGCGAAGTAGCGCTCGTCGAAGAGCGAGCAGCCGCTGGGAGCGTCGGTGTACATCTGGTCGCCGACGAGCAGGAGGCGGGACACGTCCATCGCCCGCAGCGCGTCGGGGAGGAGGCGCGCGAGCACGCGCGCACGCGGAGAGGGCGTCCCATCGTCCTCGAACGGCTGGTTGCAGCTGGCGATGGCGAACGTCAGCTCCGGCGGCGTGTCGTCGACACCGAGCGGGCTCGTCCGGAACCGGGCCTCGCCGACGAGCTCACCGTCGTGCCGGCCGAGCACGGTGACCCGGAGATCGGTGCTCGGCGGCAGGTCGGCGAGGCCGGGAACGTCACCGGGCAGCGAGAAGACGCCCGTGAAATCGTCGACCGCATGGGTGACGAGCTCGATCTCTCGCTCGACGACCGGGCGGCCCGCGCCCTCCTCGGCGATGCGCACGAGGATCGGACCGCTGCGCGCGCGCCGGAGCCAGATCCGGGCCGAGCGCTCGGTGACGGCGCCGGGCATCACGAGTGTGTCGAGAGGTTGCGGTACGCCCAGCATGGTCCTGGTGGAGCCTCCGAGGCCGAAGCGTGACGCATGGCGCGCCTCCCCGCCGCCTACGCCGGTCGGGCGCGCCGAAGAGCGTCTGCCCCGTGGCCAGCGCCGCGAGCGGGACGGCCTCGACGGCGTCGGCGATGGGGTAGCGCTTCGCGCCGGGGTAGATCACCGCGACCGAGTCGAGGCGGAGGCCGGCCAGGGCGTTGCGGATCGACGGCGTCATGCCGGGCGCATCGGCGCGCTTGCCCTCACTCCAAAGAGGCGGTCGCCACGGCGGAGGATCAGATCGATCTCCGCGCCCTGGTGCGTCGGCCAGAAGTGCGCCGCATCATGAGGCTCCACCGCCAGGATCTGTTCGATCGCGAAGCTCTCCCACGATGCGCCCACCTTGGGATGGCTGACGAGGGACCTGGCGGTGGAGACACCGAGGAGGTGGTGCAGGAGGCCAGTGTCGCGGATGTAGACCTTCGGGGCCCTGACGTGCCGCTTGCTGAGATTCGCGTGCCATGGGCGAAGCTGGCGAACCATGAACGCGTCGGTCAGGAGGTCGAGGTACCGACGGACGGTGGACTCGCTGACACCGAGCGCGCGCGCGGGCTCGGCCGCGTTCCAGGTCTGGCCATGGTAGTGCGCGAGCATCGTCCAGAACCGGTGCAGCGCGACCGAGGGGACCCGCACACCCCACCGAGGGACGTCCCGCTCGAGCAGGGTCTGCAAGAACTGCTTGCGCCACTCGAAGCTCTCTCGCTCGCTGGTGGCCAGAAACGACCGGATGGACGGGGACCACTAGCTCGCCCGTCCTCGAGCGCGCCGAGGAGGCGGGCGGGCCGCCGCGCTTCGTCGTGCGCGAGGTCGAGGACCTCTGCGCCGAGGTGCTCGAGGCGTTCGTCGTCGAGCTGAGCCGCTCGTCGAGCAGATCCCGGCGATCACCTTCACCGTCAGCCTGGAGGAGGGCGCGTCCGAGATCTACATCGGCCGCAGCCGGCGCATCGCGAGGAGCCTCGCGATGGCAGCGGGGCTGACCGCCGCCCTCAGCCGGCGCATACGCCGCCGCAGCGCGGGCACGGCGGCAAGTCGAGCTCGAAGACGTGGCGGCGCAGCCAGCGGATGGCGCTCGCCGCGGCCATCCCCTACGCTTAGGGTCTCTCGTTCGTTGCGAGTCGCTAACATGCCGTCGCGTGACTTGATCGATCAACCGCACGGCCGACCGCGCAGTCGGCACGGGCTCACCTTCTCTGCCGCGCTCGCCGCGTGCTTGCTCCTGACGCCAGCCGCCCGCGCGCAGGAGCCGGCGGACGTCGATCGAGCCCGCGAACTGACCCACGAGGCCATCGCGCTGGCCGAGGCCGGGCGTCACGCCGAGGCCCTGGACCGAGCCAACCAGGCGGAGGCGCTCTATCACGCGCCGATCCACCTAAGGATCATCGCGGAGGCGCTCGAAGGCCTCGGTCGCCTCGCCGAGGCTGCGTCCACGTACGAGCGCCTCGTCGCCGAGCCGCTCTCGGCCAGCGTCCCGCAGGTCTTCCGCGACGCCCAGGACGCGGGGCGAGCTCGGCTTCGTGCCCTGCTCGCGCGCGTGCCTTCGCTCCTGGTCGTCGTTCGCGGTGCGCCAGCCGGCGACGCCACGGCGACGATCGACGGGCGCCCGTACGATCTGCGGGCGGGCTCGGCGCTCCGGCTCGACCCAGGAGCCCACACGCTCCGCGTCGTCGCCAGCGGACACAAGCCCTTCGAGCGCGCGGTCGAGCTGCCCGCGCGGGGCGGCGTCATCGTGGTCGAAGCGGTTCTCGAGCCGGTACGAGCGACACCGCCGGCGCAGCCACGCCTGGAGACGACCCCGCGCGGCGACCAGGCCGATCGACCCGGCACCGTCGCTCCCTCGGGTTCGCGCGCGCCGGCGTTCGTCGCCTTTGCCGTCGGGGGCGCCGGTCTCGTCGTCGGTGCCGTCACCGGGGTGTTGGCCCTCGGCAAGGCCAGCGACCTCGAGGACAGCTGCCCGGCGCGGCGCTGCGCCACGGCCCAGCGCGCCGAGTTCGATGGCGCGGTCACGCTGAGCACGGTGTCGACCATCGGTTTCGCGGTGGCCGGAGCGGGCGCGGGCGTCGGCGCGGTCCTGCTCGTATTGCGCTCCACCAGCAAGGGCGAAGCCCGCGCCGGCAGCGGCGTTCCCATGTCGGCCAGGCTCGGCGTCGGCTCGGTCGGGCTTGAGGGAGCGTTTTGACGCGCCGCCGAAGACCAGGCGTCAACGCCTCCTGGACCGCACGCTTCGGTGGCGCGCTCGCGCTCGCCTCGATCACGACCGCCGGCTGCGTCGCGGTCTGGGGGGCCGACGACTACGTATTCGAGGACGCGGTCGATGGAGGCTCGGGGCCCGGCACGGCGGGTGGCGGCTCGGGCAGCACGGCGGGTCCTGGCGGCTCAGGCAGCACGGCGGGTCCTGGCGGCTTGGGCGGCTCGGGCGGCTCGGGCGGCTCGGGCGGCTTGGGCGGCGAGACCATGTCATCGACCGGAGGCGGGCCTCCCTGCGGCGATCAGTGCACGCCCGCGGCGTGCTGCGCCGGCGCTTGCGTGGAGCTCGGGTCCGACGAAGCGAACTGCGGCGAGTGCGGGACCGCGTGCCCGGGCACGATCTGCTTCGGGGGCCGCTGCACGAACACGTGCCTGAGCCCATTCGAGAACTGCGACCAGAACCTGGCGCTGAACGGCTGCGAGGCGGATCTCACGACCGACGTCACGAGCTGCGGCTCCTGCGGCTTGGCGTGCCCGGCGGGGTCGATCTGCATGAACGGCCAGTGCGGTTGCCCCGCAGGGCTCGAGGACTGCGACGGCAATCCGGTGAACGGCTGCGAGGCAGCGACCCAGACCGATCCTCAGCACTGCAGCGCCTGCGGCGTCGTGTGCGGTCCCAACCAGATCTGCGCGGATGGGGCCTGCGCTTGCGCGGTTGCTTTCGACGACTGCGATGCCGATCCAGACAACGGCTGCGAGGCATCGCTCCAGTCCGTCACCGACTGTGCGGCGTGTGATCTCGCATGCGGCGCCAACATGGTCTGCGCCGGCGGCACCTGCACCTGTGAAGTGGGCTTCCTCGACTGCTCGGGGATAGCGCCCGGGTGCGAATCCAGCGCCATCAGCCCCACTTCGTGCGGCGCGTGCGACGTGGTCTGCGGCGGCGGGGACGTCTGCAACGGCGTGGCCTGCGCGGATGACTGCGAGCCCGGCCAGACCCCGTGCGACAGCGCGTGCGTCGACCTCCTCACGAGCACTCTGCACTGCGGAGCGTGTGCCGCTGCGGTCGGCCCGAACCAGTCCTGCGCCGCAGGCGTGCCGGAATGCGACGTCGGCTGGGCAGACTGCACGGCCGGAGCCGGATGTGAGACCAGCCTCCTGGGCGATCCCCAGAACTGCGGGGGTTGCGGGCTCGATTGCAAGCCGGGCTCCGTCTGCGTGCAGAGCGCCTGCGTCTGCGCAGCGGGCACGCCCAATGATTGCGGCGCCGACTGTCGCGTGTGCTGCACGGACGCCGACTGCGCCGACGGTGACGGCTGCACGACCAACGTATGCGCGCCGGACGGGATGGGCTGCTCGAACCCGGGTTGCTTGGGCTCGACCCAGTGCTGCAGCCAGATCGCTTGCCAGACGTGCTGCGCCGACACCGATTGCCCGGTGGGTGAGTCCTGCTCCGGCGGCGTCTGCAACGCGGCGTGCGGCGGCGCGCTGCTCCTCTGCGAGGGCGAATGCATCGACGGGAGCACCAACCCGAGCCATTGCAACGGCTGCAACATCGGCTGCGGAAGCGACGGCACATGCGCGTGCTCGGCGGGCGCGTGCAGTGGCGGCACCGTCTACTTCTCCGAGGACTTCTCCGACAACTTCAAGGGCTGGACGCTCGATCCGCAGTGGGAGATCGGACTTGCCACTTCGAGCTCCGGTCACGAGGCGGGCAACCCGGATCCATCGACGGACCACTCGGCGAGCCTGGACGAGGGCGTGGCAGGGGTGGTCATCGGCGGCAACTACTCGACCGCGATCACGCCCAAGAGCTACCTGGTGAGCCCAGTGATCGACCTGTCCTCCGCGCCGGGCACGGTCAAGCTCGTGTTCTGGCGGTGGCTCAACACAGGTGCCGGCCCCGCAGGGGTGATCAAGAACCAGATCGCGGTGAAGAAGGGCAACTGGACGAACCTCGTCACCTGGGACACGCTGATCACCGACTCTGGGTGGACTCGCTTCGAGCTCGACGTGACCCCCTACAAGAGCGCGTTGTTCCAGCTTCGGTTTTCATTCGACGTCGGGGAGGCCGGCGCGCCGGCCATGAGCGGGTGGAACATCGACGACGTCACGCTCTCCAGCGGGACATGCAACTGAGCGGGACATGCCACTGAGTCGCCGGATGCCCGGAACGCCGCCTCAGCCCCCGACCGGCGCACCGACCCCGGACGCCCTTCCCGCCGCGCCCGCCGCGACGAGTGGCACTCGCGCCGTGCCCGCCGGAGCGCCTCCACGGCCCACGCCTTCCGGGTCGCTGCTCGTGGCCGGGCGCATCATCGCCACCAAGTACCGGCTGGAGCGCCTCCTTCGACAGGGAGGCATGGGCTCGGTCTGGGTTGCGACGCACCTCGGCCTCGAGAGCCCGGTCGCGGTGAAGTTCATGACCGCCAAGCTGAACGAGGCGGCCGATCACGACCCGGAGAACGGCGGGGACCCCAACCTCATGACGCGCGCACGCTTCGAGCGTGAGGCGAAGTCGGCGGCCCAGCTGCGGTCCGCCAATGTCGTTCAGGTGTTCGATTACGGCGTCGACGCAGGATCGCCCTACATCGTGATGGAGCTCCTCGACGGGGAGGATCTCGGCGCACGCCTCGCCCGGGTGGGTCGCTTGTCCGTGCAGGAGGCGTCGCAGATCCTCGATCCCATCGCGCGTGCCCTGCAGTGGGCACACGACAAGGGCCTCGTGCACCGGGATCTCAAGCCGGAGAACATCTTTCTGGCAAAGGAGGGTGACGAGGAGGTGCCGAAGATCCTCGACTTCGGCGTCGCCAAGGCGCTGCACGGTGGGGATCGGCCGGCCGGGAGCTCCACGGTCGACGGGACCCTGGTCGGCACGCCGCATTACATGAGCCCCGAGCAGGCGATCGGCAACGACGACATCGATCACCGGAGCGATCTCTGGTCGCTCGGTGTCATCCTCTTCCAGGCGATCACGGGCACGCGGCTCTTTCAAAGCGCGCAGATCTTGAAGGTCGTGCTCGAGATCTCCACCGCCGAGATCCCGCGCGCGACCGCGCTGGCCCGCGATCTGCCTCCCGGAATCGATTCGTTCTTCGAGCGCGCGCTCGAGCGCGACGTCCTGAAGCGGTTCCAGTCGGCCAAGGAGATGGCTCGGGCGTTCGCCGCGACCTCCGGGAGATCGTCCTCGGTGCCGGCGCCCCCGGCCGTGTCGAGCAGGAAGAGTGACACGCTGAAGATCGCGCTCGGCGCGATCGTGGTCGTCCTGCTCGTGGCGCTCGGACTCTCGAGTCGCAAGCTCCCCGTCGACCCCTCGCCACGGATAGACGGCCGCGCATCGCCTGATGCGTCGGCCCTCGACTCGCGCAGGGCGCCCGAGGTCTCGGCCGCGTTCTCGCCGACTCCGCCGCTGCCCTCCGTGTCGGCTCCGCCGCTCCCAGGCTCGGGAACCGTCACGCCGCCCGCCGCGCGCGTGGCACGACCGCCGCCGCGCACCACCGGCGCCGCGCCGCGCAAGCCAGCCGCGCAGGGCGGACCGGCGACTGCACCTGGCGCAGCAGGTGCAGTCGCCGGTCCGCCCTGCGCGGCTGGCTTGCGCGGCGCGGCGCCGGTGGTGCGCGGCGGCGGTCGTGCCAC
>JBKJLX010000860.1:0-19280 GCA_046596645.1 Polyangiaceae bacterium
ACCGACGAGGATCCTCCCACCGACGAGGATCCTCCCACCGACGAGGATCCTCCCACGGCCGCGTCGGCGCCGCCGCCGCCCTCTCCGGTGGTCGCGGCGCTGCTGCTCGTCGCGGAGGTCGAAGGCCCTGCTCCCCCGCCGGTCGAGGTGGTCGTCACCGTGGAGCCGGTGGTCGCCGCCGTGGTCGTCGTCGTGTCACTCGTCGACGTCGCGGCATCGTCGCTGCACGCGCCGACCGACAGCGCCGCGAGGAGGGGGATGCAGGGCCGCTGGAAACGCATCTGGGCCTTCTCTCTCGACATTCGCGATGAGGTTACCAGCCGCGCCGAGGGACGGAGCGCCGCGCTGGTTCCCGCCGAGACTCAACCATCGGGAGCCACGATGGTTCCAGGGCCTCGGAGCGCCGGGGTTTCCAGGTCGGGGGTCCCGCGCTTGGGGGGAGCACGGTCCCGACGCGCGTCGACGTCCTGGGGCCCACCGGCTGAGACACAATCCAAGGGGCTGTCGGCTTCGCCTGGCCGTCGGGGGCAGTCGCCTCGTGCCGGTCGGCGGGGTACGCGGTGGCCCTACTGAGCGCTTGACGCCCCTCCAGGCGGGAATAATGTCCCTGCCTCGTCCGTCCTTGCCGCAGTGCGGCATCGACGGTCCAGCCGGTGGAGCGGCTTCAAGTGGTCTCGGCAGGATCGTCGCACAGAGGGGTCGGGGGGTTGGGTTCCGTGATGGCGCGGAGGTTTCGGGCGGAGCTGATCGAGCCCGCGCCGGCCGGCGGCTGGTACGTCAGCAATGGCGACCAGTCGGTGGGGCCGGTCGCGCTGGAGCTGCTCGTCCGTGGCGTCGAGACCGGGCGCGTCCCGATGGATGCTTTCATCCGCCACGAGGCGTGGAAGGTCTGGCGCCCCCTTCGCGAGCTGACCATCGAGGCCGAGCTGCGCACCGAGGCCGAGCTGGCCGCCGCCCTGACCGACGACGAGGGCCCCGCCACCATCCGCGAGTCGAGCCCCGTGATCGGCATGCCGATGGCGCCCGACGTCCCCGCTGTGGTCGCGCGCGAGGCCGCGCTCAAGGCTGCGGAAGAGGCGGCCGTCGCCGCTGCGGCGGCCGCCGCACGCGGCGCCTTCCCCGCGCCGCTCGACCTGGTGGCCACGTTCGAAGCGCTGGCCGCAGCGCACGGCATCGCCCTCGCTCCGCCGCTCGGGACCGGGCCGGACGCGGGCG
Organism: Polyangiaceae bacterium; assembly: GCA_046596645.1. GTDB lineage: Bacteria > Myxococcota_A > Polyangia > Polyangiales > Polyangiaceae > JBKJLX01. The sequence continues at coordinate 1,216 of JBKJLX010000860.1, forward strand.
AGGGTCGCGCCTCGCGGCCCCCGCCGCGCAGCTCGCGCCGCTCCGTGCTGCCCCGCTCGCTGGCTGGCGGACTGGTGACGGACGATGTGGCCAGCGGCGCGCGCCCTGCCGACTCCTCCGACCGCATGGACGGCGACGAGCTCGCTGGCGCCACCGATCTGCGCGAGGCGCTGCTCCTGTTCCTGGGCGCGGTGGTGCGCCGGCTCGACGCCGACGGCGCGCTCCTCCACCGGGTGGACGAGATGGGCGCTGCGGTCGCCTGTGCCCACGGCCGCGGCGCGGGGGACGCGCTGGGCGCCCGCACCAGCCTCACCGATCCCTCGTTCCTGGCTGCCTCTTCCGGGCACGCCCTGATCGCCGAACCCGAGCCGGGCGCCGGGGGCGTGGTCATCCGCGCCCGGCTGGAGGCGGTCTGCGGCGCGCCCATCGCGCACGGCGCCGCCGGCATGCTGCCCATCGTGGCAGGGGGTCGCCTTCGCGCCTTCGTCGAGATCGGCAAGGTCCGACCGATGGCGATGCGCGAGTGGGCCGAGGCCGAGCGCCTGGTTCGCACGCTGGTCGCGCGCATGCACGCCGCGCAGTGGTGAGCGGCGCTACACTGCCGCCGTGTTCCCCGACGTCCGCCCGCGGCGCCTGCGCCGCTCGCCCGGCCTCCGCGCCCTGGTCCGCGAGACCACCCTCTCAGCGGGGGACCTCGTGCTCCCGCTGTTCTTCAACGACGCGATCGACGAGGCGCGTCCGATCTCGACCATGCCCGGCGTCTTCCAGCTGCCGGTCAGCGCCGCTGCCGCGCAGGCGAAGCTCGCCGCCGAGCTCGGTCTCGGTGGGCTCCTCCTCTTTGGCCTGCCGAAGACCAAGGACGCCGAGGGCACCGGCGCCCACGATCGGGACGGGCCCGTGCCGCGCGCCATCGCCGCCATGAAGGACGCTGCGCCGGACGTGGTGGTGATCGCCGACGTGTGCGTCGACGAGTACACCGACCACGGGCATTGCGGCGTGCTGCGCAAGGATCGTCGGGGGGAGATGGTGGTCGACAACGACGCGACGCTGCCCATCCTCGCGAGATCGGCGGTGACCTACGCGGCCGCCGGCGCGGACGTGGTAGCCCCGAGCGACATGATGGACGGCCGCATCGGCGCCGTGCGCTCGGCCCTCGACGACGAGGGCCACGAGGAGACGGCGATCCTCAGCTACGCGGTGAAGTACGCGTCCTGCTTCTACGGCCCCTTCCGCGAGGCCGCCGACTGCGCGCCCAAGTTCGGCGATCGCGCCGGCTATCAGATGGATCCGGCCAACGCGCGCGAGGCGCTGCGCGAGCTCGCAGAGGACGAGGCGGAGGGCGCCGACATGGTCATGGTGAAGCCCGCGCTCTCCTACCTCGACGTGATCGCCCGCGTGCGCGACGCCACGGCGCTGCCGGTCGCCGCGTACAACGTGAGCGGCGAGTACGCGATGATCAAGGCGGCAGCCGCCGCCGGCATGCTCGACGAGCGCCGCGCGGTGCTCGAGCTACTGACCTCGATCCGCCGCGCCGGGGCCGACTTCATCCTCAGCTACCACGCGGTCGACGCGGCGCGATGGCTGCGCGGGTGACCACGCGCGACGACGGCCGACGCGGGCGCGCAGCAGGCCTGCTGCTCATCTTCTCCGCCCTGGGCGGGTGCGACGTCGTCACCAGCGTGGGGCCCCAGTCGTGCGACTTCGAGCGCGCGGACAACCCGCCCACCACCTTCAGCGGCGGCACGGTGGAGGACGACGTCTACATGTCCTCGCCGTGGGACTCCGACCTGGTCTTCTTCCCCGGCGGCATGCAGGTGCGCATGGAGCACCACCTCGGCCAGGCCCCGCGGACATGGACGGCCTACGTCTCCTTCAATCGCGACGGCCTCCGCGACGGCGGCTCGATGGCGCCGGCGGCCGGCAACCAGGTGGAGCTGGTGGGGATGGACGACGTCGCGATGACCTTCCGCAACTCCACCTGCGCCGACTATTACCTGCTGATCACCGCCCAGGCGGGGTCGGCGCCGGTCCCGACGCCGGCGGGCGACAGTCCGGTCGACGGCTGAGCGGTGGGCGCGGCGGACGAGCAGCGGCGCGCCGCGGCCGAAGCCGAGAACTCCCTCGGCACGGCGCGCATCGCAGCGGGGGACCGCGGCGCGGCTGCAGCACACTTCCAGCGGGCGGTCGACCTCGAGCCGACGCTCGCCAAGGCGTGGAGCAACCTGGGCGCGACCCAGCGCGGCACGGGCGATCTCGAGGGCGCCATCCACTCGCTGTCGCGCTCACTCGCGATCGACGCGCACCGCTTCCGCGCGTGGAACAACCTCGGAAACGCACTCCGACAAGCGAGCCGCGTCGACGAGGCGCGCGCCGCTTACGAGCGATCGTTGGCCCTCGAGCCCGCCGCAGCGTCGACCCACCTGGCGCTAGGGAGGCTGCTGGCGGAGACCGGTCGGGTCGTCGAAGCCAGCCACCGGCTCGCCGAGGGGCTGCGCGTCGACCCCGAGGGACCCCATGCCGTGGCGACGCGTGCCGCCCTGGCCGAGCTGCTGGCTGCGCGAGGGCTGCGCGAGGAGTCGCGTGCCGTGCTCGCCGTCGGCGCCCGGGGCGACCGCACCGCGAGCGAGCGCATCGCACTGGCTGACGCCCTGCTCACGCTGGCGGGCGCCGACACCGCGGAGGCGGCTCTCGTCGGCCTGAGCCCGGAGGACGCGACGGCCGCGCCGTGGTGGGCGCTCCAGAAGAGGCTGCGCGAGGCGCGCGGCGACGTGGCCGGCGCGGAGCGGGCCGCGCTGTCCGCCGCAGGCGCGGCCGCCACCGCGTTCGCCTGGTGTGAGGTCGCGCGCCTGCGCGCGCGCCGCGGCGACCCCGCCGGCGCCGCGAAGGCGGTGGAGCATGCAGAGGCGGCCGAGCCGCTCTCCCCGGCGCCGCCTCTCTTCCTGGGGGAGACGCTCCTCGTCGCCGGGGATTATGGCGGAGCCGAGGCGGCCTTCCATCGCGCGGCACGCCTCGCGCCCAGCCTGGCGGAGCCCGACGCCAACCTGGCGAAGCTCGCGAGCATGCGCGGCGAGATCGACGAGGCCATCGCGCGGCTGCGTTCGGTGCTGGCGCGCCGGCCCGGGCTCGCCGTGGCGCGTTCGAATCTGCTTCTGACGCTGCACTACGCGCCGCCGACCCCGGAGGCGATGCTGGCCGAGCACCTGGCGTGGAGCCGCCATCATGTGCCCCTGGCGGCGCCCGCCGCTTTTGCCCCTCGTGCTCCGGCGACCGGCCGGCGCCTCCGCGTCGGCTACGTGTCGGCCGACCTGCGCGAGCACGCGGTGGCCCGGCTCTTCGAGCCGCTGCTCGCGTCGCACGACCGCGCGAGGTTCGACGTCCACCTGTACGCCTCCTGCGAGGCCCCGGACGCGTTCACGGCGCGCTTGCGGTCGCTGGGCGACACCTGGCGCGACGTCCACGGCGCCTCCGACGCGGAGCTGGCGCGCATCGTCCGCGAGGACGCGATCGACGTCCTGGTCGACCTCGGCGGTCATACCGCGGGTCACCGTCTCGCTGCGTTCGGCGAGCGGCCAGCGCCGGTGCTGTGCTCGTTCCTCGGATACCCGGACACCACCGGCATCCCCGCGGTCGACGTCCGCCTCACCGATGCCCTCGCCGACCCGCCGGGCGCCGCGGATCGCCTCGCGACGGAGGCGCTGGTCCGCCTGCCGCGGACCGCGTGGTGCTTCCGACCGGACGAAGCGACGCCGCCGGTCGCGACGAGGTCGCCCGATGCGCCGCTGGTCTTCGGCGTGTTCAACAACGTGAGCAAGGTGGGGGCGCGCGCACGCCGCGCGTTCGCCCGCGTGCTCGCCGCCCTCCCCGAAGCGCGCCTCCTCGTGAAGGGTCGCACCCTCGCCGACCCCCGCACGCGGGCGCGCGTGCTCGCCGAGATGCACGAGCTCGGGGTCGCCGATCGCGTGGAGCTGCGCTCCTGGACCCCGGGCCACGCGAGCCACCTCGCGACCTACGGCGAGGTCGACGTGGCGCTCGACACCTTCCCCTACGCCGGGACCACCAGCACCTGCGAGGCGCTCTGGATGGGGGTGCCGGTGGTGTCACTGGTCGGCGACACTCACGCATCGCGCGTGGGCGCGAGCTTGCTCGCGGCGGTGGGCCTGGAGGAGCTCACCGCGCAGGACGAGGACGACTACGTGGCGCGCGCCGTGGCCCTGGGGCGCGACCGCGCCCGCATCACCGCGCTCCGCCGCTCGCTCCGGCAGAGGATGCAGCGCTCGCCGCTGCTCGACGGCGCCTCCTGGGCGCGCGCCATCGAGGCGGTCTACCTCGATCGCTTCGAGTCGTGGCGCGTCCACGCCGAGGCCACGCGCGGCGCGCCCGATGCCTGGCTCGGGCTGCCCGACGGCGGCGTGGTGAGCGTCCCCGACGACGCGTCGATCGCGACCCGCTTCGTCCTGGAGGAGCGCGGCGACTGGTTCGAGCCCGAGCTACAGCTCGTGCGACGCCTGCTGGGCGAGGGCGACTGCGCGCTCGATGTCGGCGCCAATTTCGGCGTCTATGCGGTGGCGATGGGGAGGCGCGTCGGCCCGCGCGGGCGAGTGCTGGCACTGGAGCCGGCGCCGAGCACCGCCGCTCACCTCCGCCGCTCGGCGGCGCGCGTCCCGGCGCTGCGGGTGCTCGAGGTCGCGGCTGGCGCCGAGCGCGGGCGCAGCGCCTTCGACCCCGGCGCCAGCCCTGAGCTGGGGCGACTGGTCGCGGCGTCGGAGGCGTCGCCGCTCCAGATCGACGTGGTGCCGCTCGACGATCTCCTCTCCGAGCTCGACGGGCTCGCGCTCGCCAAGGTCGACGCCGAGGGCTCGGAGCCCGCCGTGCTTCGCGGCGCGCGTCGCCTCGTCGCGCGGGAGGATCCGGTGTGGATCTGGGAGCTCCGCCACGGGCGCGAGATCGCCCACGACCTCCTGGCAGAGCTCGGCGCGAGCGCGCCCCACCTGCAGCTCATGCGCTGGGTCTCGACGCTGGGGGCGCTGGTGCCGCTCGACCCCCGCGCGCCACTCGACCCGCGCTGGCTCAACATGGTGGCCGTCTCCACGGCGCGGCGCGAGGACCTGGTGCGTCGAGGCCTCGCCGTGGAGGGCGCGCCGCGCGGGGAGACCCGGCAGGTCGAGGGGCCGGTCGGCGTTGGAGACGTCCTCGCGGCGCGACGCGAGGACGGGACGCTCGGCCAGCGCTTCCACGCCACCTTGACCGCCCTCGCCCTCGCCCGCGCGGCGGTCCGCGACCGATGGTCGGCGAGCCGTGCCCTGCTCCTCGCGCGCGTGGCGCACGAGGCCGGGTACGACGGCGAGGCGGCCGCGGTAGCGGTAGGCGTGCTCTCGGCGATCGCGAGGGGCGCGTCGCTCCGCCTGGACGAGCCGACGCTACCCCCGCTCCCCCGCCAGGACGCGCGCATGGCCCGGATCGACCCCGCGATCGCGGTCGAGGTGCTCGCGATCGAGGCGCAGCTCGAGCTGGGCGCCTGGTCCGCCTTCTACGTCCCCGACGTGCACGGGCGGGGCCTGGCGCGGCTCGCTGCCCTCGACGTCCTGACGCCGGAGCTGACGCGCGCCCACGACGCGCTCCAGCGGTTCCGCGCGCGCGCCGGGTGAGTCACGCAGCTGCGCTACCGCGTTCCTTCGCGAACTGGAGGGCATGCAGCTTGGCGTAGACGCCGCCCTTCGCCAGGAGCTCCTCGTGGGACCCCTGCTCGGCCACGCGCCCGCGGTGGAACACCACGATGCGGTCGGCCGCCTTGATGGTGGAGAGGCGGTGGGCGATGACCAGACAGGTTCGCCCGCGCATGACGCGCTCCACCGCGCGCTGGAGGCGGGCCTCGGTGTCGCTGTCCACGTTGGCGGTCGCCTCGTCGAGAATGAGCATCGGCGGGTCGCGGTAGAGCGCCCGCGCAAAGGCGATCAGCTGCCGCTCGCCGGCTGAGAAGTTGGCGCCTCGCTCCGCGACGGGCGCATCGAGCCCGCCCTCGCGGCGCAGGAACAGGTCGAGGGCGCCGACGGTGGAGAGCGCGGTGCGCACCCGCTCCCGGTCCGGCGCCTCGTATCCGGCGGCGATGTTACCGGCGACCGTGCCCGGGAAGAGGAACACCTCCTGCGGGACCACCGCGAAGCGAGCGCGCAGCGCGTCGGGGTCCCAGGCCAGGACGTCCTTCCCCTCGACCCGCACCGCGCCACTCTGGTGCTCGTAGAGCCGCAGCACCAGGGAGGCGACGGTGCTCTTGCCGGCGCCGGTGGCGCCGACCAGCGCGATGCGGTCGCCCCGCTTCGCGGACATCGACACCTCGTGCAGCACAGGGCTGCCCGGCTTGTAGCCGAAGGTGACGTTCTCCAGCTCGATGGCGGGCGAGGTGTCGTCCACCTCGGTCGCCGCCTCGGCCGGGCGGCTCGGTGCGTCCTGATCGGTGTTGCCGAGCAGCTCGAACACCCGCTCGGCCCCGGTCATCGCGCTCTGCACCAGCGTGTAACGCGTCGACAGGTCGCGGATGGGGACGAAGAACATCTCGATGTAGGCGAGGAACGCGAAGAGCGTCCCGAAGCTCACCCGGTCGCCGTGGGCGTGCAGGCCGGCGAACCACAGCACCGAGGCGATGCAGAGGCTCGCGATCATGTCGATCGCGGCGTCCAGCGACGCGTCGTAGACGATGGATCGGTTGTTGGCCTTGCGGTACGCCTCGTTGATGTCGTCGAACTCCGCCGCCGCCTGGTCCTCGTGGGCGTACGCCTGGACGATGCCCATGCCGCTGACTTGCTCGTTGAGGTAAGCGTTCATGCGCGCCGTCTTCACGCGAATCTCGCGGAAGGCATCGCGCATGCGGCGACGGGCGAAGTTGACGAAGGCCATCACCGGCGGCAGCGCGGCAAAGGCGATGAGCGACATCTGCCAGTCGAGCGAGAGCATCACGCTGACGATGAGCACCAGGCGCAGCAGATCGCCGAACGCGTTGAGCGCGCCGGAGGCGAACATCTCCCCGATGGCGTCCACGTCATTGGTGACTCGTGTCACCAGCCGGCCGACCGGCTGCCGGTCGAAGAACGACAGCGCGCGCGTGTGAAGAAACGCGAACACCGCGCGGCGGAGGTTGGCCATCGCCCGCGCCCCGGCGATCTGCATCAGGTACATCTGCGGAAAGGCGATGAGCTGCTCGACGACGATGATCGCGGTGAGGGCGAGGCCGGCGCGCAGCAACTGATCCATGCCGCCTGGGGCGAGGGCGCCGTCGAGGCCGTCGCGCATGATGAGCGGCCGGCCCAGGGCGAGGACGGAGGCGAGCATCAGGAGGAGGAGCGAGAGCGCGACCTTCGACCGCTCCGGCCGCAGGTACGGCCACAGCTCGCGCAGGTGCTTGGCGTCGTAGGTGTGCACCGCGCCTTCCTCGTGGAAGCGCGCCATCACCGCGTCGCCCCGGCGCTTGCCCTGGCCCTCGGTGGTCCCGCTGTCGCGGGATGCATGCGACGCCGCCGCCGGCGCGCCAATGACGGGCTCGTCCACCGCCTCGTTGCCGAGCCGCGCCAGCTCCGCCTCCAGCGCCTGCTCCTCGGCGAACGCGGCGTAGATGCCGCCCACGGCGACCAGCTCGTCATGGGTGCCGCGCTCGACCACCCGCCCCTCGTCGAGCACCACGATCCCATCGCACCGACGCGCGGCCGCGATGCGGTGGGTGATGAGCACCACCGTGCGCTGCTGCTTCTGGCGGTCGATGGCGCCCAGAATGGCGGCCTCGGTCTTGGCGTCGACCGCGGAGAGCGGATCGTCGAGCACCAGCACCGGCGCGTTGCGGAGGAGGGCGCGCGCGAGGGCGACCCGCTGCCGCTGCCCGCCGGAGAGCTGCACGCCGCGCTCGCCCACCACGGTGTCGAAGCCCTCGGGCAGGCGGTCGACCTCCTCCCGCACGCTCGCCTCCGCCGCCGCCGCGAGGATGCGCGGGTACGCCTCGTCGGAGTCGGGGTCGGGGAGGGCGTAGCCGACGTTGCGCGCCACGGTGGTGGAGAACAGGAACGCGTCCTGCTGGGCGTAGCCGATGCTGCCGCGCACGCGCTCCAGCGGCAGGTCGCACACGTCGTCCCCGTCGAGGAACACCGCACCCCGCGGCGTGGGGATCAGGCGCGGCAGGAGCGACGCCAGGGTGCTCTTGCCCGAGCCGGTGCGACCGACCACGGCGATGCTCGACCCCGCCGGCACCTCGAAGGAGACCCCGTCGAGGACCGCGCGATCGCCGTGGTGGAACGATAGCGCCTCGACCCGCAGCGCACCCTGCACCGGCGCGTCGCGCTTCGCCTCGCCGCTCGCGATCTCGGGCACGGCATCGAAGATCACGCGCAGCCGCTCGTAGCCTGCGCGGCCGCGCTGGATGATGGACGCGACGAAGCCGATCGCGATCAGCGGCCAGGTGAGCCGCGCCAGCGCCAGCCAGAAGGCGACGAAATCGCCGGGATTGATCTCCCTACGCTCCAGGAGGACGCCGCCGTACCAGAAGGTGACCAGCACCCCGAAGGCGCCCAGCGCGCCCATGATCGGCGCCATCGACCCGCGCAAGCGCGCCAGGGCCAGGCTCTTGCCGAGGTAGTCGACGTTGGCCGTCTCGAAGCTGCGCCGCTCCGCCGGCACCAGCCCGAAGGCGCGCACCACGCGCACGCCGGCCAGACTGGACAGGACGCGATCGCTCATCTTCCCGATCGCCTCCTGATTCTCGCGCGTGCGCGCGAACATGCGGGAGGAGAAGACGCGCGTGACCATCGCCAGCAGCGGCAGGTTGATCATCGCCGCCAGCGACAGCTTCCACGAGCTGGAGAACATGACGTAGAACGCGCTGGTCAGCGCGAAGGTGCTGCCGACGATGTTGAGGACGCCGAAGCCGAGCAGCAGGCGGACCTGCACCAGGTCGTTGGTCGCCCTGCTCATGATGTCGCCGGTGGGCATCTTCCTGAAGAAGGCCGGGCCCAGCCGCTGGAGCCGGTCGAGGAGCAGCGCGCGCAGCTCGTACTCGACGTTGCGACCGGCCGTGAACACGGCGATGCGCGACAGGACGCGAACGCCGGCGCCGGCCACCGACACGCCGACGATCCACAGCGCCGCCGTCTTCACCTCGGCGGCGCGCAGCGCGACCGCGGCGTCGACCGCGTCCCGCACCAGGAAGTCGCGACCGGCCAGGCAGACCTGGAGCACCAGCAGGAGCGCCGCGCCGGCGAGGTAGAAGGGGAGCTTGTCCCGCAGCTGACCGGTCAGCGTGACGGGGAAGCGCGACACGTCCGGCGCGCGTGCGCGCTCGCCGTCCCTCGCCGGGCCGCCGCTCATCGCGCCTTCTTCCCTGCCCTCTTCCCCATGTGCGATGTCCCCATGACGGGTCGATCGCGCATCGCCGCCGGGGCGACCTCGATCTCCTCGAAGGCGACCCGCACCGTCAGCTGGCCGAGGACGACCATGACGCCGCCCTTCCCGTCCGGCTCGCCGACGACGCCCGTCTTGCCGGCGAAGGCGCCGCTCGTCACGCGAACGCGGACGCCCGGGGAGACCTCGCGGCCAGCCGTCGGTGCTGTAGCCGTGGACCTCTTCTCCTCGGACATGACGTGCGCGGGGCGACCGCGCCCGCGCATCCTACTCGCGAACGCCCACCACGCAAGGCGCGCGCAGCGCCACGATCGCCGTCGCGATCTCGGCGAACCCGCGCCCCGCAGCCGACGGTGCGACCCACCGCGGCGGCCTCGTGAGGGCGGCCGCGCGCGGCCTCACGTTGGCGACGCCGAAGGTCCGCTCGAAGGCGGCGAAGGCCGGCGCGTCGTTCTCGCTGTCGCCGACGAAGGCCCAGCGACCGAGAGCGGCCGTCGGCTCCTCGCGCAGCGCGCCGGCGAGGAACGCCACCGCCCCCGAGGCCTTGTCGGTCGCCTCGAAGGTGGCGTGGAGGTGCACCGAGGAGAGGAAGGTGCGCGCGCCGCGGTCACGCAGCTGCGCGCGGGCGGAGATGACGACGTCCGCCGCGACCTGGCGGCGCTCCGCCACGTCGAACGCGAGATCGGTGCGACGTGCGGCCACGTCGTCGGACAGCGCCATCGTCGGGTGGGCGGCGAGGACGTCGCGCGCGATCGCGGAGAGGCGCGAGGCGCGCGCGGCGCGCTCGGCAGGGACGACCGGGTCGAGCAGCACCACGCGCCCGTGCCCGACCTTGTGCCAGGCAACGGCGCCGTTCTCTGCCACCGCGCCGTCGATCGGCCAGGTGCGGGCGATCACCTCGGCCCAGCCGCTGGGTCGCCCGGTGCAGGCGACGAGCCGCAGCCCCGCGCCGCGCAGGCGGAAGAGGGCGTCGTACGCTTCGAGGCCCAGCTCGCCGCGGTCGAGGACGGTGTCGTCGAGATCGAAGATCACGCCGACGAGCGGCGCGACGTCAGCGGAGATCAGCGCGGTCAGCGGCCCCATCGGTTCAGGCCGAGATCGCGTTCACCTGGGCGATCACCGCCTTGAGGTACAGCCCCTCGGGAAACGCGGCGGGCACAGGGTGGTCGGCGCCCTGCGACCATCGCTCCAGCACCACCGCCGACAGGTTGCCGTGGCGCGCGCCGAGCGCGAGCGCGCGCACGAGCTCGTCCATCGAGACGGCGCCGGAGCACGAGCAGAAGACGAGCAGCCCGCCGGGCCTGGTCGCGCGGCAGGCCAGCGAGGCCAGGCGCTGGTATGCGCCGAGCGCGCCTTCGCGCCCGCGCTGGGTCTGCGCCAGCTTGGGCGGGTCGCAGATCACGAGATCGTAGCCGCCCTCGCTCGAGGCGTGGTCGAGCGCCTTGCGCGCGTCGGCCTTGGTGAAGGTGACCCGGTCGCCGAACGGGTGGCGGCGCGCGATCTCCGCGCCGACCTCCAGCGAGGTCGCGCTCTCGTCCACCGCGGTCACCGACGTCGCGCCGCCGCGCGCCGCGCCCAGGGCAAACGCGCCGACGAAGCAGTAGGTGTCGAGCACGCGCCGCCCCTGGGCGAGCTGCTCCACCCGCGCGCGGAGCGGGCGCTGGTCGAGGTAGAAGCCGGTCTTCTGCCCCACGGCCAGGGGAATGGTGAAGTCGAGACCGCGCTCCCGGAAGCTCAGCTCGGTGATCGCAGCGTCGCCACGGACGACGCCCGGCGTCGGCTCGAAGCCCTCGGAGCGCGCGGTCGACTCGCTGGTGCGGTCGACGATGGCGCGCGGGGCGAGCGTCGCGGCGAGCGCGTCGTAGACGAGCCCCTCGCGCCGGCGGAGGCCGATGGTGTTCATCTGCACGCAGGCGACGTTCCCGAAGACGTCGACCACCAGGCCCGGCAGGCCGTCGCCCTCCCCGTGCACGGCGCGGAACGCCGTCGTCTCGCGACCGGCGGGGCCGCCGGGGAGGTCGAGCGACCGTCGCAGGGCCAGCGCGCGTCGCAGCCGATCGCGGAAGAGCTCCCCGTCGATCTTGACCCCGGCGCTCCGCGTGAAGATGCGCACGGGAATCGCCGACTTCGGCGAGTAGAGGCCGCGGCCGAGGGCGTTGCCCTGGGGGTCGACGACCTCGACCTCGTCGCCCGCGACCGCGCCGCCCTCGACGCGGGCGACGGCCTGCTGGAACACCCAGGGGTGGCCCGAGTACACCGGCCGGACGTGGCCCGGCTTGAGGATGACGCGCGGCACGGGCGGGGACATGGCGCTGCGGGACCCTAGTCGATCGCGCCGCGACCTGCATGGGCGGTCCGGTCGACCGTGACCTCGGGTTGACGGTCGACGAGGAGGCAACCGCTCGCCGCGCGGAACCGCGGGTGCAGAGTGGCACCACGGTTGCTACCCTCGACCGCGTCAGGAGCCCACAGAATGACGCGCCGACTCGCCTCGACCGCTGCCGCCGTCCCGACGGCCCTCGCAACTGCTCTCTCGGTGCTCGCGCTCGCCGGCACCGCCGCCGCGCAGGACTGCCCGCCGGGCTCGTGGTTCTGCGAGGACGCGGGTGTCCAGCCGCCGGGCGCGCAGCCCGCCGCCCCGCCCGGATCGCAACCGCCGCCCGGTGTCGGCCCGGCTCGTCCGGGGGACATGTCGGATGACGGCGGTGACGACGAGGACCGCGACCTAAGCCCGATGCCGGAGCCGCCGCCCCCGCCCTACGCCGGGCCGCCGGTGCGGCAGGTCTCGCCGCCGCGCGCCGGCGCCAAGCGCTGGCGCGAGAAGTTCGGCCTCAACCTCCGCCTGCAGGGGGTGCCCATCCCCGACGGCCTCGCCGACGCGTGGGGCGCGGGGGAAGACCCGGGCATGGGCGGCCTCGGCGCGAGCTTCCGCTGGCGTCCGGCCCCCTGGTTCGCGCTCGACATCGGGCTCGATGCCCTCGGCGGCATCGACTACTCGGGCAACGATCGCTTCGAGACCGCGCTGTCCAGCTCGGGCATCTTCTACCTGAACCCCCAGCACAAGGTTCAGGTCTACCTGCTGGCGGGCATCCACGTGGCCCACGCGGACGTCGACAACACGCAGTACCGACCGAACCTCTCGGAGGACGGCTTCACAGACGAGTACGACTACGTCGGCGCCCAGGGCGGCGTCGGCGTCGAGTTCCGCGTCTCGCGGCGCGTCGGCATCGACCTCGACGGCGTGGTCCTGGCGCGCACGCGCGTCGACGACGGGGACCTCCCGGAGTTCCTCGACCCGCGCACCGGCGAGACCGGCGACTCCAACGTCGGCGGCCTGCTGCGGGCCGGCATCACGATCTGGTTCTGAGCGCAGAGGCGAGGCGCGTCGTCATGACGCGCCTCCCCGGCCCGGGATGCAGACGGTGATCAGACGGTGATCACGCCGCGGGAGCGCCGCCGACGAGGTCCTTCAGGGCCTTGACGGGGCTCGCGCGGACCTTGCGGCTCGCGGGCTTGCCCTTGAGGATCCGCTTCTGCTTGGTGAAGGGGTCGATGCCCTCGCGATCCTGGGTCGCGGGGGTCTCCTTCGTCTTCAGCTTGATCAGGTTGGGGATGGTGAGCTCCCCCGGACCGCTCGCGCCGAGCTGCTCCTTGACGAGCTTCGTCAGCGCGTCGAGCAGGGTATTGACGGCCTTCTTGTCGAGGCCAGAGCCCTCCGAGAGCGCCGCGATGAACTGCGTCTTCGTCATCTTGCTCGCCGCCATGTGAACCGTCCTCCTGCTCGAGCGACTCGATGCCGAGCCCGCGAGTCCGCGGGGGGCATACCGGCACCGGAACCGTCGTGCAAGGACTGGATTCCCGGGGACGTTCACAGACCGACCGCCCAGCCCCATCGGTCCGCTCTGGGCCACGATGTGTACCATAGACAGCGGATGTGCCGAGATGTAGGACGCTCCCATCGGCTCCATCGGGGGATGGAGACCGACCCAGGAGGGGCCCCATGAAGACGCTCGGTATGTCGGTGATCGCGCTCGTCGCCCTCGGCTGCGCACCTGCAGGCTCATCCATCGCGGAGGAGGACAGCGACGCGACCGAGTCGCCGCTGACCGCCGCCCAGCAGTGCGCGGTGGTGAAGCTGGCGAACTCCGGGTCCTTCACGACGCTCGACGACGACGCGAAGCTGAACAGCGCCGCGGCGAGGAACATCGTCGCCCACCGCGCCGGCCCCGACGGGGAGCTGGGCACGATCGACGATCGCTGGTTCAAGAACCTGTCCGAGGTCGACGCGGTGCCCCAGGTCGGACCGGCGGCCATCGAGAGGATGCGGAACCACGCCAAGCACGAGGGCGGCGCGTGTGGCGACGTGCCGGTGCAGATCCTCGCCTTCAACGACTTCCACGGCGCGCTCGAGGTCCCCTCCGGCTCCGGCGGTCGCATCAAGACCAGCCTCGACCCCGCGGTGGCCCCGACCGACGCCGGTGGCGCCGAGTTCCTCGCCACGCACCTGAAGGCGCTGGAGGCCACCAACCCCAACACCGTCATCGTCGCCGCGGGCGACATCATCGGCGCGACGCCGCTCCTCTCGTCGGCGTTCCACGACGAGCCCACCATCGAGTCCGTCAACCTGATGGGCCTCGACGTCGCCGCGGTGGGCAACCACGAGTTCGACGAGGGCATCGATGAGCTCTGGCGCATGCAGGACGGCGGATGCCACCCCAAGGACGGCTGCCAGGACGGCGACGACTTCGCCGGCGCCGCCTTCCCCTACCTCGCGGCCAACGTCACCACGACGGACGACGGCGAGACGATCTTCCCCTCGTACTACGTGAAGTCGTTCGGAAACGCCCGGGTCGGCTTCATCGGGATGACGCTGGAGAACACGCCCGGAGTGGTGACGGCCGCCGGCGTCGAGGGGCTCAGCTTCGCCGACGAGGCGGACACGGCGAACAAGCTGGTGCCGGCGCTGCAGGCGCGCGGCGTCGAGGCGATCGTCGTCCTCATCCACGAGGGCGGGGCCGCGACCGGCCTGTACAACGAGTGCGCCGGGATCTCGGGGCCCATCTTCGAGATCGTGAGCCGCCTCGATCCGGCGATCGACATCGTCGTCAGCGGCCACACGAACGCTGCCCACCTCTGCGAGCTCGACGGCCGCCTCGTCACCTCGGCGGCGCACAATGGCCGCCTCGTGACCGACATCGATCTCGTCATCGACGAGACGACCGGTCAGGTGAAGTCGGCGCAGGCCGGCAACGTGATCGTGACTCGCACCGTCGAGAAGGACCCGGCGCAGACCAGCCTCATCGCCAAGTACAAGGCGCTGGTCGCCAGCGTGGCAAACCGTGTCATCGGCCAGATCGCGGCGGAGCTGAAGCTGCCCGCGGCCACCAGCACCAACGCGGCGGAGGACAACGCCATGGGCTACGTCATCGCCGACGCCCAGCTCGAGGCCACCCGCGACGCTGGCGCGCAGATCGCCTTCATGAACCCGGGCGGCGTACGGGCGCCGCTGACCTTCCTCTCGTCGGCGGGCGAGGGCGACGGCGTGGTCACCTACGGCGAGCTGTTCGCGGTGCAGCCGTTCGCCAACAACCTGGTCACCGTCACGCTGACCGGCGCGCAGATCGCCCAGGTGCTCGAGCAGCAGTGGCTGACCGGCACCACCGCGCGCTCGATGCTGCTGCTGCCGTCCGCTGGCTTCAGCTATCAGTTCGACGAGACGCGGCCGGCCGGCAGCAAGGTGGTCCCCGGATCCATCACGCTGGGCGGCGCCCCGCTCGACCCTGCGACCGAGGTCCGCGTGACCCTGAACGCGTTCCTCGCCGACGGCGGCGACAGCTTCAGCGCGCTGCGCGGCTCCAAGGACCGCGTGGGCGGCACCGTCGATCTCGACGCGCTGGAGCGCTACCTGGTGGCCCACACCCCGGTCGCGCTCCCCAGCGGCGGTCGCGTGGTCAAGGTCGCGCCGCCGCAGCCCTGAGCGTCAGCCGGCGAAGCGCGCGTGGATGGCGGTGTCGACGAAGGCGCCGCCCATCCACGCGTGATCCGCCATGTTGCGGCTCCGCATCGCGAGGTAGCTCTCGGCGTCCGTCACCGCCGTGCGCCGCAGCACCAGGCGCGTTCCTGCGCGACTGACCAGCGCGCGCGAGCCCGTGCGAACATGCGCGCATGCGCGCCGTCCGCTGCCACGAGCTCGTCGGTCCCTCCGCTCTCCGCGTCGACGAGGTCGACGACCCCACGCCCGGCGCCGGGGAGGTCCTGGTCGACGTTCGCGCCGCCGGAGTGAACTTTCCCGACGTCCTCATCACCCAGGGCAAGTACCAGTTCAAGCCGCCGCCGCCGTTCGTGCCGGGCGGCGAGATCGCGGGCGTCGTCGCCGCCGTCGGCGCCGGCGTCTCCTCGGTCGCGGTCGGCGACCGCGTGGCGGCGACCATGCTCTTCGGCGCCTTCGCGGAGAAGGTGGTGGTGCCGGAGGCGGCGGTGGCGAAGCTGCCCGAGGCGGTCTCCTTCGAGGTCGGCGCCGCGATGCTCCTCACCTACGCCACCACCATGCACGCTCTGGTCGATCGCGCGAACCTACAGCCGGGCGAGACGTTGCTGGTGCTCGGCGCCGCGGGCGGCGTCGGCACCGCGGCCATCGAGATCGGCAAGTGCCTCGGCGCCCAGGTGATCGCCGCCGCCTCCTCGGCGGAGAAGCTGGCGCACTGCCGCGCGCATGGCGCCGACCACGGCATCGACTACGCGACCGAGGACCTGAAGCAGCGCGCCAAGGAGCTGGGCGGTGGCGGCGTCGACGTCGTCTACGACCCGGTCGGTGGCGACCTGACCGAGGCGGCGCTCCGCACCCTGTCCTGGGGCGGTCGCCACCTGGTGGTCGGCTTCGCATCGGGCGCCATCCCGCGCATCCCCGCCAACCTGCTGCTCCTCAAGTCGTGCCAGCTGGTGGGCGTGTTCTGGGGCGCGTTCGCGATGCGAAGCCCGGCGGAGAACCGCGCGCACGTCGAGCGCGTCATGGGCTGGCTCGCCGAGGGCAAGGTGCGGCCACACGTCGACGCCGTGCTGCCCTTCGATCGCGCGACCGAGGCGCTGGAGCGCCTGGGCCGCCGCGAGGTCATGGGGAAGCTCGTCCTCGTGCCGTGAGCCGCTCACGGCGCCAGGGCGCGCTGCTCTTCCAGGATGCGCGGCAAGTCGACAGGTGGCACCGCCACGCCGCGCGCCCAGCGCACCGTGTAGCTGCGGTCCCCCACCTTGGCGAGCGACGCATCGAGCCGGAACGCGCGCGGCGACTCCGACCAGGCCCCCGCTGGCAGGAAGGCCTGCTCCGCCTCGACGATCGCGCCCGGCGCCAGGTCCAGCGCGCCGGTGAGCACCTCATCGATCCGGATGCGCACCTGCCGCGCCGGCCCGCGCGCGCCCAGCGGCGCCCCCGCCGGGCGGCCGACCACGAGGACCGACGCCGCCCACACCTCGGCGTGGGCCATGAGCCGCCCGCCGACCTCCGCGACGAACCTCTCGATCTCGCGACGATCCTCGCCGCGGCCGCGGCCGGCGAGGGCCAGGGTCGAGCGGATGCCGTCGGCCCTCGACGAGTCCGACGCGTCGCCGTCGCGGATGGGAGCGCTCGTCGCGACCAGCTCGTCCAGGCGGCGGCGGTGCTCCGCCCCCAGCTGGGTCGCGGCCTGGAGCCGGCCCTTGAACCAGAGCCGCGCCACCCCGTCCTCCGAGATCTCCAGGCGATCGCTGCGCCCCTGCTCGCCGCCGCCGATCGTCGAGACCAGGAGCACGCCCTCGCGCAGCGAGGTGCCGGCCGCGGAGCCGGGAGGAGGCGTGCTCGCACCTGGCGCCCCGCACGCGGCGCCTGCCAGCAGCACGAAGGCGAGGACGCGGACCCGGCGGAAACTCACTGGACGATCGTGGCATCGCCTGCAGGGCCGGTCGAGCGCGCTACGATGACGCATGGCCGAGGACGCCCACCCTCTCGATGTGCAGCTGGGAACGCTCGCGGTCGCGGGCGCCGATCGCGCCACCCTCGAGGCCGAGCTGGAGGCGGCGCGGGAAGAGGTGGCCGCGCTGCGCGCCGCCAGCGCGGAGGACCTCGCGGCCTGGCTGGCGGGCCGACCCGCGGTGATCGCGCTCTACCGACGGCGCATCGACGACGCGCGGCAGATCCTCGCCGGGCTCGACGACCGGCGCCGGGGCGTCGAGGCGGAGCTCGCCGCGGCGGCAGGCGGCCCCGACATCGAGCGCGCGCGCAGTGGCGCCGTCGTCGCGCAGGCCGCCGGCCGCGCCGACGCGCAGCGCGCGCGGGTGGCCGAGCTGGAGATGCTGGCCGCGCGCATCGACCGCGCCGACGGCTGACGACGTACGCGCCGGCCGAGGGGCGCCGGTGGAGCGAGCCCTGCAGGCCAGCCCCGCCTCGCTGCCCTAACGCCCGCGACCGAGGACGTCGGGCTCGTCACCCTGAACGCGGCGGGGTCCGTGCAGCGGGTTACGTCACTTGACCGGCTGCCACGCGCAAACGCAGGCACCTTTTTTGAAGTCTGATTTCTGCTCGGAGCCATGGTCCTTGCAGCAGACCGCGCATGGGCTGTCGGTTCGCGTGTCGCCCGGGTCCGTCGTCGAGCACGCTGCAGCAGCCCGGGGTTCGCGACGCCCGCGTAGGATGCGGCCATGATCGAGTGGTCCGAGACGCA
>JBKJLX010000113.1:0-8790 GCA_046596645.1 Polyangiaceae bacterium
GAGCTCGGCTTCGACGCCGGCTTCGGCCCCGGCACGCTGCCGAAGCACGTTGCCGCCTACGTCGTGGAGCGGATCGAGGAGCGCGAGAAGGCTCCGGTTCGTCTCAAGCCGCGCTGAGCTTCGCGTCCAGCGCGCGCCGGTAGGCGTCGCCCAGCTGGGCAAAGGCGCGCTCGAGTACGCGACGGCTGGTGACGTCTCGCGCGCGATCGGGGTGGAGCGCGGCGGCGCGGCGACGGAACGCGCGGCGGATGGTGTCGACGCTGGGCGCGTCATGCGCAGCGAGGCCGAGGAGCGCCAGGGCGTCGGGCGCGGCCGGCGTCGGTGGCGCGACCCGCGGCGTGAGGCGCGGGCGCCCGTGCAAGAAGGCGTCTGGCCCCAGCGAGATGCGCGGCGCCGAAGGCGCCGGGCCGGAGGCGACCCGGAACCGGATCTGCGCGCGACGGAGCGCGAAGAGTCCCTCCAGCCGCTCGCGTGCTTGCGCTTCCAGCGCGGCGCGGATCGCGTCGGTGTCAGAGAGCCCCCTGGTGAGCAGGACCTCGCCGGCGAGGCGGGTGTCGTCGTCCGCGCGCGCGGCGAGGGCGCGCTCGATGGCGACCTGCCCGGCGACCGACGTCGCGAGGCGCTCGCCCAGCCGGCGTCCGGAGCCCTCGACCCGCACCACCTCACCCGATAGGAGGTGGATGGTCCGCCGCGCGCCGGCCGCCGCGCCGTCGACCTCGACCAGCTCGAGCCGCCCGGTCACGCCCCCGCGGTGGAGGCTGCCCAGGAGGTCGCCGAGGGTCGAACGCTCAAGGCGAGACGGGAGCCACATGCCCGGTTCCCATGCCCCGCCGCGGCGCGCTCGGGCAACTTCGCGCCCGTCGTGTGGGACAGCGGGCCGGATCATCCTTGATCCATCCAGCGGATCCATCGGCGGTGGAGCTCGCTGCCGACCGCCTGAAGGCCAAGAATTCTAGCGAGAATGCAGCCAATGACTTCTGGCGCAATCCCTGCTTGTGCGACCCCCATGTCCCTCGACGCGCTCCGCTCCTCCCTCGCGGTGGTGGTGATCCTCGCCGGCGCGCTCGCCTCCACCGGGTGCGCGAAGAGCGACGTCATCGACCCGGGCGCCGTGGACCCGGGCGGCTCCGGCGACGGGGACGAGGACGGCGAGGACGACGACGGCGACAAGGACCCGCAAGACGACGAGGAGCAGGTCTGCCTCCTCCACAACTGCACCGAGGACGCGCACTGCGGTGGCTGCTCCGAGGGGCGTACGGCCTGCCTGGTCGAGGAGAAGCGCTGTGTGGCCTGCTCCGCCGGCGTCTCCGGCGGCTGTCCGGAGGGCGAGAGCTGCTCCAGCTGGGGCAACTGCGTCCCCGACGGGCTGAGCTGCGAGACCGACCCCACCGGCACCCCGACCATCACCTGCGCCACCAGCGCCGACTGCGCCGCTTGCGACCCGATGCACCAGGTCTGCGACGGCGGCAGCTGCGTCGCCTGCACCGCGAACGACACCTCCTCGTGCCAGGCCACCGACGAGTGCGTGAACAACGTCTGCGCGCCGAAGTGCCCGTCGACCTGCGACACCGACAACGATTGCGGCTCCTGCGGCACCGCCGGCAACGAGGCGCACGCCTGCAACGCCCACAAGTGCGCGGAGTGCTCGCCGACCTACGCTTGCCCGGCCGGTTCGGTGTGCACCCTCACCGGGACCTGCGAGAAGCAGTGCGGCACCGACGGCGGTGGCCGCTGCGAGTCCGACGCCGACTGCACCGGCTGCGGCGTGGACGTCGACACCTGCCACCACCCGATCAACGGCGGCGCCGGCACCTGCGGCCCCAGCGCTGCGGGCTGCTCCGACCTCGGCGACGGCGTCGTCGTCCTGCCGGCCCCCTTCGACCAGGTGACCAACCTCTGCTCCGACGACGCGGACTGCGGCGGCGTGGGCGTCACCTTCAACGTCGGCGACCTGCTGCGCGACCTCACCGGCATCGACGACATCGGCGACGCGAACATCGAGTACCCGATGAGCGTCTGCGCCGGCCTCCAGGTGTCGGACTCGCTGTCCTGCGGCGTCTGCGTCCCCTGCCGGGTCGACGCCGACTGCATGGACATCGACATCGACGGCGTCGCCCTCGACGCCTTCGGGCCCCTCGGCAGCCTCGCCGCGGCGCTCCTCCTCCACCAGGTGTTCGGCCCCAACGACCACAAAATTCACATGTACTGCGAGGGCGTCGCCGGCGACTACGGTGTCTGCTCGCCCTGCCCGGGCTTCATCTACGACTGCGGCGTGGGCGGCGACGGCGGCTCCTCCAGCTCCGGCTCGGGCGGCGGCGGCAGCTGCGACCACGAGGTCTGCGAGGCCGGCGGCCCCCTGAACCTCAGCTGCGATTCCTGCAGCCAAACGGTGTGCGAGGCGGACGACTTCTGCTGCACCACCGAGTGGGACTCGCAGTGCGTCTCCGAGGCCGACGCCTGGTGCGACGGCATCTGCAGCGGCGGCAGCAGCTCCTCCTCCGGCGGCACCACCAGCTCCTCCTCCGGCGGTGGCGGCAACTGCCACGACGAGTGCAGCATCGGCGAGGCGATGGACGCCACATGCAACGACTGCGTCGACGCCATCTGCCAGGAGGACTCGTACTGCTGCGACACCGAGTGGGACTCGACCTGCGTCGGCTACGTCGACCAGTTCTGCGACCCGGGCTGCTGAACGCAGACCGACGTGGGCCGCCTCCTCGGGCGGCCGATAAAGCGGGGGGCCAGCGCGCCTCTGCTTTCCCGTGGAGCCGACCCGTGCCAGAACGCGCGGCCCGATGAGCCGACGACTTCTCGTCACGAGCGCGCTGCCCTACGCCAACGGGCACATCCACATCGGCCACATGGTCGAGTACACGCAGACCGACATCTGGGTGCGCTTCCAGAGGAGCCGCGGCCGCCGGGCCGTCTTCATCTGCGCCGACGACACCCACGGCACCGCGATCATGATGCGCGCCCGGCAGGAGGGGCGGGGCGAGGACGCGCTCATCGCCGAGATGAGCGAGGCGCATCAGCTCGATTTCGCTGCCTTCGACGTGGTGTTCGACCACTTCGGCAGCACCAACTCGCGCGCCAACTTCGAGGTGTGCTCCGACATCTGGGGCAAGCTCCGCGCGGCCGGCCTGGTTGCCGAGCGCGAGGTGACGCAGCTCTTCGACGCGAAGGAGGGCGTCTTCCTCGCCGACCGCTTCGTCAAGGGGACCTGCCCCAAGTGCGGCTCGCCCGACCAGTACGGCGACAACTGCGAGAAGTGCAGCTCGACGTACTCGGCCGTCGAGCTGAAGGACCCGGTCAGCAGCCTCTCCGGCACGCGCCCCGAGGTCCGCGGCGCGCCCCACCTGTTCGTCACCATCGAGGAGAAGCGGCCCTTCCTTCTCGGCTGGACGCAGGCGGAGGGGCACCTCCAGCCCGCCATCGCGACCTACCTCAAGAACTTCTTCCTCGGCGAGCCTCTGCGCGACTGGGACGTGTCACGGCCGGCGCCCTACTTCGGCTTCGAGATCCCCGACGCTCCCGGGCACTACTGGTACGTCTGGTTCGACGCGCCCATCGGCT
The DNA here is from genome assembly GCA_046596645.1 of Polyangiaceae bacterium. Lineage (GTDB taxonomy): Bacteria > Myxococcota_A > Polyangia > Polyangiales > Polyangiaceae > JBKJLX01. The sequence goes on from JBKJLX010000113.1 coordinate 3,574, forward strand.
ACATCGCCTCGCTGCGCGAGTGGTGCGAGAAGACCGGCGAGAGCATCGACGACTGGTGGCGCACCGGCGCCGGGTCGGCGACCGATTTCGCGAAGCGCACGGAGATCGTCCACGTCATCGGCAAGGACATCACCTACTTCCACGCGCTGTTCTGGCCGGCGGTGCTCGATGCTGCGCGCTACCAGCTGCCCGATCGGGTGCAGGTGCACGGGTTTCTCATGGTCAACGGCGAGAAGATGTCGAAGACCAAGGGGACCTTCATCCTCGCCTCGACCTTCCGCGAGCACCTCGACCCCTCGGCGCTCCGTTACTTCTACGCGTGCAAGCTCGGCCCCAAGGTCGACGACATCGATCTCTCGTTCGAGGAGTTCGTGGCGCGGGTGAACGCCGAGCTCGTCAACAAGGTGGTGAACCTGGCCAGCCGCTCGGCGCGCTTCGTGCGCGAGAGCGGCCTCGCGCCGGCGTACCCGGAGGACGGCGGGCTCTTCGCCCAGGGCGCCGCCGCAGGCGACGAGATCGCGAAGGCCTACGCGGACTGGGACTTCGCCCGCGCCACGCGACTCGCCATGGGGCTCGCCGATCGGGCCAACGAGTACCTCGACCGCGCTGCGCCGTGGTCGCGCAAGAAGGAGGGCGGCAAGGACGCCGAGGTGCGTGACATCTGCACCGTCGCGCTGAACCTGTTCCGCCAGATCATGATCTACCTGGCGCCGATCGTCCCCCGCATCGCGCGGGATGCGGAGCTGCTCCTCGGCGGCACGCTGCACCGGTGGGATGACGCCTCGACCCCCCTCGTCGGCACCGCGGTCGCGGAGTACAAGCACCTCATGCAGCGCATCGACCCCGCAGCAGTGGCCAAGGTCGTCGAGGCGAGCACCGTGGCGGCGCCACCCGCCAGGGCGGCACCCGTGCAGGAGACGCTGAGCTCCGAGATGACGAAGACCCTCCACACGGGGGCTCCGCCCCCGGGCACCCCCGAGACCCTCGTCTCGGGTGGGCCCGGCGCCGAAGTCCTGCCCTCTCTCGCGCCGGGGGCGGACGACGACGCGGCGCTGAAGGGTGAGCCGCTGGCCGCCGAGTGCACCATCGACGACTTCCAGAAGGTCGACCTGCGGGTGGCGCGCATCGTCGCCGCCGAGCACGTCCCCGAGGCGAAGAAGCTGATCAAGCTCACTGTCTCCCTCGGCGGCGAGGAGCGGCGGACCCTCTTCGCTGGCATCAAGGCGCACCACGCGCCGGAGGCGCTGGTCGGCCGCCTTGTGGTGGTCGTCGCCAACCTCGCACCGCGGAAGATGAAGCTCGGCGTCAGCGAGGGCATGGTCGTCGCTGCGAGCGGCGAGGGGACCGACGGCGTCTTCCTCCTCGCCGCGGACGAGGGCGCCAAGCCGGGCATGCGGGTCCATTGAGGACGGGCAGGGCAGGGGCGTGGCGATGAGCGTCCTCGAGGGCAAGGTCGCCATCGTCACCGGCGGCGGGCGCGGGGTCGGTCGCGCCGCTGCGCAGCACCTCGCCTCCCAGGGCGCGCTGGTGGTGGTCGCCGACAACGGCGTCGCCGCAGACGGCTCCCCGAGCGAGGAGGACCCTGCGAGCGAGGTCGTCAGCGCCATCATCGAGGCGGGCGGCCGCGCGGTGGCCGTGCGTGAGCCGGTCCACACCGAGTCGGGCGCGAGCGCCATCGTCGCGGCCGCCATCGACGCCTACGGCCGGGTCGACGCGCTGGTCTGCTGCGCAGGCATCGCCCGCGACGCGTCGTTCCTCAAGACCGATGCCGCCGCGTTCCGTCAAGTCTTCGAGGTGCACGCCGTCGGCACGCTCCTGGTGACGCAGGCCGCCGCTCGGGAGATGCTGAAGCAGGGCGGGGGCGGGCACGTCGTCCACGCCACCGGCGCCGCCGGGCTGCTCGGCAACCAGGGTCAGGTTGCGGGCGCCGCGGCCCTCGCCGCGACGTACGGCGTGACTCGCACCGCAGCCATCGAGCTGCAGCGACACCGCATCACCGTCAACGCCGTCGCACCCATCGCCAGGACGCGGCTCACCGAGGAGCTTCCGATGTTCCAGGGCGTGACCACGCTGGGGCCGGAGCACGTGGCCCCTGTGGTGGCGTTCCTCGCGTCCGAGCGCTGCGGCGACCGCACTGGCTTCGTGGTCGGCGTCGCCGGTGCGCAGGTGTACGCCTACAAGCTCCTGCAGACCCCGGGGCGGTTCAAGGACGCGGACGAGCCGTGGACGGCGGACGAGCTCGCGGAGCACTGGGACGCCATCGTCCGCGCGACCAACAAGGGTTGACCCGCCTCGTTTTGCCCGCAAATCCCACCTGGGAGAGCCATTCCTCGACCTGACGCGCGTTGCCCCACCCAGGGGCGGGTGATACGGTCCAAGGGCCTGGTGGACCGCGTTTTCAACGGTCGACTGGGCAGCGCTTGACCGCGCCGAGTCGCATGCCGCGAGACGTCCACATCCCCCTCGCGCTCTGGATGTGCGCGGCCTTCGTCGCGCACTTCGCGGGCGGCGGTGGTGCGGTCGTGGCGACCGAGGCCGCCGAGCGCGTCGCCGCCGAGCGGGCGGAGATCCTCGAGGCCGTGCGCGATCTTCGCAAGGAGGTGCGCGCTGGCAGCGGCACGCTCGAGGTCGACATGGTCGTCGTGCCTCCGCCCGAGCTCGAGCCGCCTCCCCCCGATCCCAGCGCCGACGAGGTCGCGAGCGACGAGAAGGCGGACAACGCCGCGGACTCGCCCGACGCGGAGGCGAAGAAGGACGACCCGGAGGACGAGAAGAAGGCGGACGAGAAGCCGGAGGACCAGCAGCCGCCGGCCGAGAAGCCGATGCAGGTCTCGCTGCCGCAGATGGCGCCGCCGCCGCCCCCGCCGACCGAGATCCCGAAGCCGGAGGAGGCGAAGCCCGAGGAGGCGAAGCCGGCGCCGCCGCCCCCGCCGCCGAACGACGGCCGCATCGCGGTCGTGCAGCAGGTGCCGAAGGACCAGGAGGACAACCCCGAGGCGGCGCGCATCGCGGACGACGCGAACAACGTCCTCGAGGAGGCGATGGCGCGGGAGCGCTCCTTCGATCAGGACAACCACGACCCGACGCCGGGCAGCAACATGCGCGGCCCGTCGGACCAGGTCGGCAACGACACCGACGACAAGGTCGCGCACGCCGAGGAGAAGCCGGGCGACAGGACCAAGGCCCCCGGAGAGGCCGCGCCCGCGGCCGCGGCCGCGCCGACGCACGCCGCTCCGCCGCCGCCCTCGCCCGCGAACGCGGATCGCCCCTCTGCGTCCGGCCCGCCCGGCGCGCGCGGCACCGCGGGCACGCCCGAGCAGCCTCGCGGAGCCTCCCAGGCGGACCCGGGCAACGCTGGCGGCCTGGGACCGGCGTCGCCCGAGGTCGTCGCTGCGCCCGACGGCGGTTACACGATCGACCCCACCAACCCTGGGGGTGATGGCCGTACGCTCGAGCCGGGTCGTCAGCGAAAGCCGTCGCCCTTCTCCGCGCGGGTGGACGTGCGCGCGCTCGGCCTCGGCGGCAGCGGCCTGCCGGGCGGCCCGACCATGAACCTCACCCAGGATCTGGTCGAGCGCGCGGTGGGGCCGGAGAAGCTCGCCGCGGAGCGCGCCTCCTCCGGCGCCGCGCTGCGCTCGCGGCGAACCGGCCGGCTCGACACCAACAAGTTCGAGCGCTGGCGGCCCGCCATCGAGAACTACGACCCCTCGGTGAAGCTCGGCAACCAGACGTCGCTCAACGCTGCGCGCAAGGTGTACGCGGGCTTCCTCAACCACGTGCACAACCGCATCCACCCGGTGTTCGCGGAGGAGTTCCTCGACTCGCTCGATCGCGTCGCGCGCAAGGACACGCTGAACGACACGCAGCTCATCGCGCATGTGGAGATCGTCCTGCGCAAGGAGGACGGCGCGATCACGCGGATGGGCATCACGCGCAACAGCGGCAGCACCGTGTTCGACGCCGCCGCGCTGGAGTCGATCCAGCGCGCGTCGCCCTACGGCCGCGCGCCCGATCCCATCGTCTCGCCGGATGGTCTGGTCTACCTGCACTGGGAGTTCCACCGCGACCCGCATGACGCCTGCTCGTCGCGCAACGCACGGCCCTACCTGCTGGCCAGCGCGCCGCCCTCAGGCCCCGGCGCGCCCCGCCGTCCGATCCCCCCCGCCCCGCCGGTCGAGGGAGCTCCGCCGCGTCGCGGTCCCGGTGACAGCGCGCGCCCCGGCGCGCCGCGTGCGCCGGAAGGTCCCCGGAAGTAGCCTCGCCTGCGATGACGGCAGACGCCATCGAACGCCGCCGGCCCACCGCGGTCCGCGCGGTGGCGCCGTTCGCCGTCGCGCTCGCCCTGGCGTCCCTGCTCGGTCGCGCGTTCGCGCCGTCCGCAGTGGGGACCATCGCCTGGGCCGACGCGCTGATCCTCGTCGATGGCGTCGTCGCCCAGGTGGTCGCCGTGGCGTCGACCGCGCTGTGCGGAGCGCTCCTGGTGGCGACGTCGGTCTCCCCCCGCCCGGCCACCTTGCGCACGGCGATGGTTGCGCTGTCGGCGCTGGCCCTCCTGGTGGGGCTGTCGTCGGCCGGCGCGCCGCGAGTCCCCGGCACGGCTCTGGTGATCATCGCCCTCGCCGCCAGCACCGCGGCGCTGGTGAGCGCCGTCAGCGGGGGGCGTCGCCTCCCGGAGCTGGCGATGGGGCTGGCCGGGCTCTCTGGCGTCACGCGCCTCGTGGCGGTGCACCTGGCGGACGGGCCGAGCGTGGTCGCCGCCTCGACGCTGGCCACCCTCGGCTTCGCCTTCGAGCTCGGCGTCGTCGTCGCGGCGGCGGCGTTCACGCTTCGCGCGCCGCGCCGCGGCGCGGTCGCCATCGCGGTCGCGCTCCTGGTGACGGCGGCCGCCGCGTGGGTCGTCATCACCCATCCCGACGCGCCGGCGCTCGTGGTGACCCCCCTCGCGATCGAGCGGCTCGCGCCGCGGCCCCATCCCTTCGGCGCCTCGGCCCTGCCGGCGGTCCTCGGCGTCTTCTCCCTGGTGCTCGCGGTGGGCCTCTGCGTCGTGCGCCGCGCCGACCGGCCGGTGGTGGGCGCGGTGGCCCTCGTCCTGGTGGTGCGCGGTCACGCCGACGTGCCGCTGCTGGGCATCGCGCTGGCCGCCGCAGCGCTGGCGCTATTTCTCGCCCGCGGCACTTCGCCGCACCCCGCGGCGAGCGATCGCATTGCGGCAGCCGA